>JAJYPY010000124.1 GCA_021794995.1 Actinomycetes bacterium | reverse complement strand
GACCTCGTCGACCGAAAAGCTGCCCTCCCAACGATCGTTGCCCAACGCGCGCATCTCGACGGTCGTCCAGGTCCTCTCGCCGTCGCGCTGGTAGCGCAGATCGCAGGCGACCAGGTCGTGGCCGTCGGCGAACGCCGTGGCCGTGACCCGCACGTCGTCACCGACCGCCGCCTTCGCCGGGAAGCGGCCACCGTCGACCAGCGGCCGGATGTCCTCGACGACCGCGCGACGGGTGGCGCCGGCGGGCTCGTCCCGGGGGGGGACGCGCGCGGGCCCCGGCCTGCGCGTCCCTCGTGCTCGCCCCTGCGGCGGGACGCGCGGTGTCAGCATCGCTCGGTGGGCCTCCTCGCCTTGCGCGTCCCCGCCCGCTCGCGAGAGGACACGCGGTCTCTCGTGCTCCCATGGGGTACCACCGGCACCGGGCCCCGGCAAGCCGGCACGGCGATGCGGGCGGATCTCCCGCTCAACGCGACACGTGCGCCTGGGCGATCACGCGTGGCGCGTCGACCCCCGGCGCGAGGGTCCCGAACGCGCCGCCGTGGCCGCGCTCGAGCCGGGAAGCGCAGAACGCGTCCGTGACCGCGGGGTTCCCGAACCGCACCAGCAGCGAGGCTTGGAGGACGAGCGCCATGCGCTCCGCGACGCGCCGGGCGCGGAACGCAGCGTCGCCGGTGTCGGCCATCTCCTTGCGAAGGTCCTCGGCCGCCTGGTCCAGTCGGGAGTCCTCGCCCGCCGCGCGCTGCACCTCGTCGAAGTAGGCGTCGACGCTCTCCGGCCTGGTCGCCACCGCGCGCAGCACGTCGAGCGCCGCGACGTTGCCCGATCCCTCCCAGATGGAGTTCACCGGCGCCTCTCGGTACAGGCGCGGCATGTGGGACTCCTCGACGTAGCCGTTCCCGCCCACGCATTCGAGCGCTTCTGCGGCGTGCAGCGGCGCCCGCTTGCAGATCCAGTACTTGCCCACCGGAAGGCCGATGCGCCGAAAGGCCCCCTCCGCGTCGTCACCGGATGCCGCGCCGTCGGTCGCCGCGGCGAGGCGCATGCACAAGAGGGTCGCAGCCTCCGACTCGATCACGAGATCGGCCAGGACGTTGCGCATCAGGGGCTGGTCGGTGAGGAGCGAGCCGAACGCACGCCGATGCAACGCGTGGTGGACGGCCTGCACCGCTCCCCAGCGCATGCCCGCGGCGCTCCCGGTCATCGCGTCGAGCCGGGTGGCGCTCACCATGTCCATGATGGTGCGCACGCCGCGCCCCTCGTCGCCGACGAGCCATCCGTGGACGTCCTCGTACTCCACCTCTGCCGACGCGTTGGAGCGGTTGCCGAGCTTGTCCTTCAACCGCTGCAGGCGGATCGGGTTCCGCTCGCCGCCGGGCAGCACACGCGGCACGAGGAAGCACGAGAGTCCCCCGGGAGCCTGCGCAAGGATGAGGAAGAGGTCCGACATGGGTGCAGACGTGAACCACTTGTGCCCCACGATGCGGTAGCTGCCGTCGGCCTCGGGACGCGCCGTCGTCGTGTTCGCGCGGACGTCGGAGCCTCCTTGCTTCTCGGTCATCGACATGCCCGCGATCAGTCCGCGCTTGGTCTGCGGGTCTCGCAACGCGGGGTCGTACTCCTTCGAGGCCAGCAGCGGTTCGAAGCGGTCTGCGAGGTCCTGGCGATGGCGCAGCGCGGGGATGGCGGCGTAGGTCATCGAGATGGGGCAGAGGTGCCCGGGCTCAGCCTGGGACCACACGAAGAACTTCGCCGTGCGCGCCGCGTGCGCACCCGGTCGCGGTGTGCGCCACGCCGCAGCGTGCAGTCCGTGGCCCACGGCCACCGTCATGAGCGCGTGCCAGTACGGATGGAACTCCACCTCGTCGACCCGGTGTCCGTACCGGTCGTGCGTGCGCAGGACGGGAGGGTGCTCGTGCACGGCGCGCGCCATCTCGATCACCTCGCCGGACCCGGCGCGCCGGCCGAGGTCTCGCAGCTCGGGCTCCGCCCAGCCGGCCCCGAAGGCGCGCAGCTCCGTGAGGAGGGCCGGATCGTCGGCGACGTCGTGGCCGGCGAGCGGGGGCGGCTGGTTCGTCACTTCATGGGTCGGCAATGGCACACCTCCTGGCGGACCTGCTCCCACGCTACGCCCCGGCGGCGGGGGCGCCGCCTGCCGGCGCGCTATCGGGCAGCCGCGAGGGTGAGGACGAGCTTCCCCGAGACCGCTCGGTGCACCAGCCGCTCGAGGGCATCGTTCACGTCCTCGAGCGGCACCAGCGCGTCGATCGGCACCCGGAGGCTGCCGTCCCGCAGCGCCTCGAGGGACGCCCTGATGCCCCTGGCGACCGCCTCCTCCGGTTCGACAGCGCCACCGTACGCCAGGATCGAGATCCCCTTGCGGTACAGCGAGCGGAGCGGGAGGCGCCCCTCGGCGTCCGCGCTCGTCCCGAAGGTCACCACGCGACCGTGCGGCTCGAGCGCCTCGACGGCCGCGCCGGTGTACCCGCCACCGAGCGGGTCGAACACGACCGTCGGGCGGAGCTCGCCGAGCACGCCCGGCAGCTCGCCTGGGTCGTCGCAGATGACCACCCGCGTCGCACCCTGCCGCTCGAGAACCGCGGCTTTGCCCTGGTGGGCGGTCTGTCCCCACACGGTGGCACCGCGCGCCTCGCACAACGACACGATCATCGAGCCGACCCCCCCGCTCGCCCCGAGGACGAGCACGCGGTCCTCTGCGGTGACGGCAGCGAGGTCGGCCACCGTGCGAAACGCCGTGACACCTGCCACGCCCATCGCCGCGGCGGCCGCGGGCTCGACGCCGTCGGGCACCGGCACCACGGCCGCCCGGGGTACGACCGACGCGTCGGCCCACAGGCCGTCCCTCACGACACCCAGCCCGTGCCCGTGGAGCGCGACCCAGCGCCCGTCGAGCGTGCCGACCCCTTCCAGGCCGATGGTCCGCGGAAGGGGGGCGTCCGGGGCGACGGTGCCGAGCGCGTGGTAGCGATCGATCGGGTTGACCCCGGCGTAGCCCATCTCGACCACCACGTCGTCGTCTGCGGGGTCGGCAAGCGGGACCTGCTGGACCTCCAGCGGGTGCCCGTGCTCGGTGAGGCGTGCGGCCCTCACGGTTCTCGTTGCCACGGTTCCTCCTCGGCGAGCCGGCAGGGCGGCTCGGATCAGGCGGCACGACGGCTCGAGGACCACCGTGGTCCGGCCGCCGCCCCGCGCGTCGACGTGACGATATACCGCCGACCCGTCTTCCGCCCCTGTCTCGTGACCACCACCACGGATCGGCGCGGCGCGGACGTCGTCAGGATCGCCGAACGCGTGCCGTGGGTGCAGGAGGCCGCGGGGATCGACCCGGCACAGCCCGTCAGCTCCTCACGAAGACCGCCCCGCGCAGCACCGACGCATGCGCGTCCGCGTCGAGCGCAGCTGCGATCTCCACCTCGTCGGGGAATCCCCTCATGGCGAGCTCGCGCGCCGAGGCGCACGCTCTGAGCGTCGCGGCGAGGTCCGGGGTCGCGTCGAAGCTGGCCGCGGCGACGCCCGCCTCGCTCGAGAGGACGCATCCGGCGTCACGGAGCCGGCCGATGAGCACCCCGGCGCCCAGGTAGTCCTCGAGCGCGGGGCGCAACGAGCCGTCGGGCCACCGTTCACCGGCAGCAATGACCGAGACGGGCCGTTGCGCGGTGCCGTATCCGTGGTCGGTGAGCCACGATGAGGTAGCGCTCGGGTTCCGGAGGCAGCCTGCAAGGACGAGCTGGCCCGCCTCCGCACGAGCCGACGCGATCGCCGAGCCGTTTGGCGAGGGCAGGACGAGGCGCGCCGTGTGGGGCGCCGCGAGCAGCGACGCCGGCGAGAGCGACCACGGGTGCTCCGGCGACAGCTCGGCGCGTGGGACCGCGAGGGCGGCACCGTGGGCAGCGGCGAGCGCGGCGGCACCGCTCTCTTCCAGAGGGTACGGGATGATCCCGATCCCGCGGCCGGTCGCCACGCTCACCGACGTCGTGAACGAGAGCGTGTCCACGATCACGATCGCGCCGTCGTCTCCCCCGAGCGCGTCGGCTCCGCTCGGGCCCCAGTCGAACCGGACGCCGGCGCCGCCCTGTCGATACGCGTCGACCAGTGCCCGTTCGGACATCGTCGAAGTATGTCCGATCCGTCGTTGTGCCCTACGATGGGGGTCTCGAGAGAAGAGGGACACCATGGCCCAAGCTGACGATGCCGAGCTGGGCCTGCGCCTCGACAAGGACCACCTGCCCGAGACCAATGGCCGCATGGCCGTGTGCCGGCGCTGCGGGGCGACGACGGACGGTCCGCTGGGACAGCGCCACCTCCCGAGCGGGCGTCAGGTTGCGCGAGCCAGCCGGTGGCTCGACGAGCAGGCCCTCGTCTCCCGCGTCGCCCAGGCGCGAGCGAGGATGTCGTAGTTCGTCGTGACGCGCCGGCGTCCGGAACAGCGAGGTGGTGATCGACCCCCCCCTCCCCGACCAACGCCATGGCCGACGCCGGCTCCACGTGGCTCACGTTGTGGATCTCGGCAGCCATGCACATCTCCAGTGGGGACCGGGGGTCGATCGCCCGATGCCGCAGCACGTCGATCGACGCGGACGTCGAACTGGTCGCCGACGTCACGAGGCACGCCGCCGAGCGGCTCAGTGCAACCTGTGCAGCTCCGCGACCAGCACGCGCACGTCGTCATCCCCGCGTTCTTCGATGAGCTCGCGCTGGACCCTTCGGTGCGACGAGGACATGCCGTGCACTCGGATGACGAACTGGCGATCCTCGGGAGTGTGGACCTCAATCGTCCCGCTCGCGTTCACCATGCCGCGTATCCCGTACCAGACAAGGAGCGAATGGCGGTCAGCAGGCCTGAGAAAGTGGGGTGGAGACATGGTGCTTTCCACCCGTGAGCGTATCGATTCCCCCACGTCGATGGTCGTGCCGGCACTCGATTGCGGACCCGTCCCTCGACGTCTCGCTCGACGTGGACGCGCAGCTGCCACGCGTCGGCCCGTCGCTCGGGGCGTTGACGAATGCGCCGGGCCACCCGTTGTTGGCCCGCCCGCTGGTGTTGGCCCGGCTGCTGGTGTTGGCCCGCCTGCTGGTGTTGGCCCGGCTGCTGGCCCACTGGGCATCACAGGATCCTGACAGCACCAACGATGCCGTTTGACCAGGTGGGGCCGGCAGGGATCGAACCTGCGACCGAGGGATTATGAGTCCCCTGCTCTGACCACTGAGCTACGACCCCCGCAGTGCGTGCGTGCACGTCCTCGCCCTCTCGCCCTCTCGCACGCGTCGCACGCGTCGCACAGGGTAGGCCGGCCCGCCGCGCCGCACTTCCAGACGCCGTCGGACGCGCGTGGAGGGCATCTCATCGATGAGGGTGCACGCGGAAGAAGGTGTGCACCTGGGCGGCGATCCCGGGCCACAAGATCGCTGCCAGTGCCACGCCCGCCACGATCGAGCCGGCGACGAGCCAGAGCCGCAGCATGCGCCCTCTCGGGCTGGTGCGCCGGTACTGACGCCGGGAGCTCAGATCGCGACGCAGGATGCCCGGCACTTGCCACATGTAGGCAAGGACGTGCACCGCCAGGATGAAGAACCACAGCAAGAAGTCGTAGCGGTGCACGACGTACAGCCATCCGAACGGGCGGTGGATCACCACGAGGGCGACGCCGGAGCCGAACAGCACCACGGTGGTGAGCACGAGGAACGGCGCCAGCGCGCGCAGCATGGCGGTCGGCGGGCCCTTGCGCACGTAGGCAGGACTGCCCGAGTAGTAGCGGAAGAAGCGCCATCCCGTGCTCCCGAGCTTGAGCAGGACGGGAGGGATGAGGATCAGCCCGATCACGACGTGGAGCGTCATCATGTTGCCGATGCGCAGCAGCGTCAGGCCTTCCAGGAAGATCAGCACGAAGAGCACCGCCGCAGCGCCGGCGGTCAGTCGCTCGTTGGCCGCTGCACCGTCGCGCTCGCCGACCCCGGTGCCGGGTTCGGCCAGGCGCGTGATCAGCGCCATCAGCTCCTCTCGGGGATTCTTCTCGACGACGGCGACGCCCCCGCCGTCCACCGCCGCGACGGATGTGGTGGCCCCGGCGCCTCCGCCGCCTCGCGGGGGGGCGCCCACCACTCCGGCGGCCCCGCCGGCGCCCGCTCCGCGGATCTGGACACCGTAGGAGCGCCAGCGGTGGGCGATCAGCACCACGATGGCCAGCACGGCCAACGCCCCAAGGACATAGCCGGCGTCACTGAAGGCGTGGACGATCGCGTGCCAGCGGCTGCCGACTCCGTAGCCGATGCCGGCCATCGCGCCGTCCCACAGGAGGCTGCCAGCCGCCGTGAGCACCCCGAACGGCACCACGGAGACCTCGGCCACACCGGCGGGAAGGGCGGCGAAGTTTCGGATCACGGGAACCAGCCGGGCGCCGAAGACCCCCCAACGCTCGTGGCGCGCGTACCACGCCTCGGCTCGGTCCAGGTCGTGGTGGGTGAGGAGCAAGAATTTGCCGTAGCGGTCGACGATGGCCCGGCCCGCCGTGCGCCCGATCGCCCAGGCGATGTACGCGCCGACCACCTCGCCGGAAGCTCCGACCAGGATGGCCCCGACGAGGTTCAGGTGCCCGGTCGCGGCGAGCGCGCCGGCGAAGCCGAGGGTCAGCTCAGAAGACGTCGGGACGCAACAGGACTGGGCGACGCTCAGAAGGAAGATCGCGATGTAGCCGAACGAGCTGACGAGGTGGGTCAGGTTGATGAGCGCGTCCATTCAAGATTCTCCCGTTTCCAGACGCCAGCCACCAGCCAGGAGGCGGATCCCCGACATGTTGGCCCATGTGATCGACGAAGACCGATCAGCGGCCACCGAGCACCACCCGCCACCCGGGACCAGCCCTCCGCCACGAGCACGGGGGCATGTCGCCCCCGTCCGTGCTGGACGCCCGTGATGCTGGCGGACCGGCGCCCATCGTGTCAACCGCTGGATCTGTCCGCCGATGGTGCACGCAACGGCCATCTGCACGAGCAACCACATGGTCACTGCCGGACGCGCACAGGGCTCTTCCATGAACGTCGCGCCCAACCGTCAACGCATGTCCGGGACGGCTGCGCGAAGCTGGCGCGGTGACGCCTGGCACCCGCGATCCGGGCCGCAGCGGCGAGTCCGGCACGGGCGAGGCCGGCACGGGCGAGGCCGGGGAGGATCCGGGGGCGCACGACGCGTGGGCGCGCGAGGTCGTCGCCCTGGCGTCGAGCCCGGCCTCCCGGCGGTACGCGCTCGAGCTCAGCCGACGGGCCCCGGCGAGCTACCGAGAGCGCACCCCTCCGACGCAAGCTGCGCTCGACGCCGACGAGCTCCTCGCGCTCTTCGCCTCGGGCGGCGGCGGCGACGACG
>JAJYPY010000123.1 GCA_021794995.1 Actinomycetes bacterium | reverse complement strand
GCCGCGCCGCCCGCCGCGCCGCCCGGCCCGGGACGCGAGACCTCCAGCACCGTCGACGCGGTCGTGACGCTGAGCTCGTCGAGCCCGTCGTCGGCATGGACGACCATGGCCCGGCGGCTCCCGTTCGCCGCGAGGACCTCGGCCATCTTGGGCGCCATCGCGGGGTCGCTCACCCCGACCAGCTGGCGGCGCACCCGCGCAGGATTGGCGAGCGGCCCCAGGAAGTTGAACACCGTCGGGACGCCGATCTCGCGCCGCACGGGCCCCGCATGGCGCATCGCGGGGTGAAAGCGCGGGGCGAAGCAGAAGCCCATGCCGGCCTCCGCGACGCAACGTGCCACCCCCGACGGCCCGAGCTCGACGACCACCCCCATGGCCTCGAGGACGTCGGCCGTTCCGACAGCCGACGAGGCCGCCCGGTTGCCGTGCTTGCAGACCTGCGCACCTGCGCCCGCGGCGATCAGGGCGGCGAGGGTCGAGACGTTGATGCTGGCGAGGCGGTCTCCCCCGGTGCCGACGACGTCGAGCGGGTCACCGGGGAGGTCGAGAGGCTCGGCGTGGTCGAGCATCGCGCGCACGAAGCCCGTCATCTCGCCGACCGTCTCGCCCTTCGTGCGCAGCGCAACGACCAAGGCTGCGATCTGCGCGGGGGTGGCGGCACCGTCGAGCACCTCTCCCATGACGCACGCCGCTTCTGTTTCAAAGAGCGACGCGCCGTCCACGAGGCGCGCCAGGACCCCGGGCCACGACCCGAGCGCGTCGAACGCCGCGCCGGGCACTCAGTCCCACCACAGGTCGCCGTCGAGCACGCCGCGCCCGATCAGGTCGAGCTGCACCTGGGAGGTCCCCTCCACGATCGTGAGCTGGCGGGCGTCGCGGTACCACTGCTCGGTCGGGTGGTCCTCCATGTAGCCCGCCGCCCCGAGCAGCTGGACCGCGAGCCCCGACGCACGCACCGCGAGCTCGGACGCGAAGTACTTGGACATCGAGAGGAATGGCACGTCGGCCTTTGCGAACCGTCCCGCGTCCGACATGGCCGCCGCGCGGTAGGTGAGCAGGCGGGCGGCTTCGATGTCGACGGCGCACTTGGCGATCTCCCAACGGATCCCTTGGAAGTCCGCGATGGTCTTGCCGAACGCGCCGCGCTGCTTGACGTAGTCCGTCGCGTACATGAGGGCGCCTTCGGCGAGCCCGATCCCGCGTGCGGCCACGATCGGCCGCATGGAGTTGAGCCCGAGCATCGCGAGGCGGAACCCTCCGATCTCGCCGATCACGTTCTCGGGGGGGACCCGCACGCCGTCGAGCAGCAGCTCGCCCGTGTCCACCCCGCGCACGCCCATCTTCTTGTCGGTGTGCCCCACCGACACCCCGTCCCACGTCCGCTCGACGATGAACGCGCTGATCGAGTCGTGCGCGCGGCTCGACGGCTCGGCGGTCTTGGCGAACACCGTGTACCAGTCGGCCTCTCGTACTCCCGACATCCAGCACTTGGTGCCCGTGAGCACCCAGCCTCCCGGCCGATCGGGATCTGGCAGCGCACGGGTGCGCATGCCCATGACGTCGCTTCCCGCCTGTGGCTCGGACAGCCCGAACGCAGCCCGGAGCGAGCCGTCGGCGATCCCCCGTACGTACCGGCGCTTCTGCTCCTCGTCGCCGGCGATGAGCACCGGCCCGGTCGGCAGCCGGGTGAGCAGCAGCATGAGCGCGGCCGTGTTCGAGTACTTGGCGACCTCTTCGACCGCGACCGTGAGCCCGAGCACGCCCGCGCCGGAGCCCCCGAGGTCCTCGGGGATGCACAGGCCGAGGAGACCGGCGTCCCGGAACACCTCGAAGAGGTCGCTCGGGTACTCCTGCGTCTGATCGATCTCCCGCGCGCGCGGGCGCACCTTGTCCTTTGCGAGCCGGCGGACGGACGCCTGGAGCGCGAGAAGGTCATCGGAGAGCTCGAAGGTCACGTCTGATGACGCTACCTCGCCGCGCGTCGCCGACGCCGTGGGACGTGCCTGCCGCCTGCGGCGCGTCCCTGCGCGCGTGGGCGCGGGTCGCGGCGTTGCCGAGCCCTCAGGCGGACTTCCGGCGCTGTCGGAGGATGCGCCGGCGCTCGCGCTCCGTCGCGCCGCCCCAGACGCCTTCGCGCTCGCGATTGGCCAGGGCGTGCTCGAGGCATGCCTGACGGACCGGGCACATCTCGCACACGGCCTTCGCCGCCTCGGCTTCGGTCTCGTCGTCGGTCTCGGGAAAGAAGATCTCGACGTCGATGCCCCGGCAAGCAGCCCGCTTGCGCCACGTGGCACTCATGGAAACGCACATCCTCTGCAATGGTCTGGACTGGGCCTGCCGACACCCTGGCCCGCCCGGGGTCCCCAAGCGCCCACCCGAATTGCGGCAGAACGTCAATTATGCCTCCGTGCCACGCCGCTGTAAAGGCCAGATTCCGCCGGGGCACCCTCTTGGCCAGGAAGGACGCTGCGTCGTCAGGCGAGCTCAACCGAGCTGGAGCCGTGCCGTCCGTCCCTCGAGATCCTGAAGGAGCGCCGCACGCACCTCGGGCTCGAGGACGGTGCGCGCCTCGTAGGCCGGGTGGTGCACGGCGAGCGCCACCGGCTCGCCGGCCGCGAAGCGCCGCACGGCGCCGGTGCTGAACGCGAACCGGACGTAGTGCACGGCTGCCGTCACGCTCTCGCGGGTCAGCGCATCGGCATGGGACTGCTCGGGGATGCTCGCGACGACGTCGGGGCGTGCCTCGGGATCGCCGATCTCGAACGCGAGCGCACGCTCGATCCCGACGAGCCGGGGGAGCCAGTGGCGCAGGTCCTCTTCCGACGTGAGCTCGACGAAGAGCGTCGCCGACAGCTCGCCCTCGGCCGGGAGCAGGCGGTTGTAGACGTCGAGCTCGTGCTGGAGCCCCTCGTCGGTCACGATGCGCTCGGCGCGCGCCATCTCTTGGATCTGGAACCGCACCGTGTCGGCGCACTCGAACACCGCGCTCAGGTGCGGCCCGAGCGCCAGCCGACGGCTGCGCTTCAGCTCGATCACGCGCCGGCGGTAGTCGTCGCGCACCCGCTCGTAGGCGCGCAGATCCAAGATGTCGTCGAGGCCCAGTGCGCTCGCCGTCACGATCGTCGACGCGCGCTCAGGAGACCGACTCGAGGCCCTTCGTGAACCGGCCGGCGTGGGACTTCTCCGCCCTGGCCAGCGTCTCGAGCCACTCGGCGATCTCCTCGAACCCCTCGTCGCGGGCGGTCTTCGCAAACCCGGGGTACATCTCGGTGTACTCGTAGGTCTCGCCCTCGATTGCGCTCTTCAAGTTGTCGGTCGTGGCGCCGACCTTGGCGCCGGTGACCGGGTCGCCGACCTCGCGCAGGAAGTCGAAGTGGCCGAAGGCATGGCCGGTCTCCCCCTCGGCGACCGAGCGGAACAGCGCCGCGACGTCGGGGTAGCCCTCCACGTCCGCCTTCTGGGCGAAGTAGAGGTAGCGCCGGTTGGCTTGGCTCTCGCCCGCAAAGGCGGTCTTCAGGTTGTCCTCGGTCTTTGAACCTTTGAGCTGGGGCATTGCTCCTCCTGGATGGGTTGTGGGAACTGGGGGGTGGGCAGGACGATCTCAGTGCTGACCGGTCGACGTGGTCCGGGTTCCCGCGCCGGCGGGCTCGGGACCGGCGCGGCGGCACTCGCCACACCGCCCCCGGAACACCACTTCGGCGCTGCCCACGTCGTAGCCGTGCGCGTGCGCGGCGGGCAACTCCAGGTCGGACAGGTCCACGAACACGTCGCGCACCGCGCCGCAGGAACGGCACACGAGATGGTGGTGCGGCGTCTCGACGTTGGGGTCGAAGCGCACGGTGCCCGTCCCGAGGTCGAGCGCGGCGATCTCGCCGAGGTCGGACAGGTCGTTCAGCGTCTGGTACACGGTCTTGAGCGAGATCGTCTCCATCTCTGCACGCACCACCTCGTGGACCATCTCCGCGGAGGGGTGTCCCTCGTGTCCTTGGAGCGCGCGGAAGATGCCCTGGCGTTGCGGCGTGACCTTGCGCCCGTGGGCACGGAACAGGTCGGTCAGCTCGGCTGGCGTGTGCATGACACCGGGATTCTAGCGCCAGGAATTGTCAAGTGACACACGTTGTCAGAGAGGGGGGCAAGCGGGTGGGCGTCGCGTGCCCCGATCCGCCCCCGTGCGGCTGTGGGAGGCTTTGGCGGTGACGGGCTTCGACCGCCAAGGCGCGCTCGAGCGGCTCGCGTCGGAGCAGTTCGACGTGCTGGTCATCGGGGGCGGCATCACCGGTGCCGGCGTGGCGCTCGATGCGGCGAGCCGCGGCCTGCGCACCGCCCTCGTCGAGAAGGGCGACTTCGCGTCGGGGACGTCGTCCAAGTCCTCCAAGCTGGTCCACGGCGGACTGCGCTACCTGCGCCAGCGCGACCTCGGCCTCGTCTACGAGAGCCTCGCCGAACGCCAGGTGCTCCTGCGCAACGCCCCGCACCTGGTGACCCCGCTTCCGTTCCTGGTCCCGCTCTTCGGACGCGACGGCGTCGTCACCAAGAGCGTCGCACGGTCGTTCTCGACCGCCTTGTGGCTCTACGACCTTGCGGGCGGCTGGCGCATCGGGTCGCGGCATCGGCGGATCGGACGCGACGAGGCGCTGGGACACCTGCCGACGCTGCGCGCGGACGAGCTCGTCGCGGGCTTCGTCTACCTCGACGCGCACGCCGATGACGCGCGCCTCACCCTCTCGGTGTTGCGCACCGCCGTCCTCGACCACGGCGCGGTCGCGGCCAACTACGCAGGCGTGACCGGGCTCGTGACCGACCAGATGGGCATGGTGTGCGGGGCGCGGGTGAGCCCTGCGGTGATGCCCGGCACCACGGGGGCGTTCGGCGACGTCGCGGAGGGTCCCGAGCTCTCCGTCCGCGCGCGGGTGGTCGTGAACGCGACGGGCGTCTGGGCCGATGACGTCCGGGCGTTCGCGCAGGGCGAGCACCCGCACTCGCTCCGCCCGGCCAAGGGCGTCCACCTGACGGTGAGCGCCACCGCGCTCCCCTGCGACATCGCCGCCGTGCTGCCGGTCAAAGGCGACCGCCGGAGCGTGTTCGTCGTCCCGTGGCCCGGGTCGGCGCTCACCTACGTGGGAACCACCGACACGGACTACGACGGCCGGCTCGACACGCCCAGCTGCACGCCGCAGGACGTCGACTACCTCCTCGGCGCCGTGAACGCGTCGACGACGGGCCGGCTGTCACGCGCCGACGTCACCGGCGTGTGGGCCGGCCTGCGCCCGCTCCTCGCGCCGAGCGGTGCCCGGGGTCTGTCCGCGCGCACGGCAGACCTGTCGCGCCGCCACTCCGTCCGCACCTCTCCCGAGGGCCTCATCACGGTCACCGGCGGGAAGCTCACCACCTATCGAAAGATGGCCGAGGACACGATGCGCCACGTCGTCGCCGTGCTCGGGGATCGCGGCGGCGCACGGCGCGCGTCCATCACCGCGCATCTCCGGCTCCATGGTGCCCCCGCGTCGCCCACGGGAGCCGCGAGCGACCACCTCGAGGCACGCTACGGCACCGACGCCGGTCGGGTCCGCGCCCTCGCCGAGGGCCGCCCCGAGCTCTTGGAGACCGTCGTCGCGGGATTGCCCTACCTCGGAGCCGAGGTCGTCTTCGCGGTGCGCGAGGAGATGGCCCAGTCGGTCGACGACGTGCTCTCCCGGCGCACGCGCGCGGCGCTCCAAGACGCGAGGGCGGCGGCCGACGCCGCGCCCGGCGTCGCCGCCTTGATGGGCGCCGAGCTCGGGTGGAGCCCCGAGCAGACGGCGCACCACGCCGAGCAGTTCGCCGCCTCGATGCGCGCCGGGCTCGAGGGAGCCGGTCTGACGGCCGATTCCGCACGCCCTCGATGAGCGGCCGCCCCGCGGGGCCGACGCCCATCGAGGGCGGTCCAGAGGCTGCGGGTGAGCGTCTCGGGACTCACCTGGTCGAGGTGCCCGCGTCCATCCTCGACAGGGTGCGCGAGGGCGGCGGCACGGTGGAGCTCGGTGCCGGCGCGCGCGCCGAGGCGGGGCGCGACTGGTGGCCGATCGCGATCGGTTGGGCGGCTGCGGGCCAGGTGCCGGCGCGTCCCGCCGCGGTCGTGCGTCCCGTCACCACCTCGCAGGTCTCCGAGCTCCTCGCGTCGTGCGCCGACGCGCTCGTGCCGGTCACCGCGATGGGCGGCCGGAGCGGGGTGTGCGGGGGTGCGGTCCCGCTCTTCGGCGGCGTGGCCCTCGACTGCACCGGGCTCGTCGGCGACGTGCACGTCGATGAGGAGTCGCTCCTCGCCGAGGTCCCGGCGGGCACCGGAGGCAGAGACCTCGAAGACGCACTGCGTCGGTGCGCAGCGGGCTACACGCTCGGCCACTGGCCGCAGTCGATCGACCTGTCCACGGTGGGCGGGTGGATCGCATGCCGCAGCGCCGGGCAGTACTCCACCCGCTACGGCAAGATCGAAGACATGGTGGCCGGCCTCGAGGTGGTGCTCGCCGACGGGCGGGTCGTGCGCACCGGCGCCCAAGGCCCGCGCGCCGCCACCGGCCCGGACCTCACGCAGCTGTTCGCCGGCAGCGAGGGCGTCCTCGGGGTCATCACCCGGGCCTGGCTGCGCGTGCACCCCGTCGCGCCGGCCGAAGGGCGCCGGGCCTACGGGTTCTGCGACCTGGCGGCCGGCCTCGACGCGTGCCGGCGGATCCTGCGACGCGGCGCCACGCCCGCGGTCCTGCGGCTCTACGACCGGGCGGAGTCGGAGAGGACGTTCTCGCGCCCCGACCTCTGCGTGCTGGTCGTGCTCGACGAGGCGGATCCCGGGCTCCTCGGCGCGACCCTCCAGGTGGTGGACGACGAGTGTGCGGCGGGGGCACGCGTGGACGACGCGCTCGTCGCCCACTGGCTCGACACGCGCTTCGACGTATCGGCGCTCGGTCCGCTGTGGCAGGCGGGCGTCGTCGTCGACACCGCCGAGGTGGCCGCCCGCTGGGCCCGGCTCCCCGCCTTGGCGCGCGATGTGGTCGCGGCGCTGCGCGCGCTCGACGGCACCATCGCCGCGTCGGTGCACCTCTCGCACGCGTACGCAGACGGCGCGTGCCTCTACTTCACCTTCGCCGGCAGCCGGGCGCGAGGCGGGGCGGACGCCGCGTGGACCGAGGCCTACTACCGCGGGGCCTGGGACGCCCTCAACGGCGCGCTGTGCGCGCACGACGCCGCCATCAGCCACCACCACGGCATCGGGCTCAACCGTGCGCGCTTCCTCGCCCCGGCGCTCGGCGAGGCCCATCACGTCCTCGTCGAGCTGAAGCGGGCCCTCGATCCCGCCGGGATCTTGAACCCGGGCAAGCTGGGCATCCCGAGCCCGTTCGGAGGATCGCCGTGGCCGTGACCGACAGCGTCCTCGTCGTCGACGTCGGCACGAGCAGTGTGCGGGCGTCGGTGGTCCGACCCGACGCCACCGTCGGCCACGTCCACCACGCCCCGCTCGCCACCGCGTCGCCGGGTCCCGGCCTCGCAGAGCTGGATGCCGGCCGCCTCGCCGACACGGTGCTCGAGCTGGCGGCCGCCGTCATCGACGAGGCGGGTGCGGTCGGC
>JAJYPY010000122.1 GCA_021794995.1 Actinomycetes bacterium | reverse complement strand
AGGCGTCGGCACGCTCAGACTTGATCAGCCGGGAAGGCGGAAGAGGGGCCCCGAAGGGCCCCTCTTCTCGCACTTCTTGGCTCGGTCGGGTTACGACGCCGACCGATCGAAGATCAGCTGATGTCTGTCTCCATCTGGCTGATGACCGCAGGCGACACCGCAAGCGGGCCACCGAAGATCTTCAGCGTGTCGATCTTCGCTGTCTCACCTGTTCCGGTGTCGATGGACGTTCCCTTTGCACCGTGGGCCTTCAAGAAGGCTGTCAGGTACTTGCCGACCACGGTCGGGCTTGTGGTCAGGAGCAGTGGCCACTTGTTGAACCCGGCAACATCTGCACCGACGAGACCGTCGGTGAAGCCATTGCCACGGGCGACCGCAACCGTTGTCGCCGAGTCCCAGTTGAGCCCGAGGCCTGTCTTGGATTCCTCAAACTTGGCCAGTTGCGTGGACGTGTCTGTGTAGGAGTGCCCAGCGACACGCAGAACCTCGACGCCGAGGCCCTCAAGCGAGGTCACCACGGAGTTGGTCACGGCAAGCTGGCCGCCCATCAAGATGACCTGCTTGATCCCCAGTGTGGCGATGGCGTCCTGCGCTGCCGCCGACAACCCCATCGGGTTGGTCAGCAGGATCGGGAAGCCCTGCTCTGCGGCAGCAACCGTTCGAGACGGCTGCCAGTACGAGAGCGTGCTGGCGGCCATCGCGTCCTGGAACTCTGTGGTGCTGGCGAGAATCGCCGTCGGCACCGCCGCGCTCGTCAGGGGGATGGGAGATGCAGAGCCGGCGGTGTCGTTGAAGGCCCCGTTGCCCTTTGTCGCGTTCACCCCAATGTACGCTGTGAGGAACGACTTCTTCAGCACGTGCGTCGACGGTGGCGTGTCCGCGATGGCCCTAGCAGTCTCGACCGCAGTGTGCCCGTAGATCCGTGTCACCGAGAGGAAGCGGGTGCCCCCACCGGAAACCGTGAGCTTGGACCCTCCACCGCACGTGTAGGCCGGCGTTGTCTCGAGCTGGGCGATGACTGTTGTGCTCACGACCAGCGGGCCGCCGACGACGTCCACCTGGGTGATGCCTTCGGTCCTAAGGGCCTGCAGCGTCACTGTCGACAACTTGGCGGTCGGGGTGAGGAGCGTCCCGGTGTCCAGGTAGCTCGCCAGGTACTGGCTCGACAGAGCGTCTTGGAAGTGGGCTGTGGTCGCCAGGATGACGGGCCGTGTGTTTGCGCTTGTTGCCTTCCCACCTGGGCAGGTTGTGCTGCCGGGCGTCGCCACGAACCTGTTCTCGAGCAACTTTGCCGCGGTGGCGTCAGCTGTCGCCCCGTAGATCTGTGTAGACGTTGCCCCGGTCGTAAAGGCAACCGCTGTCGCGACACCTGCCGTAGCGACGTTCGACGTGCCAGTGGTGCATGTCGCGTTCCGGTTGTCCGTCACGACCACGAAGGGCGTCTTGTTGTTCGACGAGGTGGCGTTGACCGCGAGGCCAGACACGATGAAGGTGCTCGGCTTTGTTGTCTTGGATGCCGTCGTGACCTTGAATGCCGCCGTTGTTGCGGACGGGTAGGTCACCTTCGATGTGACCGCAGCATTGCCGCCTGTCACCTTGGCAGTCGCCGTCGCTGTCGTGTCGAAGGAGTTTCCGGATCCGCTTGTGGCTGTCGATTGGAGCATCACGCAGACGTATGCCGACCCAGGCACCACACCGGCCACGGCCTCGGTCAGCTTGACTGGGCTGATCGGGGTGTCGACCGATGATGGGGCAACCTTGACGGCCGGTGTGTTCGCCGTCACGTAGACGTGCGAAACCCGGGCGTTCTGGCTCGACGTGTCAGTCACTGCGTGTGTGGCATTTGTCGTCTTGACGTGGTACTCGCCACCCACCACCTTCACTGTGCCCACCGGGGTTGTCGCGCCGACGTCGTACTTCACTGCGGTGATGGTCAGCACAATTGTGCCGCCTGCAGTAGCAGTGAATGTCCCCGAGTTCGTGAACTTGATCACGACTTCGTTGGGCTCGAACGCGCTGCAGAGTGCGACATGTGTCGTCGTGACGGTGAACGTCGGCGTCGCGCTCAGGTGCGAGGTCGTTGTTGTCGATGTCACTGCCACCGTCGGCGTTGCCGCAAAGAACACATACTTGGTTGTGGTGGCGCAGTTCAATGTCCCTGAGTAATCGACGGGGAGCGAAATCGTATTGCCTGTGCGCCAACCTGCCGTTGTGTTCGCCCCGTGGATTGCGACCGACCATGTACCGGCACTCTGGCTGTTCTTCCCCGGCACGATCGCCGTGATGGGATGCGTCGGGTGACCGGTAACCGTGACGGTCGGCACTGCCGGCGGGCTCACGTAAGTCGCGACTTCCGCTGACGTCGGCGTCAAGTGAGCGCCTGTCACGCCTGTCTCTGCGACAAAGATCGCTGAGACCGTTGTGAACTTTCCGAGGGTCGCCGTTGCGGTCACCTTGGTGCCCGCTCCAGCTGTCACATTCGAGGTGACCTTGGCTCCCTTGATCGTGATCGTCGCCGTTGTTGTACCTGGGTGCGTGACGTTGCAGACGATATCTCCGAGTGCACCGGCCTCAGTTAGCGTGCAACCCGATGCGGTCGCACCGTTGCTCGCAGTGACGGTGCCCACTGTCACAAAAGTGACCGTGGGGGTACCTGTACTTGAGTTTGACGCGGCCGCGATCTTGACCTGCGTGTCGCTGGCTGGCAGCGTCTTGTCGAAGGTGATCGTCATGGTGCCGACAGCCTGGTCAGCGGACGCCCCGTGGGGAAGAGTCGTGAGTGTGGATGCGCTGAACGACCCCACTGTTAGGGACGCGGTCGCTCCTGCGACGCCAGCAGTGACTCCAATCACCCCCGCCGACATGCCCAGGCCGAGCACGGCCGCAGCCGTTACTCGACGCAACTTGAATGTTCGGTGTCCCGAACATTGTGAATAGGTATATGATAAGGTGGAGCGCATGCCCAGGGCCGCCATCTACTGCCGCATCTCCGCCGACCGGGACGGTGATCGCCTCGGCGTTGAGCGCCAGGAGGCCGACTGCCGCCGCCTGTGCGAGGACCGGGGCTGGACGGTCGCCGGCGCCTACATCGACAACGACATCTCGGCGGCCGACGTGCCCGGGAAGAAGCGCCTCCTCCGTCCCGAGTACGACCGATTGGTCCGCGACATCTCGGCGAAGAAGCTCGACGCGGTCGCGGTGTGGGACCTGGACCGCCTCACCCGCCGGCCCGATGAGCTGGAAGCCTTCGTCACTCTGTGCGAGACGCACAACGTCACCTTGGAGTGGTTGTCGGGGTCGGTCAAGCCCGGGGGCGACGGGCTCTTGACCGCCCGCATCAAGGCGGCCGTCGCCGCCGAAGAGATTCGCAAGCAGCGCGAGCGGATGCTGCGCCGGAGCCTCCAGGACGCAGAGAAGGGGATCGCACGCCGTGGCGGGCGCCGCGCGTTCGGCTGGGACCCCGACGGGATGACCATCCGCCCCGATGAGGCGGCGCTCATCTGCGCGGCGGTCGAGCACGTCTTGGGTGGCGGGTCGCTGCGCTCGATCGCCACGGACTGGAACCGACGGGGCATCCCGACGTCATCGGGCAACAGGTGGACGGCCGCCGTCGTCCGGGCGGTGCTGCGGCTGCCCAGGAACACCGGGCTCCGACAGCACCGGGGCGTCGTGATCGGCGAAGCAGTGTGGCCGGCGATCATCAAGCGCGACACATGGCAGAAGCTGCGCGCCATCTTGGACAACCCCTCACGGCGCACCAATTCCCATCGCGAGACAGCCCGTGCATATCCGCTGCGGGGCCTCATCTCCTGCGGTCGCTGCGGCGAGCTGCTGATCTCGCATCCAAGGAACACGGTGTTGCGCGACGGGACGTTCGTCCGAAAGCGCGAATATGGCTGCAAGAAAGACACCGGCTGCAACAGGACGCTGATCACCGCCGACCATGTCGAGACGTTCGTCTACGGCCGAGTGCTCCCGCTCCTCGACGACCCCTACGTCCGGTCGCTCGCATCGGGGGAGAGGGCCGCACAACACGAAGAGGTCCAAGCGCTCCTCGTCGCGAACGCAGAAGACGAGAAGGCTCGCTCTGAGCTCGCAAGCGACTACTACCAGCACCGGGTGATCGACCGCACGATTTTCATCCGACAGGACGCGGCCCTCCGACGCCGGGTCGAAGAGCGTCAGCAGCGCATCGCGGCACTGCGCGGGCACTCGGCGCTCGACCGGTTCGACGGACCCCTCGCAACACACTGGGAACAGCTCACCAGCGCCGAGAAGCGCGTCATCATCAAGAGCATCGTCGCTGACATCGTGATCTTTCCGCCCGCCAAGGCCGGTCGCTTCGGACCCGAGCGCGTGCGGATCCGGTGGCGTTGGGAGACGCTCGCCGAGTACGCAGAGCGCAAGTGGGACGCCATGACCGAGTTCGAACGAAAGCGCGCCGAGCACCAGGCGCGAGTGGAGACGACTCGCATCGTGCGCCAAACACTCGGCGGACCCGCCGGCTCCTACGACGACGCGGGCACGCCGCTTCGCGTGGTGATCCGCCCGGCGGAGGATTCGGGGTCCACGGCAGCACCAGGCTGAGCCCCGACCGTCTCCGGGGAGGGCTGTGCGGGCGCGACGGTGAGGTGCGCCCGCCGCCCAAGAAGCGTCCGGCCGATCGACGAGCCGGGAGCATCGAGCGAGAGAGCAGCGAACTCGGCGGAGGCGAGGCCGAGGGCGCGCAGCTGCGAGAAGAAGTACCCGACGCTGTCGGGGACTTCCGGCACACACGCGAGGTGACACGTCACCGTGCGGCCCATCTGCGGACCTCGCTCGACCGTGAACGCGATGCGGCACATCAGGTTCCCCGTACTCGTCTCCTCGACCTCGGCCGCGGACACCGAGACGTCGTAGGTGCCGGCGGGGAGCGGATCGACGACCGATCGACGCGCTGGCGACGCGACACCGTTGCCACGCGGCCGACTCATGGACCCGTCTCCGCTGCGAGGCGGGCTTCTCGGCGCGCGTCGGCGACGCTACGTGCGCGGCTGGCGACCAGGAGCGCGTCGGCCTCCGATCGCCAGCCCTGCGCAACGAGCTCCCAGTCGCTGACCCTGACAACCTCTCTGTCATCGTCGCTCTGGGACGTATTACTCACGCCTTTGGTCTGAGCCTTGCGATACTCCTGGCGGATCGCGCGCAGCGCGCCGAAGGTCGTTGAAAATCGTCGACTCTTCGTGAGAAAGTGCCCCCGCACCCCGAGTGCGTGCGCCCATCGCCGGAGGCGCAAGTACGCGAGCTCGGGGCGTGCGCCCAGCTCCCACGCCGTCGCGACCATGCGCCGGATCTGCGGGGAGACGTCGATGCGGTCGATCTGATCCTCCGAGCGGACTCGATGGTCGAGGGCGCCCGAGTCGGCAGCCGATTTCGTCGCGTACTTCGCCAAGTAGTTTGCGGCGCGGCGTGCCTCGGCCTCGATTCCTGGCAACACCGCCGCGGCATCGAATTGGGTACCCCATCGCACCTCGCCGTGTCCGGCGGGGAGGGGGACGCGCACCTCGCGCGCTGCCCTGCGCAGCGCCGCGATCAGCAACCCCGCCGAGAGGTCCGGCGGCGGGTCGGCGCCGTCCACGCCGTCGAGGCGGAGGACTGCGTGCACGTGGGCGACGCCGCGGCGCTGCAGCTCGACGACCTTCACGTACTCCACCCGCGCCACGCGGCGCAGCGTCTTCTCCGAGCATCCGGCAAGGCGCGCGAGATTTCGGATCGAGTAGATCATCGTGCGGCGCCAGAGCTCCGACAGCGTCGCGTTGAAGAGCACCGCGGACGCGTAGTCGTAGCAATCGGAGCACAACGCCTCGCCGAGGCGCGGGTCGTCGTCGGGATGGTCCCGCATGCACCTGCGCGCCTTCCCATGGGGGCATGGTCCGGGCGGACCCGGGTGACACGGTCCACCCTCGGGTCGGTGGCGGTGCACGGGACCGAACGACGGAGCCGTCAACGTCGCGAAGATCTTCGGCCGGGAGGCGATGCCGGCCGTGTCGTCGTCATCACCCGCCACGCCGAGGAGGATCAGGCGACGTGCGTCACCCTGAAAGCGCGCCGAGCAACTGGCGCACAGCGTCGCCCGCCGCGTGCCGCAGGCCTTGACGAGCTCGCCGCCGGGGAGGAAGGCCGACGACAAGAGGTCGACAACTTCGCCGGTTTTCGCGTCGGCGGTCACCGTCTGGCCGACGAGGCGGATCGGACGGGCGCACCAGCCGCACGAGGCCCCCTGCGCCATCACGGTCTCGTAGGCATGGTCGATGGCCACACGGGCGACCACGGCCTCTTGCAGCCACTTCGGTTTTGGGTCCATGACCGACCCATGGCCCGGCCGAGCCCGATTTTCCGACGAGTCCAGAGAAATTCTTCAGAACTCCCATCGGACCCACAGACGACTTGGACATGGACCTCACCGGTCGTCGAGGGCGCGCGGTCCGCGTGCCCGCGCGACGAGTGAGGCGAGCGTGTCGTCGTCGAGGTAATAGGTGCGCACCTGCTGGGGCACCGCGCGCTCGTGGAGCAGCCAGCAGGTGCCCTGTGCTGTCATCGCGATCTCGGCGGCCGAGTACCCGGCTGCCGCCCGGCCGGCCCCGAGGATCGTGTCGGACGCGTCGCGCGTGGTGCAGCGGAACGCCGCGCGGTAGGTGATCAGGTCGCGAATGTTCGACGGCAGCGTCTGGGCTGTGGGCTTTTGGGTTGCCAGGATGACGACGATCCCGAGCGCACGGCCGAGGGAGATGAGCTCTCGGAGCAGGTGGGTGAATTCGTCGACACGTCGGTCCCGGCTGGTGAGGTACACCGCCAGCTCGTCGACCACGAGGACGCAGAGCCCGTAATCGCTGCCCGGACCGATCTTGCGTGACCCGTGAGCTTCGAAGGCGACCTTGCGCGCCGTCATCTCGGCGTGGATCCCAGCGAGCACGCCGATCGCTGCGCCAAGGTCAGCGTCGGCGAACGCGGCGCAGTGCTCCCGCCACCGACTGAGCTCGACGAGCTTGGGGTCCAGGCAGTTCAGCTGGCTCCCGGGGTCGAGCGCCGTTGCCGCACAGACGAGCTGGAGAAAATTCGACTTGCCCGACCCGGGCTCCCCGCCAACGACCAGGTTGTGCCCCGGGAGCAAGAGGCCCACCTCCCTGCCGGACTCGTCGATCCCGATCGGCAGCGGTAACCACAGGTTCGGTGACGTACTCGCCGATGCCCAAGGACAGAACAGGGGTGGGCCGACGAAGGGATCGCGGCGCAACAGCGCGAGCGAGACCCGACCCGCGTGAGAACCCTGGCGCTCGACGCGGACATGACGCACACGCATCGTCGCTGCCAGCTGCTCGGTCGCCTGCTCCACGTGCGACGGGTCCTGGCCGGCGCGCAGACGCAGCTCGACACTCGCGCCGTAGAGAGTGGGGAGGACATGACGCACCCACGGACGGCGCGCCGCGAAGCGCTCCGAGAACCGCAGCGCCCTGAGGACCCGGCGGCGCCACCGGACCTTCTTCCACAGTCGATTGACGCTTCTGCGGAGCGGTCCGAGGCCGACCAGCATGCTCACGAGAAGGCCCACGACAATCCCCGCCCCGAGGTGCCCGAGCTGGGCGTCGAACAACCAGACGACGCCTGCGATGCTCGTCAGGATGAGAAGGTCCGGCCAGAGCTCGCGCAGGTGGTCCCAGATCGGATCGGGGAGATCG
>JAJYPY010000015.1 GCA_021794995.1 Actinomycetes bacterium | reverse complement strand
TGTGCGCTTCGACGCCAGAATCCGAGGCAGGAGCCCAGTGCGGTAGTGCCGCACGCTGGGATCTGCACGGGGGGCCGCCCGCAAGGGCGGTCCCTACCGTGATCCTTCGGTCGAGGCTCTCGACCGCTGCCCTGGGGCCGCCGACGGCATCTGGGGTAAGGACGTCGCGACCTGCTCTGAGCGCAGGATCCCCATCAGCACGATGTCTTCGTAGACGCCCCGCACCCACGCATGCTCCCGCAGTCGCCCCTCGACGACGAACCCTGCCTTCTCGTAGGCCCGGAGCGCGCCGACATTCGACGCGATCGCCTGAAGGTGGATGCGGCGCAGGTTGCAGCGTACGAACCCGAACTCTACGAGCTGACGGATCGCTGCCGTCCCGATCCCGCGGCCCCGTGCCTCGGGCAGCAAGGCGATCCCGGCCTCGGCATGGTGAGCAAACCGGTCGAAGTCGGACAGTGACGCACTGCCGACGGCGGTTCCACCTGCGTCGATCACGAATGCCACGGTCTTCTCCGAGCTGTCGTCGGCGTCGGCTCGGGCAAGGCGCGCGTCGAACTTGGCCCTGGTCAGCGGGCTTGGTTCGCGCGAGTTCCGCTC
Source organism: Actinomycetes bacterium (assembly GCA_021794995.1). Taxonomy (GTDB): domain Bacteria; phylum Actinomycetota; class Acidimicrobiia; order Acidimicrobiales; family RAAP-2; genus JAJYVT01. The sequence continues at coordinate 31,925 of JAJYPY010000015.1, read as the reverse complement.
CTCCCACGTGTCCAGATCGGCCGAGATCCGGTACAGGACATCGAGGTCATCGTGAGTACGGGTCCGCAGCGACACCGCCAGCGCGCCAGCCACAGTCGATCAACCTACCAGCGGAGGTCGAACACGCTGGTGACGCTCGCTGATCTGCTCATGAACGAACAACTCCGACGGGTTGACCGCGTAGTGCGGCAGCTGTCCCTCGGTGCCGATCGCCGGGTCGCGGGCGAGGCGACCGCGAACGAGAGCGCTCAGCGCTCGCAGTCGACGGCGACTTGGAGCGCCTCGCAACGCTGCCGGACCCTGGCATCGGCAAAGCGCCCGAGCCGTTCGGTGAGCACGCCGAGGGTGGCGCACTCGATCGAGTCCCAGGTGACCACGCAGCCCCTCTGCTTCCTCGCGACCCTGCAGTCGCTCCGGCGGATTTCTTCTGGCAACCAAGCCGGGGAGCACAGGGTCGTGTGGCCAGCGGCGATGGGAACTGCGGCGATGGGACGCCTGGGCGCGCTGCAGCCCGAGTCGATTCCGACTCCCGACACACGTCTATCCCGCGAGGGCGCACCGACTCTCCTCCACGTACCGGACATCATCCGAGGGCACGTTCTCCGTGACCCCACCCCGATGGCTCGGGGGCTGCCCGCGGCCTGAGCGTTCCTCTTCACGATGACGCACCGCGGCTTCTGTGAACGAGAAGGTGCAACTTCTGTGAAGATTTATCGGCGCCCCCGGCAGGACTCGAACCTGCGCAACCGGCTCCGGAGGCCGGTGCTCTATCCGCTGAGCTACGGGGGCACCGCCGCACGGTGGAGCGCTGACGCTGGAGATCCAGCGCACATGGCTGCAGGCATGCGCGGCGACGAACGATCGTAGCCGAGCGGCGCGTCCTCCCGTCCTGCGCTGCCCTATCCTGCTGCTCCATGCCCGCTGCGGACGCCGACGCCACGGCTCCGCTCGCACGCCATCTCCTGCCAGATAGCGCCGAGGAAGGGCCGGACGGGCACCTCATCGTGGGTGGCGTCGACCTGGTCTCCCTCGCCAAAGAGCACGGGACGCCCCTCTTCGTCTATGACGAGATGCACCTTCGCGCGCGATGCCGCGAGGCGGTCAGAGCCTGGGGAGACGGGGTCGCGTACGGCACCAAGGCCTTTCTCTGCATGGCGGTCGCTCGACTGGTCCACGAGGAAGGCATGTGGCTGGACGTCTCGACGCTTGGTGAGCTGCAGGTCGTGCTCGCAGCCGGCGTTGCTCCGTCACGCGTCGTACTGCATGGCAACAACAAGTCCGAGCCGGAGCTCGCCGCCGCCATCACTGCGGGGGTCGGACGGATTGTGGTCGACTCGTTCGACGAAATCGCTCGGCTGGGGAGGCTGACGGACACGTCGGACGGCGTCCGCGGCGCGCGCCCCAAAGTCCTCGTGCGCGTCACCCCCGGCGTCCAAGTCCACACGCACGAGTACGTACGGACGGGACAGGAAGACACCAAGTTCGGATTCTCGGTCGCCTCGGGAGCCGCGTCGCAGGCGGTGGGCGCGTTGGAGCTGCTCCCCGGGGTCGAGCTCGTCGGCGTGCACGCGCACATCGGCAGCCAGGTCTTCGACGTCAGGCACTTCGAGGAGGCGGCACACGTCGTCGGAGAATTCGCCGCCCCGCTGGGACTGCCCGAGCTCGTCGTCGGAGGTGGGCTGGGCGTTGCGTACGTCAACGACGAGCACGCACCCACCCAACAGGCCTGGGCCGACGCCACTCGCCGCGCCTGCACGCGCGCCGGACTAGACCCGACGACTCGGATCACCGCTGAGCCAGGACGCTCGATCGTCGCGACCGCAGGAATCACCTTGTACAGCGTCGGCACGATCAAGGACTTGCCTGGGATCCGGACGTATGTCGCCGTCGACGGTGGCATGAGCGACAATCCGCGCCCTGTGCTCTACGGAAGTGGCTACGAAGCCTTCCTCCCGCGCGAGCTCAGTGCAAGGCGACCTCGGGTGGTCCGCGTCGTGGGGAAACACTGCGAGGCTGGCGACGTCATCGTCGACCGCGGAAATGTTCCCGCCGACCTGCACGTCGGGGACATCCTTGCAACGCCGGTAACCGGCGCTTACGGCTACTCCATGGCGTCCACCTACAACAAGGTGCCGCGGCCGGAAATCGTGTTCGTGCGAGACGGCACGCCAAGGGTCGTCGTGCGTCGCGAGACTGTCGAAGACCTGCTGCGCCTCGAGACCTGATCGGGGGGTTCCAGCGCCTACACGCACCAAGCGCTACAGGATCGGCCCGCGGGGTTGCTAGCGTCTCGGCCAACGGAGGTAGCTGTTCGCGCCGCTCCAGCGGCGCGGCGCGAGCTGCCGCAGTGGGGTGGAGGAACTCGGTGGGGATCGGGCGAGCGGCGATGGCAGGCGCAGCAGCAGTCCTGCTCGGTCTCGCATCCAGCCTCCTCCCGACCTCTTTGCCGGGCGCGTCCGCGGCACAGGGCACCGGCACCCAGGGAGCCTCCGTCAGGCATGTGATCGCACTCTCGGGGACGTCGGCGATGCATACGCTGCCCTCGGCGCCAGCTCGCCCACGTCGAGGTCCGGATCCCGCGCAGTGGGTCACGCCAGTCCGAACTGGTCCGGCGGCGAGGAAGGGAACGCAGATCGTCACCCACTCCACCCAACAGACCCTGAACTGGTCGGGCGAGATGGCGACCGGCGCAGAGTTCACGGGCGTGCACGGCAGCTGGACCGTGCCATCGGTGACCGCTGCGGCGACGAACCATGACTCTGCGACGTGGATCGGAATCGGTGGAGGATCCCGGTCGGCAACGGGACTGATCCAGACCGGCACCGACCAACACACCTCCACAGGAACCACGACATACAGTGCCTGGTACGAGATTCTCCCGTCCCCGTCGGTCACAATTATCGACCCGACAACCGGCCGACCCGTCCCCGTCTCCCCCGGAGATCAGATCCGGGCCGAGATCCTCCAGCAGACGTCCGGCGCGTGGCTGATCCAGATCGAAGACGTCACCAAGGGCTGGCTCGCACACGGGACATTCACCTACACGGGTACAACCGCCACGGCGGAATGGATCGAAGAGGCACCCTCCCTCAACACAAGCATCGAGACACTCGCCGACTTCCACTCGGCCCACTTCACCGACATGCAAGACACTCCCTCGGGAACACAGACACTCGTGGCGCTCCAGATGGTGACGCGCGCCGGGACAGTGATCGCCTATCCCGGCATGGTCAGGCCCACAACAACACGGAGCGTGACAATCTTTTACGGCGCACCTTCGACACCGGGCGGAACCACACCGCCGGTCACCACACCGCCGGTCACCACACCGCCGGTCACCACACCTCCAGCCACCACTCCCCCCACAGCGGTCGGGCAGTCCGGCTACGACCTGGTCGGATCTGACGGCGGCGTCTTCGTCTTCGACCCCCCCGGTACGGCCGGAGGGTTCTTCGGCTCGCTTCCAGCACTGCACGTCGTCCCCGCCAAACCCATCGTCGGCATGGTCGCGACCGTCAACGACAAGGGTTACTGGCTCGTCGGCAGCGACGGCGGGGTCTTTGCATTCGGAAATGCGCCGTTTCTCGGTTCACTGCCGGGCATGCACGTCGTTCCAGCGCAGCCGATCACCGGAATCGTGGCTGCACACACAGGCCAGGGCTACTTCCTGGTCGGGCGCGACGGCGGCGTGTTCACCTTCGGCGCCGTGCCGTTCCTCGGCTCACTGCCTGCGGATGGCATCCGGGTGCACGACATCGTGGGGATCGCCGCGACGCCTTCGGGCAACGGTTACTGGCTCGTCGCGTCGACCGGGCAGGTATACGCCTTCGGTGCGGCAACGCATCTCGGCACAGCACTTGGGACCTCGTCACCGGTATCGGCGATCTCGGGGACGACAACAGGTGGCGGGTACTGGGTCACTACCACGTCGGGCGCAGTCCATGCGTTCGGCAACGCGAAGAGCTTCGGCACACTGCCGAGCAGCGGTGTCCTTCCATACCGGCCGGTGGTGGGGATCGTCCACACGGTCGGGGCAGGAGGCTATTGGCTCGTGGGGGCCGACGGAGGTGTCTTCAGCTTCGGGGACGCGCCGTTCATCGGAGCTCTCCCCTCGATCGTGCGAGTCGACGACATCGTGGGGGCGGTCGCGACGACGGTGTAGTGCTGCTGCGACATCGACCAGCGGTCGAGCCCTGAAGCAGACTGACGCGTACGCAGGAGGTGGAAGGGCTCGAGAGGAGGAGGCAGGATGACGGAGCTCAACGGGAGGATCGCGCTGGTCACCGGAGGCGCCGCCGGGATCGGTCGGTTGCTCACGCTCGAGCTCGCGCGTCGCGGGGCGATACCCGTCGTCTGGGACCTCGACGAGGAGGGGATCGCCAGCGTCGTCGCGGAGCTCGGGCCCTTGACGGGTGGCCGCGCTCGGGGGTACCGGTGCGATGTGCGAGATCGCGATGCCGTGGGCTCGGTCTCCGACCAAGTGCGTGCCGACCTGGGCGACCCTGGGATCGTCGTGAACAATGCCGGGATCGTCAGTGGAGCCAAGCTCCTCGACCTCCCAGACGAGGCGATCATACGGACCTTCGAGGTGAACGTGTTGGGGCTGTTCTGGGTGACCAGGGCATTCTTGCCTGCCATGATCGGTGCGAACCGCGGCCACATCGTCACCGTCGCGTCGGCTGCGGGACTCGTCGGTGTTGCGCGCCAGACGGACTATGCGGCATCGAAGCACGCCGCAGTCGGATTCAACGAGTCGCTGCGGGTGGAGCTGCACCAGAGCGCGCCACGGGTGCACACGACCGTCGTCTGTCCGTACTACATCGACACCGGCATGTTCGAGGGCGTTCACACCCGGATCCCATCCCTCCTCCCCATCTTGAAGCCGCAGGACGTCGCGCGCCGCATCGCCGACGCGATCGCACAGGATCGGGCGATGCTCGTGCTTCCACCCATCGTCCGATTGCTCCCAGTGCTCCGGGTGCTGCCCCCACATGTCTTCGACCGGGTGATGGACCTCTTCGGTGTGAACGCGTCGATGGATCATTTCGTCGGGCACGCAACTGCCACCACGCCGTGTTCCGATCAACCGGAGCCCGCACCGGTGGATCGGAACACGGAGCCGCCATAGGGTGATCCCATGAAGACCGGGCTGGATGCCGTGGCACCGGCGGTCGCGTCGTTGCGCGCCACGTTCGACGATGGCTTGACGAGACCGCTCGACTGGCGTCGAGAGCAGCTCCGAGCGATGCAACGGCTCTTGATCGAGGGTGAGCCAGAACTGCTCGGCGCCATGCAGTCAGACATGGGGAAGCCTGCGGTCGAGGCCCGGCTCACCGATCTCTCCATCGTCAACGCCGAGATCGACGTGATGCTGCGGCACCTCGAGCGTTGGGCCCGCCCCGAGCGAGCGGGCGTGCCCTTGGTCCAGCAGCCGGGCCACGCCACGATCGTGCACGAGCCTCTTGGCGTGGCACTCGTCATCGCGCCGTGGAACTACCCCGTGCACCTCCTGCTCCTCCCGATGGCCGCCGCCATCTGCGCCGGCAACTGCGTCGTCGGCAAGCCGTCAGAACTCACTCCCAAGACGTCGACAGCGATCGCGAACCTCGCGAGGCGCTACCTCGACACACGCGCCGTGCTCGTTGTGGAAGGCGGCCCGGAGGAAACCCAGGAACTCCTCCGACACCGCTTCGACACGATCTTCTACACGGGCAACGGCAAGGTCGGGCGCATCGTGATGGAAGCCGCCGCTCAGCACCTGACCCCCGTCACCCTCGAGCTGGGAGGGAAGAGTCCGGTGCTCGTCGCCGCGGATGCGGACGTCGATACCGCCGCCAGGCGCATCGCCTGGGGCAAGTACCTGAACGCTGGACAGACCTGCGTCGCTCCCGACTACGTGCTTGTCCACGAGCGCCTCGAAACGGCACTCGTGGACAAGCTGCGAGACGTGGTGCGATCGTTCTACGGCAGCGACCCCCGCCAGAGTCCCGACTACGCACGCATCGTGAACGAGCGACACTTCGACCGGCTCTGCGGACTCCTCGCCGCCACGAGCGGCCACGTCGCGGTGGGGGGCGAGTCGACGCGTTCCGAGCGCTACATCGCGCCGACGGTGCTGACTGGAATCCATCCGGACGACCCGGTCATGGAGGACGAGATCTTCGGACCCATCCTGCCGATCCTCAGCGTCCGCGGCATGGTCGAGGCAGTGCGCTTCGTCGCGTCCCGACCCAAACCACTCGCGCTCTATGTGTTTGCCAGCGCCCGCGAGACGGTCGACCAGGTGCTCCAGGGAACGACGTCAGGGGGAGTCGGCGTGAACTGCACCGTCGTGCAGGTCGCGATCCCAGGTCTGCCGTTCGGTGGCGTGGGACCGAGCGGGATGGGCGCCTACCACGGCCGGCAAGGCTTCGAGACGTTCAGTCATCGCCGCGCCGTCTTCTCGAAGCCGACCCGGCCCGATCCACCAGTGCAGTATCCGCCCTACAGCAAGGTCAAGGAGTGGGTCCTGAAGAAGTTGATGTGACCCAGGTCTCGGTACCGACGACCCAGATCATCGTCCGTCCCGTCTCGCCCGGCGCGTCGGCTCGCTCGTCCTCGATCCGATCGAGCCGGTACCCGAGCCGCTTGGGCACCGAGGCGCTCGCGACGTTGGCCTCGTCGCAGTGGATCTCCACTCGCGAGATGCTGGGGATGCCCAGAGCCACCGTCGTGAGCGCCCGCGCGGAAGCCGTCGCATACCCCCGGCGAACCCGATCCCTGCTCACCCAGTAACCCACCTCGAGCGCGCCGGGACCAGGCCGGGCGTGCAGCCCTGCACAGCCGACCATCTCGCCACTCTCGTCCTCACGCATCCAGTAGGCGAACCCGATGGAGGCGTTCCACTCCTCCATCGTCCGGCGTACGTAGCCCTCGTTTGCCTCCAGAGTTGGCGGTTCGGCCGCCCACGGCATCCACGGCATGAGGTGGCAGAGGTTCCGTGCGACGAGGCGCGTCAGCTCGGGCGCCTCATCCCCGGCGAACGCTCGCAACGAGATCGGCCCCGCGCGGACGCTTCGGGGTGGCCACGGAGCTGTGTCGATCAACCGGAGGCTGCGGTGGTCGTCGTGGTCGGCGGCGCCGTGGTGGTCGTCGTGGTCGGCGGCGCGGGGGGTGTCTGGGACGGCCCGATGACGGTGACAAGCGTCCCCACTGGCGTGTAAGGCCAGAGCTTGGCCGCTGTTGTGATCCTCATCTCGACACAGCCGTTGCTCTGGGGAAATCCATAGTGTGCACGGGGGAAGCCGTGGAGCGCGTCGCCGCCGTTGAAGTAGCTGGCCCACGGCACGTGGGGGTCTGTATACGTGGTGCCTGTGACGTTGGTGCCTTTCATGTCGGAGAAGGGCACGTGCTCGAAGACTTGGAACGTGCCGACGTGCGTTGTGGCCCCGGGCACGCCGGTATTGACCAACACGTCGCGTAGCGCGAGCGTGCCGTTCACCCATGCTGTGAGATGTTGTGGCAGCGCCTTTGTCACCAAGACGTAGGAGAGCGGCTCAGTGTTGGCCTTGTGGGCGCTCACGTCCGCCAGGAGCGCGGTCCAGACCTGCGGGCCCGCGACGCCATCGACCGGCAAGGAGTTTTCTGTCTCGAACATCATCACGGCGCCCTTCGTCAGCGCGTTGGCCGCCCCCGGCACCCACTGGTCGGTCAGCTCGGCCGGAAGTCCGGGCCACCGCCAGGTGAATGTGCCCGGCTGCGCTGTCGCCATGTCCCTCGGTGGAGGCGTCGGTGCGTTGGTGGAGAGCGGCAAATAGCCGAGCGCCGCGAGCAGCTGTTGGAGGCGCAGTGTGCTGCCAGGCGCGATCGTGAATGTGACGGTGTCGGTCTTGGCGAGATGCGCGCCCGCCACGCCCTGCACGCCGTGCCGGCCACCCGGCACCGAAAGCGTGTACTTCGTGAAGGGCACGAACGGCGCCGACGGCGTGAAGACCATCGCCTTCGTGCCCGAGCGACGCCAGTTGCCGGTCACCGTCGGGGAGAGCGTCGGAGTCTGGCCGCCACTCACGATCGGCGCCGTGAAGGTCACGGTGAGCCGCGCATTGGACGGGACCGCAGCTGCGCCGTTCGCAGGCGACGTCGACGCGACGTCGAACGTGTGGGCGGCGTCCGCCCTCGCGCCCTTGGATTGGCGTGCCGTCGCTGCCGCGCCCGCTGGTCTTGTCGAGCAGGACACGCCTTTGGCGCACTCGAGGGTCGTGGAGGGGCTCGCGCCGACCAGGGCGTAGGCCACCCCGCCGCCTGCAGCGAGCACGAGGACGGCGAGCACGACGATCCATGGCGACGTCCAACGTCGCCGATAGCCGGTGCTTCGTTCTCGGAGTGTCTGCATACGACGCTCCCGCCCTGGTCGCGCGTGTCTGGACCCCGCGCGCTGCACGTCTGGCGATCAACTGGATGACCGCCGTCTGCATTGCTCGGGTCGGCGTCGCCTCGCGTCGACGACACCGACCGCGACCTTACCCACCGCATGCGCGGTCGCGACCGCGGGCACCTGCAACTGCGGGGGTACCGGCGTCAGATGGAGTCGCGGACTGCCCGGGAGACCGTGCCCGGGAGACCGTGCCCGTGCCGGTCTCACATCCGTTCGGGCGCCTCCATCCCGAGCAGACCCATCCCTTCCCTGAGCACCCGGGCGGTCGTTTCCGCCAAGCGCAGGCGGCTCTTCCTGGTCTCCAGGTCCGGGGCCCGCAACACCGGACAATGCTCGTAGAAGGTGGTGAACGTGGTGGCGAGGTCGTACAGATAGGCGCACAGCTTGGAGGGGGACAGCTCGCCCACGCTCGCGCCGATCGCCGACGCATACCCCAACAGCGCGATGCCGAGTGCCCGCTCCTGGGGGGCGGCCAAAGCGATGCGCGTTGCGTCGGTTGCGTCGGTTGCGTCGATTGCGTCGGTTGCGTCGGTTGCGTCCTCCACCCGCCGGAAGATCGAGCAAATTCTTGCGTGCGCGTACTGCAGGTAGGGGCCGGTGTCGCCCTCGAAGGAGAGCATGCGTTCCCAGTCGAAGACATAATCCCTCAGCCGATCGGTGGACAGGTCGGAGTACTTGACCGCACCGATCCCGAGCGCACGTGCAACTCGGGTCAGCTCGCCTCCGAGGAGCGTGACGTCGCGACCCCGTTCGGCCATCACCGCGGCGGCCCTCTCCACCGCCTCGTCGAGGAGGTCGACGAGCCTCACGGAGCTCCCGGCCCTCGTCCGCAGCATCCTGTGGTCCGTGCCGAGCACACTGCCGAACGCCACGTGCTCGACTCCGACGCCCTCTGGCACCCATCCCGCCATACGGGCGACCGCGAAGCACATCTGGAGATGCTGTGCCTGCGGTGCGCCCACGACGTAGAGCAGCTGCGTCGCGCCCACCCGATCGACACGGTCGCGGATGCACGCGAGGTCGGTCGCGGCGTAGCCGAAGCCCCCGTCGGACTTCTGGACGATGAGGGGCAGTGGGTCGCCGTGACGATTGGTGAAGCCCGGGGGAAACACGCAACGCGCCCCGTCGTCTTCCACGAGCAGGCCGAGCGCGTCGAGATCCTCGACCACCTTGGCGAGCAGCGGGTTGTAGAAGCTCTCACCCCTGATGTCGTCGTCGGTGAGGAGGACCCCGAGCTTGGCGTAGACCTCGTCGAAGTAGGTGATGGAATGGTCGACGAGCACACGCCACATCCGCAACGTCTCGGGATCACCGGACTGCAGCAGCACCACCCGGTGCCGGCTGCGCTCCTTGAACGTGTCGTCTGAGTCGAACGACGCACGTGCGGCCTGGTAGAACCCACTCAAGTCGCCCACGGAGAGCTCGTGGATCGCCTTCTCCTCGCCAACGTCGGTCAGGTGCTCGATCAGCATCCCGAAAGGCGTCCCCCAGTCACCGATGTGGTTCTCCCTGACGACATCGTGGCCGAGGTGCACGAGCATGCGACAGAGCGAGTCCCCGATGACGGTGGAGCGCAAATGGCCGACGTGCATCTCCTTCGCGACGTTCGGATGCGAGTATGTGACCACCACTCGCTGTGGGACGGGGACCCGATCCAGCGCGAGCCGTGCGTCGTCCGCCATCGCCCGCACCCTGTCTTCGATGAAACGCACGCTGAGCACGAGGTTCACAAACCCGGGACCGCTGACCTCCACCCGATCGCAGATGCCGACGAGGTCGACCGCAGCGACGACCTCGTCGGCGACCTCACGCGGGGTCCGTCCGAGTCGCTTGGCGAGCGCGAGAGCGCCGTTCGCCTGGAAGTCCGCCCGGTCCGAGGGGCGCAGGACGGGGTCCGCGCCCGGCGAGAGCGTGTCGAACGCGGCCTGGAGGCGTTCGGCAACGATGGTGGCGACGTCTGGCATGGTCCATCTTCGCGCCGTCTGGACCGCGCTGATGCCCTCAGCGCTAGCGGCAACCGCAGCCGATGCCGCAGCCACCTGCGCTCTGCGGATCGCAGGAGTCAAGGCCGCGGTCCTCGCCGACGCGAGCCGCGGCGAACACCGGGAGCAGCCGCACCGCACCGACGTGACCCTGCGGACAGGTTGCTGGAGCGTCGGCATCGGACATCGGCCGACGCTCTTCGTAGACCGCCCCGCAAGTGCGGCAACGGTAGTCGTAGCGCGCCACGGGTCGAGATCCGGTCGAGTGGCCGTCAGGGCTTGGCGAACGCGAACACCGGGTCGTTCGCGAAGGCCGTGGAGTCCGACGGGAGGAACGGCCCGTTCACAATGACCGCGAGATGCCCTGTGACCCCCGGTCCGGCGTCGCCCTCGATCGTGACGACCGCCCCGTCCGGCCACACCTGCGCCACGATGCCGGCATGGACCGCGGTCGACGTGTTCTGCGGCCCAGAGCCATAGAGCACGGCATCGCCCGGACTCGCGAGCGCTGTCGGCGGGAGCACCTGGCTGTGCGCCGCCGCCCAGTCGTAGATGCTGCCGACGAACGCGTAGGAGGGGATCGACACGCCACCCTGCTGCCAGGTCCACGTCACGAACAGCGCGCACCACGGTTCGCATGTGCCGTACGGATTGCAGAAGTAACCGCTGTTGGGGTCCGGTTGGATCTGGGATGCGGCCGCGTTCACGATCGCCGGATACCCACCCACCGGGGGTGGGTTGGTGAAGCTGTAGTTGAAGCCGTCGGGCTCGAGGAGCCAATAGCCCTGACCGTCCGACGTCGGCACGATCGTGCGGAACGGTGACGCAGACGGGCTCCCCTGCGGCTGCCCAAACGTCTTGGCGGAGCCGAACGGGAAGATCTGGCCGTTCCACTCGAGGAGCCAGTAGCCGTTCCCGAGCGGTGTGACCGCCATACCGGCGATGGCCGACTGCAGTGTCGTGCCGCCGAGCGACCCGTCGAACGCGGCGTCACCGAAGGTGAAGATCCCGCCGTCGGCGGCGACGAGCCAGTAGCCGTTGCCGTCGGAGGTCGCCGCCATGCCCACGATCGGCTGATCCAGGTGTTGGCCGCCCATCGAGCCGTAGAACGCCGCGTCACCGAAGGTGAAGATCCCGCCGTCGGCGGCCACGAGCCAGTAGCCGTTGCCGTCAGGGGTCGCCGCCATGCCCACGATCGGCTGATCCAGGTGTTGGCCGCCCATCGAGCCGTAGAACGCCGCGTCGCCGAAAGTGAAGATCCCGCCGTCGAGCGCGACCAGCCAGTAGCCGTTGCCGTCAGGGGTCGCCGCCATGCCCACGATCGGTGCGTAGAGGTCCAGCGAAGCGGCGGAGCCGAATGACGGCGCGCCGTCGATCGGGGTGACCTCTCCGTCCGCCGATGCGAGCCAGAATCCACGTGAGCCGGTCGGGGAGCTGCCACTGGGAACCGCGACCATGTCCACCACCGGTGCGCCGATCGACAGTGTGCTCGAAACGACGCTCTGCGCGTATTGGCCGGCATTGCCGTACTGGAAGATGCCGCCACCGGGATACACCGAGGAATAGGCGCGTGAGCCGGTACTCGACGATCTCGTCGCGTTACGAGGCACCGGCGGCGCTGTGGGCGCCCCAGGCTTCGATCCCGACGCGGCCGCCGCCGACCCGCTCGTCCCCGACACATCCTGCGAGGACGACGACGCGGCCCCCGCCGGCCCCGCTCCGGCGAGCACCGCGGTGAGGGCGACGCAGACCACCATGCCGACAATCGACCACACGGTGGCCATCCCCCATCGCCCCACCCGCAACATGATGTCAACCGGGGCATCTCTTTGCACGGACGCTCGGTAAATCGCCTCCGAACAGGAACGACTGGGACCGCACGGTCGATGCACCCCGGGTGGCACCCCGGATGGCACGCCGGGTGGCACCCCGGATGGCACGCCGGGTGGCACCCCGGATGGCACGCCGGATGGCACCCCGGGTAGCACCCCGGACCGTCTGCAACGCCTCTGGTCACGATCATGCTGGGACGGCGGCAGAATGGCGGTATGGCACCTCACCCCGACAGCTTTCGCGCCCGGTCGACCCTGCACGCCGGCGGCAGGCGCTTCGAGATCTTCCGGCTCGCCGCCGTCCCAGGCTCCGAGCGCCTGCCCTACACGGTCAAGGTGCTCCTCGAGAATCTCCTGCGTCACGAAGACGGGGTGAAGGTGACCGCGACAGAGGTCGAGACGGTCGCCGCGTGGGGCAGCCCGAGCGACGACCCGAGCGACGACCCGAGCGGCAGCACGAGCGGCAGCACGACCCCGACTCCGACCCCCAAGGAAATCTCCTTCTCCCCCGAACGCGTCCTCATGCAGGACTTCACCGGCGTACCTGCGGTGGTCGACCTCGCCGCGATGCGCGACGCGCTCGCTGCCCTCGGCGGGGATCCCTCGCGCATCGACCCGCTCGTCCCCTGCGAGCTGGTCATCGATCACTCGGTGATCGCCGAGCGCTCGGGGACCTCGCACGCGTTCGAAGACAACGTGGAGATCGAATACGCCCGCAACCTCGAGCGCTACCAGCTTCTTCGCTGGGCGCAGGACTCCTTCCACCAGTTCGAGGTCGTACCCCCGGGAACGGGAATCTGCCACCAGGTCAATCTCGAATTCCTCGCGCGTGTCGTCTTTGCGACGGCCGGTGGGGAAGCGTTCCCCGACACGCTCGTCGGCACCGACTCGCACACGACGATGGTGAACGGCCTCGGCGTGCTCGGATGGGGCGTCGGCGGGATCGAAGCGGAGGCCGCCATGCTCGGTCAGCCGCTCTCGATGCTGCTGCCACCAGTGGTGGGTCTGCGCCTCCACGGCGAGATGCCCGAGGGGACCACCGCGACCGACCTCGTCCTCACGATCACCGAGCTGCTGCGCCGCCACGGCGTCGTGGGGAAGTTCGTCGAAGCGTACGGGCCGGGCGTCGGCACGATCCCCGTCGAGACGCGCGCAACGATCGGCAACATGTCCCCCGAGTACGGCGCCACCTGCACGGTGTTCCCCGTCGACCGCGCCACCATCGACTACCTGCGCTTCACCGGGCGCTCCGAGCCCCACATCGAGCTCGTGGAGGCCTACAGCAAGGAGCAGGGCCTCTGGCACGACCTCTCGGTGCCCGCGCCGCGCTACAGCGAGACCGTTGAGCTCGATCTCGCGACCGTCGTGCCCAGCCTCGCCGGACCTTCACGTCCCCAGGACCGCGTGGCACTCGCGGGCGCTGGAGCGGCCTTCCGCAAGGCGCTGGGGCACGAGCCGCGCTCTGCACCGGGGAAAGACGGCGGCGACGCGTCGGATCTCGACGGCGGGTCTCGCCAGCTGCGCGACGGCGACGTCGTCATCGCCGCCATCACGAGCTGCACGAACACGTCGAATCCGCAGGTCCTCGTCGCCGCCGGTCTCGTGGCGAAGAGAGCCGTCGAGCGCGGCCTCTCGGCCAAGCCGTGGGTGAAGACGTCGCTCGCACCGGGATCTCGGGTGGTCATGGACTACCTGGAGAAGGCCGGGCTCGTCGAACCCCTCCGGAAGCTCGGATTCTGGCTCGTCGGATTCGGGTGCACCACGTGCATCGGGAACTCCGGGCCCCTTCTTCCTGGCGTGTCCGACGCGGTGCAGGCTGACGACCTCTCGGTGGTCTCGGTGCTCTCGGGCAACCGGAATTTCGAGGGTCGGATCCACCCCGACGTCCGTATGAACTACCTCGCCTCTCCTCCTCTCGTCGTCGCGTACGCGCTGGCCGGCACGATGGACCTCGACCTCACCGTCGACCCGCTCGGCACGGACCAGGAGGGGAAGCCCGTGATGCTCGCCGACCTCTGGCCATCGAACCACGAGGTCATCGAAACGATCCGCACGTCGCTCACCTCCGAGGAGTTCCGATCGCGCTATTCGTCGGTGTACGACGGGGATGAACGGTGGCGCTCGATGGAGATCTCGGGCCACGAGACCTTCGCCTGGGACGACGCCTCGACCTACGTGCTGCGCCCGCCCTACTTCGACGGGATGCAGATGCAGCCCGAGCCGCTCGAGGACATCGACGGGGCGCGCGTCCTCGCCATCCTCGGCGACAGCGTGACCACGGACCACATCTCGCCCGCGGGATCGATCCGCCCTTCGTCACCCGCCGGCGAGTACCTGAGCGCCCACGGCGTCGACCGCCAGGACTTCAACTCCTACGGCGCGCGCCGAGGCAATCACGAGGTCATGATCCGCGGCACGTTCGCCAACGTGCGGTTGCGGAACCAGCTCGTCCCTGGCATCGAAGGCGGCGTCACCCTCCACCTCCCCGACGGTGAGCAGACGACCATCTTCGACGCGGCACAGCGCTATGCGGCCGACGGCGTCCCTCTCCTCGTGCTCGCCGGCAAAGAGTACGGCTCGGGCTCGAGCCGTGACTGGGCGGCGAAGGGGCCGCGGCTCCTCGGCGTGCGGGCGGTGATCGCCGAGAGCTACGAGCGCATCCACCGATCGAACCTCATCGGCATGGGGGTGCTCCCACTCCAGTTCCGCGAGGGCGAGTCGGTGACGACGCTCGGGCTCACCGGGCGCGAAGCCTTCACGATCGGCGTCCGGGTGCTCGACGACGGCCCGGTGCCCGACGAGCTCGACGTCCTGGCCACCGCCGACGACGGCTCGACGAAGACCTTCACGGCCCGGGTGCGCATCGACACGCCCATGGAGGCCGAGTACTACCGCCATGGCGGAATCTTGCAATACGTGCTGAGACAATTTGCGCGCTGACATGGTTCGCGGCTGCCGCGGGCGGGTAGTCGAGGAGATGAGACGTGCCTGCGACTCACAATCTCTCGTCCGAGGTCGGCCCCATGTTCCAGCGCATCCTCCTTTCGCTCGATGCCGGCGATGCCGGTGACGTCGCCACGAGCTTCACCGTGGCACTCGCACGGAGGTGCAATGCGGCCGTCCACGTCGTGCACGTACACGAGTACGCCCTCGGTGGCCGCGGATTGACGTCGGAGTCACCCGCGCACGCGGCCGGCATTGTCGCCGACGCGCTACGCGAGTTGCACGCGGCCGGAGTCGACGCGTCGGGGATCACCTACCGCACCACCTCGTTCGACGTGGCCGCCGCCATCTCGGACCTCGCCGAGCAGTGCCGCGCCGATGTCATCGTCCTCGGGTCGCGCCGGCGGCGCTTCGCGTCGTTCCTTCGCCGCAGCACGCGCGAGCGCATCTCTCGCCTGACGCCACTACCGATCGTCACCGCGCCCGCGCCGCTGCGGGTCGATGTGCACGACCCGACACTCCGGGCGGCGCCGTTGCTCCTCGATCAACCGGTGCGCTCCTGACGCCCAGCGCTGGCCAGAGGGTGATCCTCCCTAGCCCGTACGCACCTTCTGGAACCCCTCGGCGAGCGTTCCCCGACGCATCCCCGCTTCACGTGCGACGCGCTCACCTTGAGACCGAAGGCGCTCGGCCAGCCCCTCACCGTCGCCCACCTGGCTACGGTGCCGGCGCAGCGCGGCGAGCTTGCGCTCGAAAGTGTCGGTGGTCTCCACGACGACCGTCGCAGTCGGCGACGCCATGAGCCACAGCTCGCCGACCGTGTGCGGCTCGAGTCCCTCTTCGAGCAGCTCGGGGTGCGCAAACGGGTTGCGCGCATCCGGATAGACCGCGCAGGTCGCGGCTTCACCGGCCGCGAGGTGGTCCGGGTGGCTGGCGAAGATGAGGTCCCATCGTCGTTCCGGTGAGGGCGCCAGCACGCGCTGGGGGCGGACACGCCGGATCACGCGCGTCACGTCGCGACGCAGCTCGATGCTCGCCGAGAGCCGCCCGTCGGGGTAGCCGAGAAAGGTGATGTCGCGGACGTCCAACTCGAGCGCCGCGGCGCGCTGCTCTTCGCGGCGCAATCGCGCCATCTCGGCCCGGGCGACGCTGCGATCACTGCCGCCCGCGTCGCCGTCGGTGACGACGCAGTACGCGACATCGACCCCTGCGTCCCTGAACGCCGCGACGGTCCCCGCTGCCCCGAAATCGACGTCATCGGGGTGCGCGGTCACGACGAGCACCCGATCGACTCCGTCTCCGGGCAACCAGCGCTCGATCAGAGCACCGCCTCTGCGGGCGTCGGTTCCCACGCCGCCAGATCGGCGAGACGGGGGTCGTTCGAGAAGACCTCGACGATCGGGACTCGGAGTCCGAGGCGCCGCTGGATGACCTCGGCCTCGATCACCTGGTTCCACAGCGCCAGCGTCGCGACGACCCCGGCGGAGCCGGCCCGCGCGGTACGTCCCGACCGGTGGAGATAGGCCTTGTGGTCTTCGGGTGGGTCGTAGTGCACCACCACGTCCACCGCTTCGATATGGAGTCCTCGGGCGGCGACGTCGGTCGCCACGAGCACCGGCAGCTTTCCCGACGAGAAGTCCGCGAGCGCCTTCTCGCGGTTCGCCTGGCGGAGGTCCCCGTGGATGGCGGCCGCACGCACGCCCTCGGCGCAGAGCTGTTCGACGAGGCGGTCTGCACCGCGCTTGGTGCGGACGAAGATAAGGGTCTTCTCCTGGGCCCTCGTGATCGCGGCGGCGACGCGGACTTTGTCCATCTGGTGCACCTGCAAGAAGCGATGCTCCATCGCCGTCACGGTCTGACTGGTCGAGGCCACCTCGTGGTGCACGGGGTCGTGCAGATACCTCGTGACGAGGCGGTCGACGGCGCCGTCGAGCGTCGCCGAGAACAAGAGGGTCTGGTGGGGACGTTCGAGCCGGCGAAGCACCCACTCGACCTGAGGCATGAATCCCATGTCGGCCATCCGGTCGGCCTCGTCGAGCACGAGAACCTCGACGTCGGCGACCGACAGTTCGCCACGGTCACCCAGGTCGATCAGCCTGCCCGGAGTGGCGATGACCACCTCGACGCCCTTGCGCAGCTTGGCGACCTGGCGATCGACGTCCGCACCGCCGTAGACGGCGGCGACGCGCACGCCCACCGCCTTGGCGAGGGGTGCGACGACATCGTGCACCTGGACCGCGAGCTCCCTCGTCGGGAGCAGCACAAGGGCAGCGGGTCGCGCCGGGCGCCCTGCGGTGCGGCTCTTGCCGGATGCCGCCAGCGCCTCGGCAGTCCGCTGAAGGAGCGGGAGGCCGAACGCCAGCGTCTTGCCGGACCCGGTCTTCGCCTTCCCGCAGACGTCTCTGCCGGCGAGCCCGTCGGCGATGGTCAGTGCTTGGATGGCAAACGGGGTGGTGATCCCCTGGTCGGCCAGCTCTTTGACCAACGGGTCGGCGACACCGAGGGACTCGAAGGTCCGCACGGTCTCGTACGTATCGATCGTCATGCCTGCTCTCTCACCTTGGCGGGGCCCGGCGCCGTCGAAAGGAAGGGAGAAGGACCCTGACGGCGCGCGATCGCGCGGCGTCACAGCCAATCTACCAGCGGGACGTGGCGCAGCGGCGCATGCCGGTCGCGTGTGCGAAGCTGATGCCGATGGCACGTCTCGACGCAGGCAGCGCCGCACCCGCCTTCACGCTCCCGGATCAGGACGGAACGCCGGTCTCACTGAGCGATTTCGCGGGCAGCCCGGTGATCGTCTACTTCTACCCCGCCGACGACACCCCTGGGTGCACCAAGGAGGCGTGCCAGTTCAACGAGAACCTCTCGGCCTTCGGGCGCTCTGGCGCCAAGGTGGTAGGGATCTCGCCAGACGGGGCCGAGAAGCACGTGAAGTTCCGGGAGAAGTACGGGCTCGGCTTCCCGCTGCTCTCTGATCCCGGGCACGAGGTCATGGAGGCATACGGTGCCTGGGGGGAAAAGAGCCTGTACGGCAAGAAGACCGTGGGCACGATCCGCTCGACGTTCCTCATCGACGCCACGGGCACGGTGGCGCGCGCCTGGTACAACGTCAAGGCCGACGGGCACGCCGCCAAAGTGCTCGACGCGCTCCAGCGATGAGCTCCGGCGACCGCGTAGGGTGTGGCCGTGCCACCTGAAAAGCCGCATTGGGCTCACCTCTTCGGGGAAGTCGTGACCACCGGCCTGTGCACCGGGTGCTCCGCGTGCGTCGTGGCCTGCCCCTACGACGTCCTCGGCTACGACGCCGGCGCCGCCTACAAGCCGTTTCACGTGGAGGCGACAGGCGGGATCGACGGCTGCACGCACGGCGAGAAGGGCTGCACGCTGTGCACGCGTGCCTGCCCGCGGTTTCGGAACTGGGAGACAGAGATCGATCAGCATCTCTTCGGCCGGACGCGCACCGACGACGAAGTGGGAGGGATCTCGTGCGACACCGTGCTCGCACGCGCCACCGACCCGGAGTTGCACGAGGCCGGTCAGGACGGCGGTCTCGTCTCGGCGATCCTCGTCTGGGCGCTCGAGCACGACGTGATCGATGCCGCGCTGGTCTCCGGCCTCGAAGGTGACGGGTCCGGTTGGAAGGCCGTCCCGACCGTCGTGCGCGACCGCTCCGGAGTGCTGCGGACCGCAGGCTCGCGGTACACGTACTCTGCGAACCCCCTGGCGTACGCCGAGGCGATCGAGGGTGGTGCCGAGCGCATCGCTCTCGTCGGCATGGGGTGCCAGGCATCCGCGCCGCCGGTCATGGCAGCCCGCCGAGCCGGAAAGGTGGCCCGGCGCTTCGTGCTCTCCGTCGGCCTCATGTGCTCAAAGACGTTCGACGACTCCATTTTCGACGAGCTGTTCGACGCCCGATACGGGCTGCACCGCCAGGACATCGAAAAGATGAACATCAAGGGCGTCTTCCAGATCTGGATGCGCAACGGGGACTACCACGAGATCCCGCTCAAGGAGGCGCACGGATGGACGCGCGAGGGCTGCATGGCGTGCCCCGATTTCTCCGCTGAGCACGCCGACATCTCGACGGGCGGGATCGGCGCGTTCAACGACTGGACGCTGACGGTGCTGCGCACCGAGCGCGGACGAGAGCTCTTCGCCGCGATGGTGGACGGCGGGGCGCTCGAGACTCGCCCGGGCGACGACGACCCAGGGGCCATCGCGCTGATGCGACGACTCAGCAGAGTGAGCCGCAAGCGCTGGCCCGCGACCGCGGTGCCCATGCCGGGTCGCCTGCCCGCCGCTCAGCCGGCCTGAACCTCGCGGGCCAGCTCGAAGACGGCGTCGAGCATCGGCTCGGTGAGCTTCTTCGTGAACGTGTTCTGCTGGCTCGGGTGGTACGAGCACACGAGCAGCCTGCCGTCGGGCAGCGGGTGCTGCGCGAGGTGGCCGAAGCGGGGTCTGGGCTTGAGCGCGTAGAGCGTGGCGACGGCATCGCACGCGAGCGCGCCGAGCGCGACCAGGACCCGTGCCCGGTCGAGGAGCGCCAGCTCCTCCCGCAGGTACCCGAGGCACGCGCCCCTCTCCTCGGGCGTCGGCTTGTTGGCCGGCGGCGCGCACCGCACCGAGGAGGTCACCCACGCCCCGATGAGGCGGAGACCGTCCCCGTCCCCTCGGCTCTCCGGACGGTTCGCGAACCCCGACCGCCACATCGCCCGGTAGAGCCAGTCTCCGGAGCGGTCGCCGGTGAACATGCGACCCGTTCGGTTCGCGCCGTGCGCCGCGGGGGCGAGCCCCACGACCACGACGGAAGCATCCGGATCGCCGAACCCCGGCACCGGGCGTCTCCAGTACGTCTGGCCCTTGAAGGCCGCTCGAGGGGGAACCTCCTCGCGCCAAGCCACCAGCCGGGGGCAGCGCCGGCACGAGATGATCGCCTCTTGGAGGGCCGCCAGCCGGTCGGGTGCCACGGCATCGCAGCATACGATCAAGGTTCGTGCCCGCCCCCGAGCCCACGACGGTGCTGTTCGTCCGCCACGGCGCGACGCCGACGACCGGCAAGAAGCTTCCCGGGCGCGCGCCGGGCCTGCATCTCTCGCCCGCGGGCCGTGCGCAGGCCGAGCGTGTCGCCGCGGCCATCGCCGCCCTCCAACACCGGCCGGTCGCCGTCTACGCCTCGCCGCTGGAACGGACTCGCGAGACCGCCGCACCGATCGCCCGGGCGCTCGGACTCCGGGTCCGCACCGAGCGAGGGCTCCTCGAGCTCGACATCGGCGACTGGACCGGTCTCACGCTCAAGCAGGCGATGCGCAAACCCGAGTGGGCGATGGTGCAGCGATGGCCGTCGGCGTTCCGTTTTCCTGGCGGCGAGACCTTCGGTGAGCTGGCGGCGCGGGTGACCGACACCGTGCACGCGCTCACGCGGGCCCATCCCCGCGCGACCGTCGTGGCCGTCTCCCACGCGGATCCGATCCGCGCGCTCGTCTCCAGTGCGGTTGGTGCCCCGCTCGACCTCTTCCAGCGGCTCGAGATCTCGACGTGCTCGGTGTCGGCGATCACCTATCTTGCCGACGGGCCGCGAGTCGTCTGCGTGAACGCGTCTGCCGAAGCCCTGGTGCGCACGTGAACGGGGACATGGACCTCGACGCTCCGGACATCTTCTCGGTTGGCGCGAGCGGACCTGTCGGCGAGCGCGTCTTCGTGCTGCACTTCTCCGAAGGCGCGAGGAGCGCGACCGTCAAGGTCGAGAAGCAGCAGGTGGCGGTGCTCGCCACATACCTCGCCCGCATCGTCCGCCAGCTCGGACGCCCCGCCCACCTTCCCGAGGACCTCGACTTCGACGTGGATGTCGAGCCCGACTGGGTCGTGGGCACCATCGGCGTCTCCTACGACGAGGAGTCCGATCGCCTGGTGGTGATCGTGGAAGAAGCCGGAGAGGAGGCGAACGTCGCGCGCGTGGCCATCACGAGAGAGCAGGCAGCCGCCTTCGCGATCCGCGCGACGGGCCTCGTCGAAGCAGGACGGCCGCCGTGCCCCCTGTGCGGGTTCCCGCTCGACCCGGCGGGCCACGACTGCCCGCGCACGAACGGCCACCGACCGCCGGTGACGTGAAGGCCCCCACGCCGACCGAGGTCCTCGAGCGGGGAAACATCGAAGTGCACGGACGCATCGCCGGGAGCTCGAACGTCACGCTGCTGGTCACCTGCGCGGTCGACGGAGCCGAAACCCTGGCGGTCTACAAGCCGATCAGGGGTGAGCGCGAGCTCTGGGACTTCCCCCCAGGGCTGCATCGCCGGGAGGTCGCGGCGCGCGAGCTTTCCGAGTGGCTCGGCTGGGGATTCGTCCCCGAGACGGTGCTGCGAGACGGGCCGTTCGGCGTCGGCTCCGTGCAGCGGGTGGTGCCCGAGGACGGGGTGTCGCACTACTTCACGTTGCGCGACGAGGCGCGGTGGCATCCCGAGCTGCGTCGCATCGCCGCGTTCGACATCGTTGCGAACAACGCCGACCGCAAGAGCGGGCACGTGCTGTTGGCCGAGGGGAGGCTCTGGGCGATCGACAACGGGCTCACCTTCCACCCCGAATCCAAGCTGCGCACCGTCATCTGGGACTTCACCGGCGATCCGCTGGACGACGACGTCCGGGACGCGCTGCGCCGCATCGTCGACGAACCACTGCCTCCGTCGCTTCGTGACCTGCTCGAGAGCGACGAGCTCGATGCGCTCCTCGAGCGGGCGGACGAGCTGCTCCGCGAGGGGCGTCTCCCGCCACCGCGCCACGAGCGACCCTATCCGTGGCCGCTCGTCTGACCACCGCTGCGACCTGTCGGCGTCTGCGGCGTCTTGTCCTGCGTGCCCCGCGACACGCCAGGGTGGGACCGGACTAGCTCCTGGACTTGAGCGCCTCGATCAGCGCCGGCAGCACCTTGTGCACATCCCCGACGATGCCCAGGTCGGCGACCGAGAAGATCGGCGCCTCGGCATCCTTGTTGATGGCCACGATGTGCTTCGAGCCCTTCATCCCCACGAGGTGCTGCGTGGCACCCGAGATCCCGCACGCGAGGTACACCGTCGGCTTCACGGTCTTGCCGGTCTGTCCGACCTGGTGCGAGTACGGCACCCAACCGGCGTCCACGATGGCCCGGCTCGCACCCGCCGCCCCCCGCAGCAGCCCGGCAAGCTCCTCGATCAGCGCATAGTTCTCCGGCGCACCCAGCCCCCGACCGCCTGAGACGACCACCGGAGCCTCGTCCAGCTTCGGACCGGTCGCCGCCTCGACGTGTCGCGCGACGATCTTCGCCGATCCCGTCTTGCCGACGTCACCGGCGGGGGCCGCCACGACCTCGGCCGGACCACCGCCCGAGGGCTCCGCCGCGAACGACTTCGCACGCACGACGTAGATGCCCGGACCCTCCCCGGTGAAGCGGGCGTGGGCGATCTTCGTGCCGCCGAAGATGGGATGCTCGGTCAGCAGCGCTCCGTCGCGTGCGGAGAGCCCCGTGATGTTCGTGAGCACCGGGCGGTCGAGCTTGGCAGACAGCCGCCCGGCCACGTCCCTGCCGTCGTAGGACGCGGGCAGGAGCACCGCATCCGGCACCCCGTCCCCGGCCCCGAGAAGCGCCGCGATCGCCGTCGCGACGGGCGCTCCCGGCAGCGCGCCGCCCAGGTCGCCGACGTCGTAGACCTTGGCAGCGCCGTACTCGCCGAGCGTCGCCGCCACCTGCGCGGTGTCGGTCCCCCACGCAACAGCCTCCACCGTGGGCGCGAGCGATCGAGCCGCCGTGAGCAGCTCCAGGGTGAGGGCGGTCGGTCCCTGCTCCCCGGACTCGGCGAGCACCCAGATCCGTTCCATCTCAGATCACCCTCTCCATCTCAGATCACCTTCAGCTGCTCGAGGAAGGCGACGATGCGCTGCGCCCCGTCGCCGTCGTCCACCACGATCTCGCCGGCACCGCGAGACTCGGCGTCGGCGACGTCCACCATCTCTTGGCGCGCGCCCGCGCCCCCGACCTGTGCGGGGTCGAGGCCCAGGTCTGCCAGGCTCAGGACGTCGACGGGCTTGGTCTTCGCCGCCATGATCCCCTTGAAGGACGGGTACCGGGGCTCGACCACGCCCGCCGTCACGGTGACCACCACCGGCATCGGGCTCTCGACGTCGTCATACCCGGCCTCGGTCTGGCGCTCCACCGTGACCGTGGAGCCGTCCGTCGTCACGCGCTTGGCGAAGGTCACCGAGGGCATGTCCAAGAGCTCGGCGATCTGCACCGGCACGGTGCCGGTGTAGCCGTCGGTGGACTCGGTGGCCGCGATCACCAGGTCCGGCTCGGCGCGGCGGATTGCGGCTGCGAGCACCTTGGCGGTCGACAGCGCGTCAGATCCGGCCAGGGCGTCGTCGCTCACGAGGATCGCCTTCGACGCCCCCATGGCGAGCGCAGTACGCAAGCCCGAGGTCTCGCCCCCTGGCGCCATGGAGACGAGGATGACCTCACTGCCTTCCACGTTTCCCGCGAGCTGGAGCGCCATCTCGACGCCGTAGGAGTCCGAATCGTCGAGGATGAGCTTGCCCGAGCGATCGAGCGTGCGGGTGTCCGGCTTCAGCGCCGCGGGCGCAGCGGGGTCTGGGATCTGCTTGACACAGACGACGACGTGCATAGCTGCATTGTTGACTACTCCGTCCCGTCACCGCCATTCCAGCCGGGCGGAGGAGCAGCCCGAGACCGCCCCAGGATCTCCACCGCAGCGTCGACCCGGTCCGTGATGACCGCGTCCACGCCCAGCGCCCCCAATGCGGCGATGTCTTCGTCCGCGTTCACCGTCCAGACGTGGACGCCGAGCCCCGCCTCCCGCGCGCCAGCCACGAGTGCGGCGTCGACCTGGGTGACGAATGGGTGCAGGGTGGCGCAGCCGAGGCGCTGCGCCTGCACGATGGCGTCTCGCGCGTTGGTGCGCCAGTCGACGAGGAGCCCCGTGGGCACCCCCGGCGCCAGTCGGCGTACGACCTCGAGCGAGGCTGCGTGAAACGAGGAGACGAGCACCTGGGGATGGTCGCCGGTGGCGAGAAACGTGGACAGCACCGCGGCGTCCGGCGGACCACCCTTGATCTCCACGTTCACACGCATGCCGCGGCACACCGCCAGCGCCTGGGCGAGCAGGGGGACGGACCGGGGAAGCTGGCGAGATGAAATGTTTGTGACATTCGCAACACCGGGTACGTGTCGGTCGTGAAGTACGGCCAGCGCGCCGTCCGCCGTCGCGCGGACGTCGAGCTCCACCCCGTCAGCCCCAGCATGCCGAGCTGCTCGGAAGGCGTCGATCGTGTTCTCGCGGGGTGCAGGCACGCCGACGCAACCCCGGTGCGCGAAGATGGCGGTCATCCATCACTCCTTGCAATCCGGCGACGGATGCTTATAATTCCCCTCGATCCCGTTTTCCTGACGACCACCGCACGGGGTCGAATATGTGAAATGGTTCACAACCGGAGGACCAACGCATGGCATTGATGTGGAACCGGACGGTCGACTGGGACTCTGGCGACTGGCGACGCGTCGCCGCCTGCCGCAACACCGAGCCCGACCTCTTCTTCCCCGTTGGCACCACCGGTCCGGCCGTGGACCAGATCGACGCGGCCAAGCGGGTGTGCCGGAGCTGTGAGGCGCAGGAGCCGTGTCTCGATTTCGCCCTGGCCACGAACCAGGAATCCGGCGTG
This sequence comes from Actinomycetes bacterium, assembly GCA_021794995.1. Lineage (GTDB taxonomy): Bacteria > Actinomycetota > Acidimicrobiia > Acidimicrobiales > RAAP-2 > JAJYVT01. The sequence goes on along the minus strand of JAJYPY010000015.1, from coordinate 7,056 downwards.
TGGGGCGGGACCTCCGAAGAGGAGCGCCGGAAGCTGCGCAAGGCATGGCTGGCCGCCCGGCGCAGCTCAGTGAGCATCCGGGGGTAGCCGGATCTCCACCAGGGTGCCGCCACCCTCCGCGGCACCCATCGTGATCGACCCGCCGAGCTGGCTCACGACCAGGTCGCGCACGATCGACAGCCCGAGGCTGGTCGTCCGCTCGATGTCGAACGCCGGGTCCAGGCCCCGCCCGTCGTCGCGCACGGTGGCCGAGATGCCCTTCCGCCCGTTGGAGAGGGTGAGCCGGACGTGACCGGGGCTCGGGGTGGAGCTGGCGCTCGGGCCCGCGCCGCTCGCCGGTCGGTCGAACGCATGCTCCACCGCGTTCTGCAGGATCTCCGCTAGCGCCACCGCCAAGGGAGTCGCGACATCCGCGGTCACCTCGCCGACGTCCCCCTCGACGCTGAACTCGACCGGGCGCGTGGAGACCACCGAGTCCTCGGCCATCCGGACGAGCGACCCGACGATCTCTCCGAAGGGCACTTGGTCGCCGGGGTCTCGAGAGAGGATCTCGTGGACGACGGCGATCGAGCGGACCCGCCGCTCTGCCTCGTAGAGCGCTGCCTTCCCGTCTGCGGAGTCGAGTCGACGGGCCTGGAGACTGAGGAGCGAAGAGATCGTCTGCAGGTTGTTCTTGACGCGATGGTGCACCTCGCGGATCGCGGCGTCCTTGGACAGCAGCAGCCGGTCGAGTCGCCGCACGTCGGTCACGTCGCGCATCAAGATGACCGCCCCCGTGGGGACACGGTTCTCCAGCAGCGGGATGCACTGCACGAGAACGATCACGTCGGGACGCCGTTCGACCTCCTCGACGACGGGGTGCCTCGCCGCCAGAGCCCACTGGACTGCCGACGCCTCGATCCCGAGCTCTGTGAGCTTGTGGCCCTCCGGCGTCGAGTAGACGCCCATCCGGTGGAAGGCGTTGATCGCGTTCGGCGAGGCGAATTCCACACGGCCGTCCGCGTCGACGAGCACGAACCCGTCGCCCACCCTCGGGGTCTCCTCGGTCCCGACGTCCTCCTCGGGGAACGGGAACTCGGCCGCACAGATCATCTGGAGCAGGCGGCCAAACACGTCGAAGTAGTTCTTCTCGTACATGCTGATCGGCGTCGCGACCGCACGCGAGTACACCCGCACCATCACCGCGATCACGCTGTCTCCGAAGCGGACCGGCACGTTCTCCACCGGCACCGACTCGCCGATCAGCGGGTGGTGGACGGCCCCGCGCACCACTTCGCCGCGCTCGAGCGCCGCGGCCGCGAGCGCCCACCCCGAGCGCAGGACCGTCTGCCCGACGAGGTCCTGCTCGAGGAGCGTCGGGCGGTTGTTCGGCCGGATCTGCCCGATCACCACCAGCTCGGGCTCCTCACCGGGGATGGACGTCGTCGGCACGGCCAGCAAGAGATCCGAGAAGGAGAGATCGGCGAGCACCGACCACGATCCAAGGAGACGCTGGAGGTGTGCAAGCTCTGGCTGGGTGAGGTCCGTGCAGGTGAGGGCCAGCTCGGCGGGGGTCGTCACGGCCGCATGCCCCGTCGGGCCCGGCCCGCATGAGCGAACTGCGGATCGGCGGCAGGGCCCGCAGGCGCGGCGAGGGGGATGGTGTGCGCCTGGCGCCGCCGGTAGGCGGTGAGGCGGTCGATCCCCACCGAATGCAGCAACGCCTGGAGGTCGCCGACACGATCGGCGACCTCCTCGAGGTGATGTGCGTCGGACGCCGTCGTGAAGGGCACGCCACGCGCCGCCAGGCGGACGAGCAGCCCCTCCGCCGGGTACTGCTCCCCTGCCGGTTTGCGCCATCCCGCCGAGGAGACCTCCGTCGCCATCCCGCTACGTGCCGCGGCGAGCGCGATCCGGTCCCACCACTCGCTCGGGTGCCGGGGACGGTGCCCTGCGACCTTCACGAGGTCAGGATGCGCGAGGACGTCGCACGTGCGCGTCGCCGCCAGCTCCTCCAGCGCGCCCGTGTAGGCATCCCAGCAGTCGTCCACGTCGCGCGTCGACCACTCCGACATCGACTCGTCGTCATCCACGTCGTCGAAGCGCCATCCCCTCACCCAGTGCACGGACCCGAGCAGCACGTCGAAGGGATAGCCTTCGAGGAGTCCGGCGACCTCCTCCATGCGGCCCGCGTAGTAGTCCACCTCCAGCCCGAGCACCACGGGCAGTCCGTGGCTCTTCGCCTCGAGCACCGTCGTGACGTAGTCGTCGAGGTCCGCGTGGACGTGGAACTTCCAGTACTCCGACATCGACCTCCGCAGGCGCTCGGGAACGTCGTCGCCGTCCCAGAACCCTCCGAGCACGCGGTCTGCCTGCACGAATCGGAACAGGTGCTCGGTCAAGGCGATCTCGACGACGCCGGCCGCCTGGGCACGCTCGCAATACGCGGCGACCTGGTCGAGCACGAGCGGTGCCTCGCGCTGGCTGTGGGGCCAGAGGTGGAGGTGGTAATCGAGCACTGCGCTATTCCATCTCAATTCTGGGGGGGGTCCGGCGGCACTCAGCTCCACATCATGGCGCCGAGGCGCAGGAGCCCTTCCATGTCCACGATGTCTGCATCGAAGAAGGGCACGGTCGCGAGCACCTCCGGACGGGTCGCCAGCTCGGCCCGCTGCTCGGCCTCGCGCCGCGCGACGACCCCGAAGTTCAAGAAGCTCTCGGCGATCTCCACCAGCACCCTGGTCACCATGTCGAGACGCTCGTCTTCCAGCGTGGGCGTGAGCACCCTCGCGTACCCTGCGGCCTCGTCGCGCAGACGCTCTGCGAGCTGCGTCGCCTCCCTGTCCCGGAAATACGGCGGAAGTACCTTGTTCAAGACGATCGCGCCCAGGGAAAGCTGGCGCGCCGCCAGCGCCCGAGCGAAGTACTCGGCCTCCCGCACGGGCGCTGCTTCGAGCGTCGAGACCACGAGGAACGTCGTGCGCCGGTCCGACAGCAAGCGCGTCACTGCCTCGGCGCGCGCCACGAACCCGTCGTACATCGACTGGAAGAGAATGAAGAACTCGGCGATATCCCCCAGGAATTGGGTCCCCAGGATGCGGTCCGCCATTTGGTAAAAGGGCCGGGATGCGAAGTTCACGAGTCGGGAGCGGTACGACGCCGTGAGCCAGCGGAGCAGGCGGCTCGAGAAGAAGTCAGCCATGCGCTGGGGTGCGTCCAAGAAGTCGATCGCATTCCTCGTCGGAGCGGTGTCCACCACAATGAGGTCGTAGTCCCCCTTCGAGTGCAGGTCGTAGAGCCGCTCCATCGCGATGTAGTCGTGGCTCTGGACGAAGCGGCCCGACACGTTGCGATACAGGGGGTTCGCGAGGATCTTGTCGCGCGTCCGTGCGTCCGGTGCGTGCCGGCGGACGAGGGCGTCCCAGCTCTCTTTGGTATCGAGCATCGCCGCCCACAGCTCCCCGCGAGGTGAGGATCCCGTGGCTCTGCGGAACACCTCGTCGGGGATGCGCCGCTCGGTGTTACCGAGCGCCGGCACCCCGTTCGCCGACAGCCCCAGCGCGTCGGCAAGCCGCCGCGCGGGATCGATCGTCAAGACGAGCACGCGACCTCCATGGTGGTAGGCGGCCATCGCCGCCGTGGCCGCGGCCGCCGTGGTCTTGCCCACGCCGCCCGGACCGCACGCGATCACGATCTCCTTCGAGGCGACCAGTCCGTCGAGCGTGCCCTCCTTTGGGCGCCCCGGCGGCGAAAACCCGTCGGCCCCGTGCTCACCCGAGTCGTGTGTCGCCCTTGCCGCCCGAGCGGCGCGCTCGGCCGCCCCCCCGTCGCCGTGCCTCGCACCGCCCTTCGGCGTCACAGTCCCAGCTCCTCGCCGAGTGCCGTGGCGACCTGCATCGTCGTCCGCAACCCATGGGCCCGAGTGAACAGGTACGGCACGAAGAGCACGGAGATCTGCTCTGGCTCCGGCGCCGCTCCGGCCAGGCCGTCGCGCAAGTGGCGGAGGTGCCCCGCTCGGGTCCGGCGCATCGTGACGGCGAGCCGGGCCCCTTCCATGATCGGCTCGACAGCGCCGCCCACCACCGTGGACAGCTCCCCAGACCGCTCGTACAGGCGGTCGAAGACCTGCTCTTCGTGGAGCCCGAACAGCTCGGGAAGCACCCGATTGACGACGACCGCCGACGTCCGCACCGTCGTCTCGGCCGCGACGCGTCCGACGAGCTCGAGCGTCTCGTGGACGGGCATCTCTTCGGGCGTCGTCACCGCCACGAGTCCCGTACGCAACGGATCAGACAGGATGTCGAGCATCCAGTCGGTCTGCGAGCGGATAAGACCCACCTTCACCAGGTCGTTGATCGCCTGGGGCGCGGCAAGCTGGCTCACGATGTGGCCGGTCGCGGCGGCGTCGACGACCACGAGGTCGTAGTTCCGCTCCCGTACCTCCCAGCACAACTTGCCGACAGTGAGGATCTCCCGCACGCCCGGCGCCGCCGCAGCGACGAAGTCGAGCGCCTTTGCCAGCGGCCCCAGCCGCCCGACCGCCGGGATGCGCAGGTTCAGCTTGAGGTACTCGCGCAACGACGCCTCGGTATCCATCGACATGGCCACCACCCCGGGCGCCACTTCGCGTCCCGCAAAGTCGGTCGGAGGTGCCTCGAAGAGCGCGGCAAGATCACCCTTGGCGTCGACTTCGCAGGCGAGCACCCGCTTGCCGCGCCTCGCAGCGAGCTGCGCGAGCGCCGCGGCGACGGTCGTCTTGCCGACACCGCCTTTGCCGGTCACGAAGACGAGGCGAAGATCGAGCAGCGGTGGCGGTCGGAGAACCTGTGTCCCTGCCGTCGTCATTCGCCGGTCGGACGCCGTTCGCTACGGCGCGCCGAACCCGACCCGCCGGTCGGACGTGGGGGCGCCCACCTCCACGTAGGCCACCTTGGCCACGGGCACGCCGACACGTCTGCCGCGCCGGTCCGTGAGCCAGAGCACCGCATCGCCCGCGAGCGCCGCTTCGATCTCGCGCAGCAGCGTGTCGCGGTCCGCGTCGTCGCCGAGCTCCACCTCGAGCTCCTTGGCCGTCTGGACGATCCCGATCCGTACGTCCACCGTCGCTCCTCGTTCTGATGGCGTCGGGGGACGCCGCCTTCGGTACGCACGCCGGCGCGGGCGCCCACTCGACGATACAGCCACCGGGCAGACTCTCCTCCATGGACCGCACGCAACGATGGGCGTCCACCATGCAGGGGTTTGCCTCGGGCGGCGTGCACCGAGCACACGCCGATGCCGACCGGTCGGTGCCGCACCTGGGAGACGTTGCCGCCCGGCCGTTGCACCGCGTCGCCCGCGAGGACCTGGAGGACGTCGAACTGGCACCCGGGGCCACGCGGAGCAAGGGCGCCGGTCAGCGCGGCAACGCCGAGGCACCCGACCCGATGCGCACCTGTTTCGAGCGCGACCGTGACCGGATCCTGCATTCGACCGCGTTCCGCAGACTCTCCGGCAAGACCCAGGTGTTCGTCTTTCCCGAGGACCACCAGCGGACGCGCCTCACGCACGCCTTGGAAGTGGCGCAGGTCGCGGTGAGCGTCGCCCGGGCATGTCGGCTGAACGTCGCCCTGACGGAGGCGATCGCCCTCGGCCACGATTGCGGGCACGGTCCCGGCGGGCACGCGAGCGAAGAAGCGCTCGATCCGTTCCTGGCCGGAGGGTTCGACCATGCGCCGTGGGGAGCCGATGTCTCGTTGGCATCGTTGAACCTCTGCGCCGAGACCGCCGACGGCATCCGGAACCACAGCTGGTCGCGCCCGTCGCCCATCACTCCCGAAGGGGAGGTCGTCAGCTGGGCGGACCGGATCGCCTACGTGTGTCACGACTGGGAGGATGCCGAGCTCGCCGGCATCGTGACGCCCTCGATGCTTCCCGACGCCGTGCGTGCACGTTGCGGAAATCGACGAAGCAGCCAGCTCGGGGCGTTCGTCAACGCGCTCATCGGCACGATCCTCGACACCGGCCACGTCGGGATGGACGCGGAGTCAGCGGACGCGCTGTCGGCCTTCCGGGCCTGCAACTACGAGCACATCTACCTGCGGGACGCGTCCGTCGCGCAGGCGCACGCGGTGATCGCCGTGCTCCGCGCGCTCGTCGAGCACTACGCCGACCACCCGTACGCGATTCCGGCGGTGCGCGACGGCGGCCTCATCGGAGGCGAGCGCGCCGCGATCGATGCAGCGGTCGCGTACGTGGCGGGGATGACGGATCGCTATGCGTTCCGTCAAGCACTGGCGCTCCTGCACTGGGATCCCGACAAATTGCCTCGGGGCATCGACGGCTAGCGCTTACCAGCCGCTCCCGCTGCTGCTGCTACTGCCGCCGCTGCTGCTGCTCGACCCGGTGCCCTTCTTCGCCGATGAGAGCAACGCCTTCACGGGCGTCCCGTTCCAACCGAGCACGTACCACGTGCCACCGAAGCTCTTGATCGCTTCCCCGTGCACCTGGCCGGACCCGGTGTCGCCCGAAAAGAGGTACACGGGACGGCCGGCGTACGTCACCTGCCGAGCCTTGCCGCGATCGAAGGTGCCCAGCTTCTTGCGGTTGGCGCCCTTGCCTGCGCGCGGCTTTCCCTTCGTGGTCAGCGGCGGCCACAACGAGGTGCACGCTCCGGTGCAGTCGAGCCGCTTCCCGGAGGGGCCGGTGAGCACGTAGAGCGTCCGGCCGGACGCGTCGACGAGGATCTTCCCGTACTTCTTCGACTTCACGACGCGCACCAGCGCGCCGTGCGGCTTCGTTCGGTGCTTGTGCGGTGAGGCGCCAGCCAGGGTGGGCGCGCCGACGACGAGCGCGAGCGTGACCGCTGCGACGATTCCCCGGCGCATGGCGCCGACACGGGAGCCGGTGCCGACGCGCAAGCCGGTGTACGACGAGGACTGAGCCATGTGCGGCTCCTCTCTTCGTGTCCTATGGGTAACCATTCCCGCCCGCAACCGTAGATCCGCCCTCACGAACAGTGGTGTCGCCCCCCGTGGGCCGGGCCTCTACCGCCGTCGCCGGGGAGCTGCCCTGAGGGGGTCGGGGTCGCGGCGCCCG
>JAJYPY010000121.1 GCA_021794995.1 Actinomycetes bacterium | reverse complement strand
GGTACCGGTGGAAGTCGACGTCGCCGACGGCCGCCGCGTACGCCTCGCGCCAGCCGGGCGGTGGCGGGTAGGGCGACTCGTTGGTGTTCAGGCGGACGTCGACGTCGACCTGGACCGAGTGGTAGCCGCCGAGCGAGGAGAGCCCCTCGCGCGGCGCGATCCGCGCGCTCACCGGACCTCCCCGGCCGCGACAGGCTGCGTGCGGCGCAGCTCGATCGACGCCGCGTGCGCCGGGAGCCCCTCGGTCGCCGCCAGGATCTCGACGCTCGGGCCGAGGAGCTCCAATGCGCCGCGCTCGACGCTCACCGCGTGCATGTGCCGCCGGAAGTCGTCCGTGCGCAGCGCGGAGGCGAACCGCGCGGTGCGGTTCGTGGGGAGCACGTGGTTCGGGCCGGCCACGTAGTCGCCGAGACTCGCCGGCGCGTACGGGCCGCAGAAGACGGCGCCCGCGGCACGGACGTCGCCGAGCAGCGCCTCGGCGCCGTCGAAGAGGAGCTCGAGATGCTCGGGCGCGACGACGTTGGAGACGGCGATCGCCTGGGCCACGTCGTCGACGAGGCAGACGAAGCCCCCCGCACCGAGCGTCGCCTCGAGGTCCGTGCGTCGCGGCGACGCGGCGACAATGCGGGTCAGCTCCTCGCAGACGGCGTCGGCCTGGTCCTCGGACCAGGTGAGGAGCCAGGCCAGACCGTCGGGACCGTGCTCCGCCTGAACCGCAAGGTCGATCGCCGCGTAGCGGGCCGGGGTGCGCGGACCTGCGACCACCACGACCTCGGAGGGGCCCGCGAACGCCGCGGCGACGCCGACCGCTCCCGACACCTGGCGCTTGGCCTCGGCGACGTAGAGGTTGCCCGGCCCCACGATGACGTCGACGGGCGCGACCGATTCCGTGCCGTACGCCATGGCCGCGATCGCCTGCGCGCCGCCGAGCGCGTACACCTCGTCGACCCCGGCGATCGCCGCCGCCGCGAGCGTCGCGTCGTCCACTCGGCCGCTCCGATCGGGGGGGACGCACAGGACGACCTCCTCGACGCCGGCCACCCGCGCCGGCACCGCGCACATGAGCACCGTCGACGGATATCGGGCACGTCCACCCGGCGCGTAGCACCCGGCGCGCCGCACGGGGCGCACGAGGTGCCGCACCCGCACCCCGTCGCGCTCGTAGTCGCCCGGAGGGGGCGGCTCGAAGGCGTGGTAGGCCTCGATGTTGGCGTGGGCCGTCTCCAGCGCGCCGCGCAGCGCCACCGGGATACGCCCGAGCGCGGCCGCGACCTCGGTGGCGGGGACTGCCAGCCTGTCCAGCGCCACGCCGTCGAGCTCCTCGCCCAGCTCCAAGAGGGCACGGTCGCCGCCCGCACGCACCCGCTCGATGATGGCGGCGACCTGGTCGCGCACGTCCCGCCCGGGCGCGCCGGGACGGGGGAGGATCCCGGCGAGGTCCTGCGGAGGGCGCCCGCGCACGTCGATGCGCGTAAGGATCATCCGCTGTTCACCGACACCGCTGCTCCATGGGGCCCCGATGCTACCGGGGGTCCAGGACGCCGATCGCAGCCCCACGTCGTGCCCTGACGCCCGTGGGGCATCATCGTGGCCATGGCCACACCGCGAGCCGAGCTCTCTTCGATCGCATCGTCGCTCACCGACCTCGCCCGGCGCGTCACCGCGTTGGCGGACCATGCGCGCGACCGGGGCGACGAGGAGCTGGCGTCCGAGCTGTTCACCGTCGAGCGCGAGCTCAAGGCCGCGCTGCGTCGTCTCGAACGTGCGGCCTCGAGTAACGGCCGCACGCCGGGACGCTGAGCGGGACGAGCGGGTCAGACGGCGTACTGCACGAGCTCGTGGCCGAGCACGTCGGACGCCGCCCGGAGCGCCGTTTGGCGCGCGTTCACGACCGCGGCGTTCCGGCGGGCTGCGGCTTCGGCGGTCGAGACGGCGACCAGGTCGGCCGTGCTCGCCCGCGCGGCAAGCTCACCGGTGCGTTGCGCGCCCTCGCGCCCGAGGGCTTCGACCTCCGCCCCGGCGAGCAGCGCGTCCAGCCGATCGCCGCGCGGCTCCGTGCGATAGGCGTCCGCCACCGCGCCGACCGTGACGACCGGAACGATCCCGTACGTGAGGGCGGCGCGGTGCAGCGCCCACATCATCCGGTCGCCGTGCGCCGCCGCCCGCAGCGCGCCGACACCGTAGACGAGGCCTTCGCGTGCGCTCACGCCCGCCGTCGCACGCGAGAAGCCATGCCCGACACGCCCGAGATCAGGCGGCCGAGCAGCGCTTCGCCGGCCGCGATCTCCTCGGCGGTGAGCGGGCCGGACTCCGACTCCCATGCCGCGATGCCCCGCAGACCCTGCCGGACACGCAACTGCCGCTCCGCCGCGCCCGACAGCCACGCGCTGAACGAGACGCCGTCCTCTTTCGCTGCCGCCTCGACCGCCTTGGCGACGTCGTCTGCGAGCGAGACCGACCGCTTGGTCACCACGCCCTCATGGTAACACCGTAGGTATCACCGACGCACGCGACGCTGCACGCGTCGCTGCACGCGACGACGGCGCCCCAGGAGGGCGCCGTCGTGCGAGCGGGCCGGGCGGCGGATCCCAGCACGTCGCTCCCATGGAACCAGGTGGCGGGAACCGGCTCCGGACTCATCCTATAACCCTTCGGTAGGCGCGCAATTGTCGCGGGCAATTGCCGTGGACAATTGTCGTGGGCAATTGCCGTGCGCAATTGTCGTGGGCAATTGTCGTGGACAACTGTCGTGGACAACGGTTCCTCCGCCCCCACCCCCCACCCCGCCTACGCGGGCACCCCCGCCGACGGGCACACGTCGGCGAGGACGCATGTCGCGCAACGAGGACGCCGCGCGACGCACACGGCACGCCCGTGCAGGATGAGCCGGAGGCTCAGCGTCCCCCACTCCTCTCGGGGCACGAGCGCGCCGAGGTCACGTTCCACCACCACCGGGTCCTGCGAGCCGGTGAGGCCCAGTCGCCTCGCAAGCCGGCCCACGTGCGTGTCGACCGCGAGCCCCGGCTCGCCGAACGCGACGCTGCGCACGACGTTCGCCGTCTTGCGCCCCACCCCGGGCAGGGTGACGAGGTCCTCCATCGCGGACGGGACCGCTCCCCCGAAGCGCGTGACGACGGCGCGGGCCATGCCGAGCAGGTTCTTCGTCTTCGAGCGGAAGAACCCGGTGGAGCGGACGAGCGCTTCCACGCGGGCGGGGTCTGCGCCGGCCATCGCGCACGCGTCGGGGTACTCGGCGAACAACGCGGGCGTGACGATGTTCACCCTGGCATCGGTGCACTGGGCGGAGAGGATGGTCGCGACCAGGAGCTGGAACGCATCGTCGTGGTGCAGGGCGCACAGCGCGCCGACCGTCCCGGGATACGCCTCGGCGAGCCGTGCCGTCACCACCTGGGCACGGTCCCGAGCGCTGCGCGCGACGGACATCGCAGGCAGACGCTACTCGCAACCCCACGCGGATCTGGGCACGCAGGCCGGTAGCCTGCTCCCGTGTCTTCCGCCCACGACACCGGACTGCGCGTCGACGTCGCGCCCGCCGTGGACGCCACGGTGCGGGAGGAGGTCCGCGCGCTGATCGACGCGGCCGAAGCGCACGACACGTTTGCGCCGCTGAGCGATCACGTCCTGCTCGGACTCGAGGGCCCGTTGTCGCCCCGGGCGGTCTCGCTCCTGGCGCGCCTCGGGGAGACCGGTCGGCTGGCCGGCTACGCCGCGATGGAGCAGCACGCCGGCGTCTGGACGATCGAAGCCGTCGTGCACCCCACAGTGCGACGGGATCCCGCGGATGTTGAGGGCGCGCTCTTGGATGCAGCCCTCGGTGAAGCTGCGGCCCGGGGCGGCGCGGTGCACGTGTGGCTGCGCCACAGCCACGACGCCGGCGCGGACGCGATGGCCGCGCGGGGACTGCGCCCGGTGCGCGAGCTGCTCCAGCTCCGCGCCCCGCTGGCGCCAGACGCCGCGCGCGACGCCGGCACCCCACCCCTCCCCGTGCGCCCCTTCCGCCCGGGGCGCGACGAGGCCGCCTGGCTCGAGGTGAACGCCCGCGCCTTTGCCGGACATCCCGAGCAGGGCTCCTGGACGCTCGCAGACGTGGAGCGCCGGGAGCGCGAACCCTGGTTCGACCCCGGCGGCTTCCTCCTCCACGAGATCGGGAGCCGGATCGCCGCCTTCTGCTGGACCAAGGTGCACCGCAACCCGGTGCTCGGGGAGATCTACGTGATCGGCGTCGACCCCGACTTCCAGGGCCGCGGGCTGGGGCGGGCGATGACCCGCGCCGGGCTCGGCCACCTGGCGACGCGCACCGTCCCGACCGCGATGCTCTACGTGGAGTCCACCAACACCGCGGCGCTCGTCCTCTACCGGTCCCTCGGGTTCACCGAGCACCACAAGGAGGTGCTCTACGCCGACGCCGCGACCACCCCGCCTCAGGTCGACGCGCCGACGGCACGTCCGATCCCATAGGTCACCGCCGCGGCGACCGTCGCCACCAACAGCTGGCGCAGCGCGCTCTTTGCCGCCGATCGGCCCGTGAGGACGCCGAGCATGACGCCGACGCCGATCGCGGCACACGCACCGATCACGATCGAGGCGACGATCGCGCCGTTGCCACGCGAGAAGAGCCACGGGAGCAGCGGAAGGACGGCGCCGAGCGCGAAGGTGGCGAAGGAGCTCGTCGCGGCCACGAGTGGGGAGCCGAGCGCGTTCGGGTCGATCCCGAGCTCTTCGCGCGCGTGGGTCTCGAGCGCCGTCTTCGGGTCGCGCATCATCATCTCGACGAGCTCGCGGGCGAAGTCCGGCGAGAGGCCCCGCCGCTCGTAGATGGCGGCAAGCTCGCGGCGCTCGGCGTCTGGACTGCTCGCAAGCGCCTCGCGCTCCACCTCGAGCTCGCGCTCGAAGAGCTCGCGCTGCGCCTGCATGGACACGTACTCCCCGGCGGCCATGGAGAACGCACCTGCCACGAGCCCCGAGAGCCCGGAGAGCCGCACGAACGTGGCGCCGGGGTGGGCGCCGGCCACCCCCAGGATGAGCGAGACGTTCGTGACCAGCCCGTCGCTGACCCCGAAGACGGCCGCCCTGGCGCCTCCGGACTGCACGTTGCGGTGTTGCCGTTCGCTGTGTGAGCCCTGACGTCGCACCGCCCGAGCGTAGCGATGCCACCGCGCCCGCCGCTCCTGGCACAATGGGGGTCGTGCTCGAGCGCAGATGGATCAACCGCAGCCAGCCCCAGACCCTCCAGGGTGCCGTGCTCTTCTCGTACCTGAACGCGGCGCTCGCGCTGCTCTACACGCTCATCCTGGGCCTCTCCCCCATCCTCCTCGTCTTCGTCCTGCTCGCTGGGGCCGCGTACGGCATCGCCAACGAGAAGAAGGTGGCCTACTGGGCGGGTGTCGTCCTCGCGTGCCTGTACCTTCTCGGAGAGGTGGTGCTCCTGGTCACGGGCGGCGGCATCGGCGGGATCTTGGACCTGTTGTTCGCGGGCATCCTCGTCGCGCTGCTGCTGCACCCCGAGAGCCGACACTACGAGCGGATCTGGTTCCGGTAGTCGGGCGGCGCCCGGCCGCCCCAGCGCGCGGGAGGAGACAGTGGCGACGACCGTCGACGACATCGGGGCCTTCGGGCCCATGGTGGGCCAGCACCTCGGCACCAGCGACTGGGTCACCGTCGACCAGGCGCGCATCGACGCCTTCGCAGATGCGACCGGCGACCACCAGTGGATCCACGTCGACCCCGAGCGCGCGCGCCGGGGGCCGTTCGGCACCACGATCGCCCACGGCTACCTGACCTTGTCGCTGATCCCCATGCTCCTCCCCCAGGTGATCCGCGTCGAGGGCGTCGCGTTCGGGGTGAACTACGGCTGCAACAAGGTGCGGTTCCCCTCGCCGGTTCCCGCAGGCTCCAGCCTGCGCCTCGGCGCCGCCGTCGCGTCCGTGGACGAGGTGGCGGGCGGGGTCCAGGTCGCCCTCGACGTCACGCTCGAGGTTCGAGATGCCCCGAAGCCCGCGTGTGCGGCACAGGTGGTCTACCGCTACTACCGCGCGTGACGACGACCAACCTGCCCGCCGGGGAGGAGAAGACTGCCCGGGTCCGGGCGATGTTCGACACCATCTCGGCGCGCTACGACCTCGTCAACCGGATCATGACGTTCGGGATGGACCAGCACTGGCGCCGTCGCACCGTGCACGCCCTCGCGCTCCCGGCCGGCGCCACCGTGCTGGACCTGGCGTGCGGCACGGGTGCGCTGGGCGATCTCGCGCGCCGTGCCGGCTATCGCGTCGTGGGCGCCGACATGAGCGCGGGGATGCTCGCCGCCCGCACGCGCCGCCATGGCTCGCGCCAGTGCGACGCAGTGCAGTGCGACGCGTCGGCGCTCCCGTTCTCCACCGGTGCGTTCGACGGCGTCGTCTGCGGGTACGCGCTGCGCAACTTCACCGACCTCGCGGCCGCGTTCGAGGAAGCCGCGCGCGTCGTGCGACCGGGGGGCCGGATCTGCCTCCTCGAAGTCGCCACGCCGACGAGCGCGCTCCTCCGGGCGGGACATGCGCTCTGGTTCCGCCGCGTCGTCCCTCGCATCGGCGCCGCGCTGTCGGACGCCGCGGCATACCGGTACCTGCCCGACTCGGTCGCCTACCTTCCCGACGACGCCGTGCTGCGCCGGATGCTGCGCGACGCAGGGTTCGCCGCGGTCGGCCGCCAGCTGCTGCAGGGCGGCCTGAGCCAGATCCTCAGCGCGACGCGCGCCGGGGCTGCACCCGCACCATGACGGCCGCCGCACGCCCCGCACCCGCTCTCGACGCGCCCGACCCCGCACTGTTGTGCGCGACGACCGTCGCGCTGCACCCTGCGACATGGCCGGCCCGCCTCGGCGCGGCAGCCGACGACGGGTGGCTCGTCGCCGGCAGGACGCGCGTGCTCGCGGGCATCGGGACGGCGGCCACGCTCCCGCTCCCCCACGGCCTGTGCGATCCCGCCGCGCTCAGCGCCGTGCGCGACTGGCTCGCCGCCGTCGATCACCGAGGCAGCGGCCCGGACGACCCCGACGCGCCCAAGGTCATGGCCGTGGGCGCCTTCCCCTTCGATCGCACGGCTCCGGCGACGCTCTGCGTGCCGTCCAGCACCTGGTGTCGCTCCCGGGACGGACGCGTGTGGCGGGTCGACGTCAGCCGCCGCGACGGCGCGCGGCGGGGCCCGCATCCCGACGGGCGCGCGCGTGCAGCGCGCACCTCGCCCGATGTGACACCCGGACCGCCGAGCCTCACCGAGGTGCCCGCCCCCGAGCACTACGCCGCGGCGGTCGGACGGGCGCTGGCTGACATCGCCTCCGGCCGCCTCGCCAAGGTCGTCCTCGGCCGCATGGTGGAGCTGCGCCTCGGTGCCGCCGCCGTGCCGTCCCAGGTGCTGCGCGCGCTGTGGGGGGACGATCCGGCGTTCGCGCCGTTCTCGCTTCCCACGCCGACCGGACGTCTCGTCGGCGCGTCGCCAGAGCTCGTCGTGGGCCGCAGCGGCGCACGTGTCGTGAGCCACGCGTTCGCCGGGACGACCGCCCTCTCGGGCACCGATGCCGCCGCCGACGCCGCCGCGGCCCGCCTCGCCGACTCGGGGAAGGACCGCACGGAGCACCGGCTGGTGGTCGACGAGATCGCCCGGGCCCTCGGTACCCGCTGTGGCGCGCTCATCGTGCCGGACGCGCCCTCGGTGGTGCGCCTGCGGTCCGACGCGCGGCTGGGCACCCTGATC
>JAJYPY010000014.1 GCA_021794995.1 Actinomycetes bacterium | reverse complement strand
CGATCTAGCACTAGCAGCGGCGGCAAGGCGACCCCGTGACGGTCGCGCGCGCGCTGCCGCCGTCGGTGATCGACGCGACCCTCAAGGCGACGGGTGCGATCTCGGTCGGCGAGCTCCCCGGGGAGCTCCCGACGGTCGAGGGAGCGGTCGAACGCCGCGGGATCAGCTGGCGTGTGCAGGTGGTCTCGTATCCCGGCGACGTGCTCGTGGCACGCTCCTTCGTCCTGGCGGCGGTGCCGCAGGACCGCCGCGAGGCCGCGGCGATCTTCGCCAATCGGGTCAACTGGGCGCTCCTCGCCGGCGACGTCGAGGTCGACGCGCACGACGGCACCGTGCGCGTCCGCACGACGCTGTGCGCACAGGGGGCGAGCGTCTCGGCGCCGCTCGCGGAAGGGTTGCTCGGGCCGAACATCGGCACGGCCGAGCTGGTGTTCCCCGCCGTGCACGAGATCGCCGCGGGGAAGGACGCCGTCGCGGTCGCCGACGCGCTCCTCGACGCGATCGAGGCCAGCGGCATCGACACGCGCCTGGCCTGAGGACCCCCGGACGCGCGTGCCCTCACGGGTGGCGCGGCGAGGGCCGCGCCCGGTCGTGTTGGCGAATCGTTGAGCGTGCATAGCGACCGGCGTGGGGACGCTGCCGGACAATCGCGGGGGAGTGTCCGGCGTGCGACGGAGGTGGAGGCGCAGATGCACACTGAGGCGGGGGTATCCGCGGGGACCGGCGCCGGTGCGGACGCCGCATCGGACGCGTCGCGCCGCCTGGAGCGCTCGCGACGCGCGGCGCTGAGCCGCACGCTCGCAGAGGAACGGCACCTCCGCGCGGCGCAGGCCGCGGCGGCGCTCGCCGAGCTCCTGTCCGACGGCACCGGAGAGGCCCACGACGCGAGGACCCGGACGTGAGGGTCGACCTCCCCGCCTACCTCGACTCGATCGACTCGCATCTCGCGGGCTACCGCTCTCCCGACGACGGCATCTCGACGGGCGCGCTGCGCCGCGTCCAGTGCTACGCGGTCGCGCTCGTCGAGGGGCTCGTCATCCCCGAGCACGTGCACGAGGACTGGCTCGACTTCTTCCCCCTCGTCGTCGCCTTCGTCCTCGCGTACGGCTCCCCCCGGCTCGGGCACCTGGCCCGCCGCTCGACCATCTTCGAAGGGGGAGGCGACGACCCGCTCACCGACGGCGACCGCCTGTTCCTCGTGACCCTCGTCGCCGAGTGCCACGACCACCTCTCGCGCAGAGGCCGATAGCGCCAGCGCTTTGCCGGCACCGCTGCGGCCCGCTGCGCCCTCCCCGGCCCGGTGCATGCGGCGGGGAAGCGCCCACAGTGGGAAAGTGGGTTTTCTGGCAGGGACGGCGACCCCAAGGAGGACCGAGTGACCCTCATCGAGACGGACGACCGAAGCCGAGCGGTGATCCCCGGACACCCCAATCAGAAGTTCCTCGTCCAACAAAACAGCGACGGCTCCGTGCTGCTCCAACCAGCTGTCGTCGTCACCGAGGCGCAGCGTGAGTACGACACGAATCCGGAACTGCGGGCTCTGCTCGAACGAGCGGCGCACTCGCCGACGGTCCGCCGAGCAAGGCGCCACCGACAAGCATGAATGACGATTCGTACTCGGAGATCGCCGACGCCCAGCTCGACGAGCTCGAAGCGGGCACAGACCCAGACTTCTGTAACGCTGTACTCGAACCCTGCGAGTTGATTTTCCGCCTCCCGCTGGCCGCACAGTCACGCTCTAGCGCGATCATGACTGCGCAGGGCATCCGCTTCCGCACGCCCGTCGACGGGCACGATCCGTACGATCCGTACAAAGTCTTCTGGTCATCTGAGGGTCCACGAATCGAAGCGGTGTTTCCCCACCCGTGACGTCCCGGCCGCGCGAAGGTGGGCGTTGCCGCGGGCTCAGAGGTGCACCGTGGGGTGCGGCCCATCTTGGATTAGCCTTTCGCGCGTGAGGGCCAACGAGCGCCCGGAGGGGGTCGCGTCCGACGCGGCCGCGCGCTCGGCGTCCGACACGGCGATGGAAGTCGCCGACCCGTTCTCGGCGAGCAGCGTCAGGTCCCGCTCGGGGCGGCTCCCGATCTCGACGATCGTGCTCATGGCGGCGTGGGCGTTCCTCTCCGTCGGGGTGTGCTACCTCATCGCGACGCAGGCGCCGGGCCAGACGCTCGCCCTTGCGGGGGTGGCCGTCATCCTCGCCGGCCTCGGGGCCCTGCTCGGGTTCGCGGTCGCCGCAGAGCGCCGCGCGGCGGACCGGCGGCTCGACGCCGAGCTGCGCAACGCGGCGAACGTCCTGCGGTCCATCGAAGCCGTCACCGACCCCGGCCTCGCCTTCTTGGACCTCGACGAGCTCCTCGCCGCGGTGCTCACCCGCACGAAGGACGAGGTCGGCGGCGACGTCGTGTGCGTGCTGCTCGCCGACGAGGACGGCTCGGTGCTCCGGGTGCGCGCCTCGCAGGGCGAGACGCAGTGGGGCCCGGTCGGGAGCCAGGTGCGCGTCGGAGAGGGCGTGCTCGGCACCGCCGCGCAGTGGGCGCGCCCGGTCATGGTGGCCGACGTGCGGGAGGAGGGCGCCGGGGGGCTCCCGGACTTCCAGCAGCCGATCGCGTCGCTCATGGCGGCACCGCTCATCGTCCACGGCACCACCCTTGGGATCGTGGAGGTCGGGTCCACCAAGCAGCGGAGCTTCGGCCCGGCCGACCTGCGGCTGCTCCAGGTGGTGGCCGACCGCCTGGCCGCGCTCGTCGAGCGGGCCCGCCTGGACGACCTCGCCCAACGGAACCGCTTCGGGGCCGACCACGCGAACATGCACCTGCGGCTGCTCGCCCGGGGGGGCACCGTGCTCGCCGACGCGCTCGAGTCCTACGACGCCGCGCTGCACGAGCTCACCGGCGTCGTGGTGCCCGAGTTCGCCGACTGGTTCGCCGTCCACATCCTCGAGGAGTCCGGCAAGGTCCGCCGTGCCGCCGTCCGCGCGCGCCCGCAGGTGAACGGCGGGCTCATGTTCAAGAGGGCCGGCCATCCCCACCCGCACGGGGACGAGCTCATCCGACAGGCGATCGCCGATCGCCGCGCGCAGGTGCTGGTCCCGACGGCGCGCATCCGCCACGAGGTGCTCGGCGCCGAGCTCCACACCCCCGAGAGCGTCGGGGAGTGGCCCGAGGTGACGTCGATGCTCGTCGTCCCGGTCCAGGTGCGAAGTGCCGTCGTGGCGACCCTGTCGTTCGTCACCGGGCAGGGGCGCCGGGGCTATCGCCCCTCGGACCTCGAGACCGCACGCGAGCTCGCGGAGCGCGTCGGCGTCGCGATGGAGCGGGTGGAGTCGTGGCGCGCGAGCCAGCGCGCAGGCGAGATGGCGTTCCAGTACGCGCAGCGGCTGCGCCAGCTCGTGGACGCGTCCCTCGAGGTGAACGCGAAGTTCGGCGAGGGCGACGTCCTCCAGCTCCTCGCCGAGCACGCGCAGCGCGCCCTCGGCGCCGACGTCACGGTCGTGAGCGCGCTCCCGAGCGGTGGCCAGCTCGCCGAGAAGGTGTGCCCCGCCGACCGGGCGATGGACCATGCCGGCAGGGAGGACGACGTCCGCGGCGTGGTGCTCGCGGCGTCCGAGGCGGTCGCGCGCTCGGGCGAGGCCGTCCGCACACCCGACGAGTGGTCCCCGGACGGTGCGCTCCCGGAGGTGCCGGCGAGCCCCATCTCCGCCGCGGCCGCGGCCGCCGCCCTCCGGGTCCGCGGCTGGGTGGCGGCCCCGATCACCGACGCCAAGGGTGAGGTCCGCCGCGCCGTCGTGGCGGCGGGCCAGGTCGGCACCCGGTTCACCTTCGAGGACGAGTCGGTGCTCACCCTCCTCGCACAGATGGCCTCGGTGGCGCTGCGCAACGCCCGCCTCTACGCCGAGGTGCTCGGCAACGAGCAGCGCCTGCAGACCTTCGTCGACTCCTCGCCGCTCGCCATCGCCGAGCTGCGCGCGACGGGGGAGGCCCAGTGGTGGAACCGGGCCGCGACCGAGCTGTTCGGCTGGGCCGACCACTCGGTGCCGCGGAGGATCCCGGTGCGTGCGGGATCCGAGCTCGTGCTCTCGGGACTGCTCCAATCCGCGTTTGCGGGCACGCCGATCATCGGCGTCGCCATGCCGGTCACGGGCGCCGGCGACGAACCGCTCGAGCTGTCGGTCTCCGCCTCCCCGCTCGGGGCGCCCGGCGCGGTCACGGGCCTCCTCGTTGTCGCAGAGGACGTGACCGAGCGCCAGCGGATGCTCGAGCAGTTCCACCAGGCCGAGCGGCTGAACGCCATGTCGCGGATGGCCGGCGCCGTCGCGCACGACTTCAACAACCTGCTCACGGTCATCCTCGGCTGCGCCGACGTCCTCATGCGGCGGCTGGGCGACGACAAGGAGCTCGGGCCCGACGTCGCCGCCATCCAGCGGGCGGGGACCCGGGCGGCGTCGCTCACGAGCCAGCTCGTGCACATCGGGGGGCAGCCGCACGCGATCCAGCCGGAGCTGCTCGCGGTGGACGAGGTGATCTCCTCGATGCAGCCCATGCTCGCGGGCCTTCTCGGGGAGGACGTCCGCCTCGAGATCTCGGCCGGGGCCGGGGACACGACCGTGCTCATGGACCGCAGCGAGCTGGAGCGCTCTGTCCTCAACCTCACCATCAACGCCCGGGACTCGATGGCCGACGGCGGCAGGTTCACGATCGAGACCGCACGGGTCGCTCGGGCCGGCCAGCGCGGGACCGACCTGGTGGAGCTCGTCTTCTCCGACACGGGCGTCGGCATGGACGAGGACACCGTCGCGCACTGCTTCGAGCCCTTCTTCACGACCAAGGGCCGGGCACGCGGCACCGGCCTCGGCCTCGCCGCGGTCCACGGGATGGTGTCGACGGCCGGGGGAGAGGTCCACGTGACGTCTTCCGCCGGGGCCGGCGCACGGTTCACGATCCGCTTCCCGGTGGCAGCGGGCCGGGCGGTGCGCGAGCCCGACGAGCCCCGGCGCCCTCCGGTCGCTGTGCTAGTGCCGGATGCGGTGGCGCTCGAGACGGCGGCCGTTGAGGCGGGGACGCTCGATGCGGGGGCATCGGATGGGGGGCCGCCCGAGGCGGACGTGCTCGGTGAGGCGGCACCCGGTGAGGATCTCCCGGCTCCGGTAGCACCGGTAGCCGAAGCACCGGTTGCCGAGGCGCCGGCTCCGGTGGTGCCGGTTGCCGAGGCACCGGCTGCGGAGAGACCGGTGCTCGGGACGGCGGCGGTGCTCGTCGTCGACGACGAGGCCGAGGTGCGCCGCCTCGAGGTGCGCGAGCTGCGGTCCGCCGGCTACGACGTGCTCGAGGCGTCGAACGCGAGCGAGGCGCTGCACCTCTTGAGCGCTCGCGGCGGGGCCATCGACCTCCTCGTGACCGATGTGGTCATGCCGGGCATGAACGGGATCGAGCTCGCGGCGGCCGTCCGCTGGAGCTACCCCGAGGTGCGCGTGCTCCTCGTCTCGGGTCACCTCGACGACGACGCGTCGGTCTCGCGCCCGCTCCCCGAAGAGACCTCACTCCTCACCAAACCCTTCGGGCCCGACGCGCTGACGCACACGGTGCGCGAGGTGCTGGGCCGTGGACGGGCCGACGTGGTGACGCAAGGACTCGGGGCGCCGGACCCCGGCGCTCAGGGCTCGAAGCGGTAGCCGACGCCCCGGACCGTGCGGATCCAGCGGTCGCGGGTCTCTGTGGCCCGCAGCTTCTGGCGGATCCGGCGGATGTGCTCGGTCACGGTGCCGTCGTCCTGCCACGCCGACGACGACCCCCAGACGTGGTCGAGCAGCTGCTCGCGGCTGAAGACCTGGCGCGGCGACGAGGCAAGGAACGCCAGGAGGTCGAACTCCTTCATCGTCGTGTCGATCAGCTTGCCGCCCAGGTGCACCTCCCGGGCCGTCGTGTCGATCGTGAGGTCCCCGAACTCGAGGAGCGAGGGCGACTTCGGGCTGTGCGCGTAGCGGCGCAGGACGGAGGCGATCCGAGCGGCGAGCTCGGGGCCCGAGAAGGGCTTCACCACGTAGTCGTCGGCGCCGAGCCGCAGCCCGAGCACCCGGTCGGACTCGTTCATCTTCGCCGAGAGGATGATCACCGGCACGTCGCTCGTACGCCGGATGTCGGCGAGCACGTCGAACCCGTCCTCGCCCCCCAGCATCAGGTCGAGGAGGATCAGCTCGGGGGTCCCGCTGGCGAGGGCCTCCTTCACCTCCGCGCCGCTCTCGGCTTCGGTCGGCGTGTAGCCCTCGGCCTCGAGGGTCCGCACGAGGACGCGTCGCACGTCCGGATCGTCGTCCACCACCAGCAACCGGCCCATCGTTCCTCTCCGGCGTTGCTGCTGCTCCAGCGTTGCGAGCGTCATCCCCGTACCCCCTGGCCCTGGCCACTGTGCGCGGCTCCCGTCCTCGCAACAGGAGTGTACACGAAAAGTTGATCTCCTGTTGAGAAACAATAGGTGTGGCCGTGGCCTCGACCTGGGAAACTGGGGTTCGGCCCTGCAGGACCCCGAGGGAGGGTCGTCCGGCACGAAGCCTTGGGGGAGACGCGGGCCGACGCGAAGCGGAGGGCATGGGGATGCTGGAGACCATCGTACGCCATATCGATGACATCGAACCGTGGCTCGAAGAGCTCTGGGACGCCCGTGGAACGGACCTCCTCCTTACCACCGAGAGCCCGCCGCTCATCCGGGTCGACGGACACATGCGCCCGGTCACCGACGGCGAGATGTTGACGCCCGACACCATCCAGGAGCTCGTCCACGCGGTGATGGGGGAGCACCTCGTGGAGCGCTTCATCGAGGACCGCGAGATCGACTTCGCGTTCTCCTGGCAGGACCGGGCGCGGCTGCGCTGCAACGCCTTCCACCAGCGTGAGACCTGCTCGCTCGCCCTGCGGATGATCCCCTACGAGATCCCGACCTTCGACGAGCTCGGGCTCCCTGAGGTCGTCCGGCGCCTCGTCTCGCTCCCGATGGGCTTCGTGATCGTGACCGGACCGACCGGCTCGGGGAAGTCCACCTCGCTGGCCGCGATGCTCGACTGGATCAACAAGAACCGCAAGTGCCACATCGTCACCATCGAAGACCCGATCGAGTACGTCCACCGCAACCACCTGTCGGCCGTTTCCCAACGCGAGGTCGGGACCGACACCCACTCGTTCCACCGGGCGCTTCGGTCGGTGCTCCGTGAGGACCCCGACGTGCTGCTCGTCGGCGAGATGCGCGACCTCGAGTCGATCGCGACGGCCATCACCATCGCCGAGACCGGCCACCTGGTCTTCGCCACCCTCCACACGAACGACTCGGCGCAGGCCCTCGACCGCATCGTCGACATCTTCCCCTCCGACCGCCGGGACCAGATCCAGGTCCAGCTCTCGGCCGTCCTCGAGGGCGTCGTCTACCAGCGCCTCGTGCGCCGCAAGCAGGGGGGGCTCGTCGCGGCCTACGAAGTGCTCACGGCCAACCACGCCGTGCGGAACCTCGTGCGGGACGGCAAGACGCGCCAGCTGCGCAACGTCATCACGACCCATCAGTCAGAAGGCATGCAGACGCTCGAGATGGCGCTCTCGACCCTCGTCGACGAGGACGTCATCGACTACGACGAGGCGGTGAACGTCAGCATGTACCCGAAGGAGATCGGAAAGAAGCTCCCCGAGCACTTCGCGCTCGCGGCCGCCATGGCCGCAGGCAACGGTGCGCAGGGACCAGTAGGCGCCGTCGGGCTCGGCGACGGGACCGAGACCCGAGCCGGCGCCGGAAGTGGGCCACCTCGTGTCTCGTCCACGTAAGGCACTCCGCCGCTTCTTCAGCTGCCGGACGCCGGGCGCGCTCCGCCGCCTGCGCGCCGCTGGCGAGGAGGGCTTCACCCTCATCGAGCTCGTGATCGTGCTGATCCTGCTGCCAGTGATCATCGGTGGCGTGACTGTTGCCATGATCACCAGCTTCAAGGATTCGGTCCAAGTGGCGACACGCATCACTGACTCCGCCGATTCGCAAGCCATGTCCACGTACTTCATCAGAGACGTTCAGAGTGCCCTTTGCCTCACGACGGACAGCTCGGCGAGTGCAACATGCAAAACCACTCCCGGAACGACGCCACACGTCTGTCCCTCCGGCGCAGCCGGGACCTCCACTCTCCTGGTCGCGCTCGAGGAAAGCCCCTCCGGAACGACGGTCGGTGCGACCGTCTCGTACTGGGAGGTCCAGAGCACAGGCCCTCGCGTGAAGTACTCCTTGGTCCGTAGTTACTGCACTGCAACCGCCTACACGACGCCACAAAGCGTCCTACATCTGGCTCTGGATCCATCCAGCGGTGCTTACCAGGCCACCATCAAGTGCACGTCCGTGCAACCGCCTCCAACAACAACACAGCCTGCCTGCCAGACACCGACAAACGCCCCGACATCCTCTTGGATAACCACGGGTGGCATCGAAGGAGTGGCGCTTTCACCTGTCGAGTCCGGATCGAAGTATCAATATATGTTGGAAGCGACCCCACGAACCTGGAGCTCCCCGTTTGGTGGGTATCAATCGGGTTTCACACTCTATCCGCCGCTCACGCTCTTAGGGATGGGAGGGACAACATGCGTGCTCTGCCTCAAGGGAAGTCACAACGCCGTTGTAGTTACAGGGATAGGTACGAATACACACTCCACACATGCCATCACACTCAACGGCTCTAACAACCAGCTAACCGGACCAACATCTCGCACACCTACATACTTCCAGGTCTATAAATGCGCAACTCCATGTCACGTCGTGAGAGTAGCGAACTCAAGCGACATCGCACCCCAAGATGCTACGACCTGGCCCACTAAATTTCGCAAACCAACCGTTCCTCAGCCGGACACGACCGGCCTTCCCGCTGCAACCCCACAAAAGACAGGCAAACTCTACCATCTCCCACCTGGCGCTTACTCCGAGCCAGTCAACATAAGCGCCAGCACGACACGCATCGTATTTACCGGACACGACGCCACTTATTTCTTCCATACACGTGTCACAATTGAAGGGGCTACAATCACATTTGGTACAGGCAATAAGATCGTTCTCGGCAACGGGCTGTCGATATCGGCAAACAGTACGCTGATAGGCCAGGGTGCTCTCTTTTACGTGGCTGGAGGAAAGGTCGCCATCACGAGCCACGCAAGCGCGACAATACACCCCGCGAGCACATCCACTTATAAAGACATACTTCTCTTCCAAGCCTCACCTGACACGACAACGGTCACAATCACCGGAGGCAACTCTGCCACGCTCTACGGTGGCGAGATCGAGGCACCCACAGCCTCCGTCAAACTCGGCGGGCGGACAAGCCCGATGAGAGTCGGATCGGTCATTGCTAAGACGCTGATCCTGCACGGCACCTCCAATTTCTTTCACATCAACGTGGTCTAGGCACTCGTGCAAGCCAAATATTTTCGACAACTACGTGAACGTGGACTCATTCCCCTGGCTCCGCGAACCGCGAGAGCTCCTCTCCTGATCGCACCGATCCGACGCGCGCGACGAGACGCGGGGGATACCCTGATCGAAGTCCTCATAGCACTCATCATCCTGGCACTGTCCGTTTCGGCGATTCTTGGCATGCTCGTCACGGCAATCACCACGACTTCCGAGTACCGTAGTCTGGCGACGGACAACACCGTTCTCAAGTCATTCGCGGAAGCGGCCAAGTACGAGATCCAATTGGGTCCCAACACGACATCGAGCTTTCAGTACTGTGCGCACAGCTACCTACTCGCAAGCAACTATCCATCGAGTGGACCAATTGGATCGACGCTGACGGTGTTCGGCACGGGATTTTCCAGTAACGCCGGCGTGACGGTGACGCTCCTTGGACAGACTTCGGCGACGACTATTCAAGTTCAGCCACTATCAGTTGTAACCACAGCGAACTACCCGTCTAACTTTACGGCATCCGGAAAGATTCCGGCGGGTCTGACGGCCGGTCAGACGTACTCAGTATCCGTGTCTTCCGGTGGCCAGTCGGTTGTGACCCCTACGAAGTTTCTCGTTACGACGACAACAGGCTCCAAGGGCGCGGCCGGAGTTGCGCACGTGAGGCTACACCTACATGTGTATTGGTGGGGACTGACAGGGTCAAGGTGGATGTTTCTGAAGTCGACAACCTCTGTATGCAGTGCGACGCTCAGCAGGAGCGGTATCCAGCAGCTGCAAATTACGGCGCGCACAGTGAACGGGGTGGGAGATACAGTGCTTCTCGTTGTCACCGATCCCGCTCCTCAGGGAGGTAGCTGAGTGATCGCTATGGATGCCCAAGAATTGGCGGATACCCGACATGTGCCTAGCGAGGTGTCTCTGGGAGGTCGCGAGCCGGTACGCCGGCTTCAGTCGCGAAGGGGTGAGGAGGGCGCAATTCTCATTTTTGCCCTGATCGTGATGGTCGTCGTGGCACTGTTACTCGGTGCGCTCGCCACGTTTTCTTCAAACGACATCAAGAATGCTGGCAACTTTCAGCAGGAGCGCAAGGTTGAATATGCAGGGGATGGTGCAGTAGATGCAGCTATTCAGGCGGTACGCTTCTCATGTTATGCGTTTAATAGCACGACCCAGACGCAGGATACCTGCCCTAGCAACGGTGGCGATGACTGTCTCCCTAACGGGAATGTTCTTGTTAATCCGAACGCCAATACTCAGACGATGACCTTCTATGCGACAACAGCGTCACGACGACTGACGCTGAAGGTGTATTGCGTCGGGCGTGTGGAGCCTGATGGGCGGAACACGCGTGTCGTCACATTTCTGGCCTGCAGCATCAGTGCGAACTCCTGCACGAAGACAACGGCAATTGTGGCCGCCACGGTGGGCTTCCAAGACTATGGGCCCCGCAGCACGGTTCAGCTGACTACACCACGGCCGAATACGTGCTCCTCGCCTGCGGAGACTACGACCTGCGGGATCGGTATCGTGGTTCAGAATTGGTCCGTTCGAGGGTCGGTGACATCGCGTTGAGAGGCTTCCTCGTCGTTCTTAGTTCACAAGGCGCGTCGCTGGGGGTGCGAGAGAACCGCTGCGCCGCGCTCGTGAGGCACGCGACTGTGTTCGTCGTCGCACCGTCGTTCTCGTGCGCCCGCTCCAACCTGCTGTTGCACGGTTCAGCAACACGACGAGTACTTCTGGGAAGATCGAGCCATGACAGAGGTCGTTGGGCTAACCAAGGATGAAGCGCCGACTCGAGGTGGAGGGCGAGGTGCCTCATGCTTGGTGGTAATCGCGGGGCACAGCTCCCGTATCGGTTGTTGGCAGGGGCGATTCCGGTGCCTGCGGGGTGGTTGGTGGCGAGCGCGAAGCTGCAGGGCGCGACGATCGCTCCGGAGGAACCGCGGATCGAGAGCACGTTCATCGATTTGCTCGACTACAAACCGGCGTACCAGATCATCGCGCTGTCCGCGCCGATCGGGCTGTTGGACGAGCCGGTTCCAAAGGGTCGGGCGTGCGAGCGTGACGCCCGGCGGCTGCTTGGCGTGCCGCGGGCGAGCGCGATCGCGTCGGCTCCGATTCGGCGTGCGCTCTCGTGCACAACGTATGAAGAGGCGGCCGCTGCGAACGGCGGTCACCTGAGCCCCGTCCGGTGGCGGCAGTTTGCGAAGATCGCGGAAGTTGACAAGGCGATTGCGCCGTACTGGCAACGCACGGTATTCGAGGTCCACCCGGAGCTCAGCTTCTTTCAGTTAGCGAGCGATAACTCTGTCCGCTTTCCCAAGCACACCCGGGCTGGTGCCGAAGAGCGCAGGGCGCTCCTAGAGGCGCGCCTACCGGGCGTGGAGCGGGTGATCGACTCGAGACTTCGCGGTACTACTGAAGCGCAGCTGCTGGATGCGGCGGCGTGCCTCTGGACTGCACGACGCATCGCGTCCCGAGCCATTAACCGTCTTCCCGAGGATCCCGAGTGGGACGCGCTCGGCCTACGGATGGAGATCGTCCGGTGAGTGCGCTCTGGATACGAGCGCGCCATCGATTCGTCCCGGAATTGATGGGGGGGACTGGGATGTCCTGTGTTCCGTCGACTCGGATATTGATGGGCAAGTGCCGGCAATTGCTCCGGAGCGAAGTTCGCACTCCACCGGGGTCCTCGACCTCGGTCGGCATCGACCGGAAAGGCTGGCCCGAATCTAGCGGAGCAGGCGGCCGCATCTGCCGGAATGCGCACGACTGATACGGTCAATGCACCGCACTGCGAGCGTTTCCAGCTTGCGAACCTCCAACCCGCCAGATGTGAAACGGCCTTGGCTGTACAGGGCTCTGTGGGATCGCGACCGCTTCGTGCTTGCCCTCGTGCTTGGACGGGCACTGATTCTTGCCCAGCTCGTCTGGTTGATCGTCTTCGGACTCTTCGAGTACCGCCAAGGCTCGCTGACGCTCGACTTCGGTTTCTACAACCAAGTCACCTGGCTCATCGGACATGGGCATCTGAACCCATACTCCACCGTCATGGGGAGTCGCGCCTGGCAGAACGACGGCGAGCTCATCTTGTGGCCGCTTGCCATCCTACGAGACCTTCCTCCCGGTGCCTTCTGGCTCAAGATCGTCCAGGCTGTGGCTCTTTCTGGGACGGCGTGGGTGACGCTCAGCTGGATCGTCGACGTCGTCCGGTCCGCCACATGGAAGTCACGGCTTCGCCCAGAGCTCGCCATCGGGCTCGCCGCGGCGCTGCTCGTCGCGAATCCACTCGTCTTCAGTGCGCAGGCTTTCGACTTCCATGTCGAGCCGTTGGGAGCGCTCTTCGCAGTTGGTGCCGGGCGGGATATGTGGCGCGGTCGGCGCTCTATGTGGATCTGGATTGCTCTGACCCTGGCCTGTGGCACGGCGTGCCTTCTTTTACTTGCCGGACTTGGTGTCGTCGCGCTCTGTGCGCGCGGAGGGCCCGGCCGGCCGAAAGTGCCGTGGGGCACCGGCGTCTACCTGCTCGGGATTGTTCTTGTGTGGGCGGTGCTGCTCCAGTTCACCCACGCCGACCGTGGTGCGCAGGTGGCGGGGTACGGCTACCTGACCGGGGGTGGCCATCCCAGCGCGCTCGGGGTCGCCAAAGGGATGCTGGGACACCCAAAGCTGGTCGTGCACCAGGTGTGGATGAACCGCTGGCACATCTGGGACGACCTGGCTCCGAGTGGGCTGCTCGGGCTGTTGACCCCGTGGGGCTGGGCGATGGCGCTCGTCGTGCTTGGACCGAGCGTACTCAGCTACGGGAGCTTCCTCTCAGCCCAGGGATTCCAGAACACGCCGGTGAGCGCCTTCGTGGTATTTGGAACCATACTCGTGCTCAGTCGGCTCTGGAGCATGAAGTCGGTGCGCTCGGGCGTGCTCTGCGCGCTTGCCGGGGTAGTGGCGCTGGGGGCCGGGGTCTGGGGCGTCTCGCAGGCGAGTCAATACTACAGGTATTGGCTCCAGATCCGAGCGCCGGCAGCGGTAGCGCTGCAGCACGCAGAGCGCATCGTTCCCGCAAACGCAGCGGTCCTCGTATCTCAGGGCGTTGTCGGTGGCTTCGCCATGCGGCCGAGGGCGTACACCCTGTTCGCCCCTGCGACGTTCCGCGGGAATGGCCGCAACGGCAAACTTCTCATACAGGTTCACGGATTCAACGTACCGTTGCCACTTGACCGCGGCCCACTGTATGTGGTGCTGACTCCCGAGGTCGGAATCGAGACCCTC
The DNA here is from genome assembly GCA_021794995.1 of Actinomycetes bacterium. Lineage (GTDB taxonomy): Bacteria > Actinomycetota > Acidimicrobiia > Acidimicrobiales > RAAP-2 > JAJYVT01. The sequence goes on along the minus strand of JAJYPY010000014.1, from coordinate 18,952 downwards.
ACTCCCGGACAAACCGACGCTGTTCTACTGCAACTGTACGCGCGGGGCGCTTCGATTCTCGAATCCCGAGCGGGGGTGTGGGTACTGCGCTGGACAGTGGGGCGCGAACATGCGCACTGAGCTCGCGAGGGCACCCTCCTCACGCTGAGAGCACCAGGTGGGCGTCACGCCTAACCTCGATCCTCGGGAACATGTTTTGGGGCTCCTGCTGAGGACTGGCTGATCGGCCCAGGCCCGAGATTGCGTTGTGGGAGGCGGCTTTCTGCGCGGCTCCGAAGTACGGGCCCAATAGGTTTTCTGAAGCCAGCGCCCTCGCTGTTCGCCGTCAGTTCCATCGGAACGGAGCCCTTCGCTGGGTCTGTTGTTGCCTACATTGCTGTAGTTACAGGGGTGTTTCCTCCTCCACTGCATGACCATCCACTTCGGTGAGAGAATCTGACTCTATGCTGGCGAAGTGGTCTTTCAGGAGATCGGTTGAGGATGCGCCCGGGGGCGGAGTTCTTCACCGCACCGGCGGCACCGCTCCAGCGGCGCTACGAAGCGTTGCGCTCCTACTTCGTCGAGGGCGTCTCTGCGCCAGAGGTCGCCCGCCGCTACGGGTACTCGACGGCAACGGTCCACCAGCTCGCCTCGGAGCTGCGCGCCGGGCGAACCGAGTTCTTCCGGTCCTCCAAGCCCGGACCCAAAGGGCCCCGCAAGGCCGGGCGCGTACGTGATCGGGTGCTGCAGCTGCGCGCCGAGGACCGCTCGGTCACAGACATCGCCGACCGCATCACGGCCGAGGGCACGCCGGTGTCGGCACCCACGGTGTGGGGGATCCTTCACGCCGAGGGGATCGAGCGCCTCGGGCGCCGTCACGAGGGCCCCGCGCCGCGACTCGAGCCGGTGCGGGCCAGGCGCATCGGCGGCTGGCCGGCAGGCGCACGCTTCGAGTGCGACCACGCCGGGCTCTACCTCCTCCTCCCCGAGATCGTCGAGCTCGGGCTCGACCGTCTCGTCAAAGCAGCGCGCTACCCCGGGACGCGCGTGCTGAGCGCCTTCCACTCGCTCGGCTCGCTGCTGCTGTTGAAAGAGAGCCGGCGTGGCCGAGCGGCGAACGCGTTCCCCCTCGGGGCGGACCCCGGCCTCGGTCTCCTCCTTGGCCTCGAAGCGATCCCCAAGGCCACGCATCTCACGAGCTACTCCTACCGGGTCGAGCGCCGGGCGAACGTCGCGCTCATGGAGGGCCTCGCCCGGCGCTGTCGAGAGCTCGGGCTCTACAGCGGCGAGGCCGGGTTCAACCTGGACTTCCACGCGATCCGACACCACGGTGAACAGGTGCCGTTGGAGGAGCACTACGTGCCGGCGCGCAGCCAGCGCACCAGGGCGGTCCTCACCTTCTTCGCTCAGGACCACGCCTCGACGGAGATGGTCTACGCCAACGCAGACTGCACGAAGGCCGAGCAGGCACGCGAGGTCCTTTCCTTCGCCGAGTACTGGGCAAAGGTCTCCGGCGACGAGCCGGGGCTCCTCGTCTTCGACTCGAAGCTCACGACCTACGAAGTGCTCGACGAGCTCTGCGAGCGCGGGCTTCGGTTCCTCACCTTGCGCACGCGCGGAGCGAAGGTCATCGAGGCGCTCGCCGCGCTGCCCGCCTCGGCATGGACGACCTGCTACCTGAAGCGCTCGGGCCGCCACCGCCATCCCCAGATCCACGAGGACGTCGTGCAGCTGAAGGGCATCAGCCGGGCGCTCCGCCAGATCGCGGTGCGCAACATCGGCCACGAGCAGCCGACGCTGCTCATCACCAACGACACCGACACCTCGGCCAGGGACCTCTTCGGACGCTACGCCGAGCGGATGGTCATCGAAAACGAGCTCGACGCGGACATCTCGGGGTTCCACCTCAACGCCCTCAGCTCGGGGCTCCCGCTCAACGTCGATCTCGACACCACCCTTACCGTGGTGGCGGGGAACTGCTACCGCCTCCTCGCTCGCAAGCTCCCACGCTACGAGCTCGCGACTCCAGACCGGCTCTGGCGGCATTTCGTCGACGACACCGGGAGCGTCAATGTCTTTGATGACCATGTGCGGATAGATCTGGCCCTGCGGACCTACACGCCGGTCCTCATCGACGCCGGGTTCCCCGAGCTCGACATCCCGGTGCCCTGGTGGGGAGGCAGGAGGCTCCGTTTCGGGTTTCCGCCCCGCTGAACCTCAATGCGACTCCTGAAATAAGGCTTCCCGAGGATCGAGGCTAACTGCGCACGGCGGGTCACGTCACCGAATTCCCGCTGAAGCGAGAAGGTCCCGAAGTCGGTAGCTAGCGAGTCCCGACTGAAGGGACTACACCCGTTAGACCAAGTTGTCCTCGACCATAGATCACCACGACGTCAGGGGTCGTGGGCGATAGTGCCATCCGTGGCATGCGCGGGGCACTCTCGACCACGTGTCGTGGCACTCACGGATGGCCCTCCGACGTTGACGGACAGCGCACCTTCCGAAGGGGGAGTGGAGACCACCCCGTTGCTCTCCGCCGCTCCGACCTCCTTGGGGTCGGCGCGGGGATGGACGACCTTCAGGGCAACCGCACAAAATCCAAGCAGGACCGCGGCATGGAACGCGGATATCGGGAGCGCGGCGGGCGTGTCGTACATTAACTGACGAAATCCAAAGGGAAATTGCAGTTGCGTCGCCGCCAACAACGCAGCGGTCGCGACCACGAGCTGACGTCGTCGACGAGCACACTCATCGATGAAAAGGCAGACGGCAGCGGCCACCCAAATCATGTACTGAGGCGAGAGGACGCGATCGGTAAGAATTATCAGCGCGGCGACCAGCAAGATCCACGCCGCAGGAGTGAGGGTTGTCCAACCACGCTTCGCCACCCGCCAGACACAGTATGCGGCTGCCAACGACAGCAGGACGTTGGTTGCAATGACGAGACTCGCGTCCAGGTGCCCGGTGAACTCGAGGGAAAGCTCCTTGACAATCGGGGCGTGCCCCCCCAGCGCGTGGAAGAGATAGAGCGGTAGGGCGTACAGGGATTCGATTTCCACGCCACGCCCGCCCTGTGCGCGCACCACTGCCCAGAGGCCTGTCGTCGCACCGAGTGCTATGAGGGGTCCGAACACGGCGTACAGCACAAGTCCAGTCGCGACAATGTAGCCTCGACGGCGAGTTCGCGGCACGAACCGGAACCACATCACGACCAGTAGGGCGGGCCACAGTTTGATGAGAGCCGCAAAGGTGATCCAGAAGGCCGACAGCGAATAGCGCCTGCGCTCGAAAGCGATGAGTCCAGCGACTAGCATCCCCGCGACGAAGATGTCGAAGCGCGACCAAAAGATGGGGCCGAGCAGCGGCGCAGCAATCACCCAGAGTGCCGCTCCGAATGAGCGTGTGGATTGCTGCAGGGCACGCAGCACCCACGCATCCACCAGAAGCGCCAGCAGTAGAAACTCAACGAGATAAACACCGGGGGAGATGGGGGGAAGAGCGAGAAAGGGGAGCACACCCGGTGGATAGACGATCGGAATCGGAAACCGGGTGACGTAGGGAACGACGCCGTGCCACAGCCCATAAGCCCATAGCCAATAGAGCCTCACGTCGGTGTCGCTGGGCTGCGTGCGGTTATATGGGAAAACCCCGTGGAGGGCTGCCACGCCATAAGCACGAGTGGCCAGCCAGAACACCCACTGGACGCGGGTTGACTTGACCAAGCCTTTCACTGGGTGCCGCAGCCTCGACAAAGGCCCCATCAATCCAGCAGGGGACTTCCATCATGCGCGTGCCTGGCAGTCGCGGCGGAAAAGTACTCCGGAACAGGATCGACGGGAGCTGCTGGCCGTCCGGCCTGAGCGGACGCATCTACGGGGATTAGGTCCGTGGGGCGGGAAACCGGAACACGGCCCCAGAGTGGACACCCAGCAGCGTACAGAACGGCGAACGCTCCCACCATCTGAAGCCAATATGGCCACATGCCTAGCCGGAGCTGACACACCACCGTCAGGGAAGCGCTCGCGGCGGTCGCGACAGCGATCCATGCCCACCTCCGTGACACGGCAGCAACCAGCGCGAAACCGATGGCAGGAGCGACGTAATAAGGGTCCATGACGGACTCGAACAAACAGCGGAAGCCGAGCGCCACCGCCACCAGCCAGGCGATCGCCATGGGGTGCGCGCGCGAGCGAGCCGCCGGTATCGCGAGGGCAGCTGCAGCAGCAAGGCCCACAACACGGCCGGGCCCGGCGGCCACGATGCCTCGAGCGATCCTCGGCGCGACGAGGACCCAGGGCGTCGGATGGTCGATGGTGGGGAAGTTCGGCTGCGTCAAGAGGACATGGAGGGTCGCGTGCGGGTTCGGGACGACGGTTGCGACAAGCAGCACGCCAGGAAGAATGGCCATCCGTACCAGCAAGCCGGGGGCCCTCCGGCGACCGACAAACGCGAGCAGGATGGGAACGGCGGCAATCACGAGGGGCTGGAAAGCCAGGGCAGCGCCGAAGAGCCAGCCCGCTGAGACGTCGCGTTCCTCGATCGCTCGGGCGAGTGCGAAAGCGCAAAGTCCCGCGGCAATGACGTCCTCTGGATGACCCCAGATCACCGTGACCTGCCAGAATGCCGCGCTTTCGAGGAGACAGAGGATGCGACGCCGAGTGGAGCTGGCGCCCAATGCTCTTGCCAGTGCGTTGAAGCCGACCAGCGCGATCGCGGAGCACGCCATCGTCACCGGTCCGAGGAGCAGCCACTCGGTCGGCTTCAAGATGGGCAGGATGTGGGGGAACGACTCGCTCAGGTGAAACTGGGTGCCGACGACCACGAATGGCGTGAGGACGATCGCCATACCCGGGAACGTGACGAGGTGGTAACCCGAGCTGTAGAGGTACGAGAGCGCCCCGGAGCTGACCCAGTGGGCCTCACGCACGGTTCCCCAGAGGTCACCAGGCACCAACCAGTAGAACGACGCGTGTCGCACGACTGCCGGCCACCAGAGGCTGTACGCCATGCCGATCACGACGACCGCCGCCGTGCAGGCAGTGATCCACAGGCCCATCCCGCGCCGGTGCGATCCAGACGCGACTCCGCGGGCTGGTTCTTGTTGGTCCCAGCCCGCGGAGTGCGCTACTGCCTCCTCAGGACACACTGCACGGCCCGTTCATGAAAGGAGGAAACGGGTGAGACTATGCCGACTTGCAGGCACCCGTCGTTGACGTGTCGAATGTATACGTCGATGAGCCGATGACGACATTAACTTTACCGGTGGTTGTAGTCACGATCCTGTAGCTCTTCGAGCGGGGCACCTGTCGTAGCCACGGGCCTATGGTTGTGCCTGTGGAGTTCGTGCCCGTGGAACTCGTCAGCACTGTGACTGAGGCCGGGAACGAGCCCGTCTGCGCCTTGTATGCCTCGACAGCAGTCTCGACGCTCTTGGCTGTCGCGTTACACGCGGCGACGGTGGCGTTCTTGGTGGTGGTCCCCACAGCGAACACGACGATCGCCGCGAGAATCGCCAGGATGATGATCACGATGAGGAGTTCGATGAGGGTGAACCCCTCTTCGCCCCTCCTTGCCTTCAACCTCTCCAACATCGGTACCTTCTCCCTTGTCTCGTTAATTGCTGGATGCCAGCACTTCATCTTCTGAACTCTTGATCAGCGCTTCCCCGGTTACAGGGCACAGGAGAGCGTCGCGTGCATCTTCCTCCCCCGCCTATCCCTACACCTCCTCACCTGGATGGTTCACCATTGTGACTCATGAATCTCCACGGAGCCTCACGTAATGTGCACCTGTCGGTAAATTCCGTACATTGCAGAGATGAGGGCTATGGCGACAAACCCGACCACCAGCCCCACGAAGACAACCACCGCTGGCTCGAACATTGCGGTGAAGCGCTTCAGCTTGTAGTCGAGCTCTCGGTCGTAGTAGATGGCTGCCGTCTCGAGTTGGCTATCCATCGTGCCGGTACGTTCACCCACCAGGAACATGTGGCGCGCCGTGGCCGGAAAGAGCCGCGACTCGATGAGCGGGCCGGCAAGTCCCTCGCCGCGCATCATGGCGCTCCTCACAGCTGTTAGGCCTTGGCGGAACACGTAGTTGGTGGTGGTCTGCGTGGTCACCAGGAGCGCGTCCGGGAGAGGAACCCCGGCGGCGACCATCGAATAGAGGATGCGACAGAACCGTTCGATGAGCGCGGTGACCATGAGATCGCCAGCGACCGGCAGCTTCAGCATGACCACGTCCCGGATCTCTCGACCTTTCTCCGTGACCATGGCGAGCGTGACCAAGATGAGGATGACGGCGAGCACCGCAACGATCACCCGCCAGTCGTTCGTGAAGAAGTTGGCGACTCCGAGAAGCGCCCGGGTTGCTAGAGGAAGCTTCGCTGTAAGGGACGTGAAGAACGTCTTGAATCGGGGGAGTGCGAACCCGACGATGACGACGATGGCGATGACGGCTACACACATCACGATGGCCGGGTAGGTCAACGCAGAGACCACCTTGCGGCGTGCCTCGATATCTCGTTCGATGTAGTCTCCCAACTGCTCGAGCACGGTGTCGAGATTCCCCGTGAGCTCGGCTGAACTGAGGATTCCGAGGTAGTACGAGGGGAAGACGTCGGCATGCGCGGACGCGGCTCCCGCAAACGTGTCACCACCACGGAGCGCGTCGGCCATCTCAGCGAGCACGACGGCGAAGCGATTGTTGCCGAGCTCTTCAGTCATCACGTCGAGCGCTTCGAGCACTGGGATGCCCGAACGGACGAAGACGGCCATCTGCCGCGAGAAGTGCATCAAGTCTCGACGCTTCACCTTCTTCTTCGTGAGCTCGAGCTGCAGGAGGCTGCGCTTCTCTTTGACTTCCACCGGAGCGAGATCTCGCGCAACGAGTGCCCGGCGAGCGCTACCCAGCGTCAATGCTTCCTCGACGCCGGACACGGTGGATCCGTCAGCACCGATCGCGGAATACTTGAACTTGGGCATCGAGGCTCCTCCCTAGAGCGCGTAAATCGTGCGGAGCACTTCGTCGACCGTCGTGACGTCCTGCTCGACGAGATGGACGGACTCTTCGCGAAGCGTGCGCATCCCCTGTGAGACGGCCATCCGCTGGAGCTCCTCCTGGGTCGCCCACCCGACCACGAGACGCTTGATCTCCGGGGTGATCCGCATGACCTCGAACACGCCGATGCGAGAGCGATAACCGGTCCCCCCGCAGAAGTTGCAGCCCTCGCCCCGCCAGAAGGTGGACTTCGGCTGGCCGCCGCTCTCCTCGTAGAACGCGAGCTCGTCTGCCGTCGGTTGGTACGGCACCTTGCAGCTCGGGCAGGTCCTCCGGACGAGGCGCTGCGCCACGATGGCGACAACGGACGACGCGATCAGAAAGGACTCGATCCCCATGTCCAAGAAGCGGTGCAGCGCGGCGGCGCAGTCGGTCGCGTGAATGGACGACAGGACGAAGTGGCCGGTCAGTGCCGACTGCACCGCGACGCGCGCGGTGTCGACGTCCCGGATCTCGCCGACGAGAATGACGTCGGGGTCCTGACGCAAGATCGAGCGTAGCCCGGTCGCGAAGGTGATCCCGGCCTGCTCGTGGGTCTGGATCTGGTTGATCGTGGGGAAGATGTACTCGACCGGATCCTCGATCGTCATGATGTTGCGGTGCGGCTCGTCAATCTCGGCGAGTGCTGCGTAAAGAGAGGTGGTCTTCCCGCTCCCGGTCGGCCCAGCGCTCAGCACCATCCCGAACGGGTTCCGGATGAGGTGGGCGATCTCATCCTGGATGTCTTGCGGCATGCCCAGGTCGCCCATGCGGATCAGTGCCCGGCCCTTGTCCAGGATCCGAAGGACGCAGCACTCGCCCCAGATCGTGGCGACGGTGGAGACGCGGATGTCGATCTCGCGCCCGTCCACTTCCATCGTGAGCTGGCCATCCTGTGGACGACGGCGCTCGACGATATTCATGTTGGCGAGGATTTTGAAGCGGCTCGTAAGCGCGGCCGCCATCGAGATCGGCAGCGCCAGGGCGTCCTGCAGCGCTCCGTCGATCCTGAAACGGACACGAAGGTTCTCGCCCTGGGGCTCGATGTGGACGTCGGACGCACGGTCGCGGAGCGCCTGGGTGACGATGAGCTGAGCCACGCGGACGACGGGCGCGTCGTCGTCAAAGGTGGCCGCGGTGGTCTGCTCCTGCGGACGCCTCGGCCCTTCGGTCGCTTGAAACGCCTGGACCTCGCGTTGGATGTCTCCGAGGGCGCGGTATGCGGTATCGATGGCGCGCTGGACGTCGGTGCGCGGCGCCACGACGATCCAGACGGGCCGCCGAATGGCGCCCTGGACCGCGGCGGTGACCTCAGGGGTCGGGTCGGCGACCGCGACCGTGACGCCGTCTTCGTCGGCCATGACGGGGACGGCCAGCTGGCTTCGAGCGACACTCTCGGGCAGCAGGTCGGCCGCGTCGGCAAATGGCGTCCCGTGCGACAGGTCGACGAGCGGGACGCCGAGGTGCTCGGATAGGGCGCCGGCGAGGTCCGCATCGGTGAGAAAGCCCTGGTCCACGAGGATCGCGCCCAACCGCCGTCCTGACGAGGTCTGCTGGACCAGTGCGTCAGCAAGCTGAGTATGCGTGATCATCCCGGAACCCACGAGCAGTTGCCCGAGGGGCACCCGGGCGCTCTCTTGCGCCCCACCTTCGTCCGTCGTCGGAGCGTGCTGTGCCGTCACGAACACAGCTTCCCCCAAATTGGTTCCACGGCTCCCGCCACCCCTCCTCACCCGCACGCCGCCGGGCAGCCGCCCGAGACATTCGAGAGTGCAATCGTCGCGGAGGGTGGTCATGCCATCCTCCAGCAAAGGCCAACAATCGATCAACGGACCCAGACCCGAAAAGATCCTGAGTACATGGTACGGCCGATGCGACGCCCAGGGTGGGATGGACTGCCGTCCGGACTGCTTCGACCGCGTACGGTCCACTCACCCGACGGAGGTTATGTCAGCCCTCGGCGCGGCACACCGCCTGCGGAATCCCAGAGCTCGCAACCGAGTGACTGGTGTCAGTTGCTGCACCGCCCGATGGATCATGGCCACAAGTGGGCCATCGTCGCCGACGGATAAAAGATGACGCACCGCCCCGACAACCGCAACGACAACGAGCTCCGAATGCTGAGGTACTCGGACGCGAGGAATCACACCGGAGATGTGGAGGGCGCGTGGCTCCGTGACGATCGAGGACGAGTTGCCCCCCTCGTGGCCGACGCTTGGCGCGCGCGACCCCGGAGCCCGAGGGCAGCTCGTTCAGGGGCGAGGCCTGGGGAAACGACCCGGCGGACTATGATCATGGTCTATGACGACGCTCCCACTTTCTGAGGTTAAGGCACGGCTCTCTGAGATCGCTGAGGACGTGGCAACCACCCATGAGCGAGTCAAGATCACGAAGAACGGTCGTGACTACGTAGTGCTCCTGGCTGCGGAGGATCTGGAGTCCATCGAGGCCACGCTCGAGCTGCTGAGCGATCCCGAGGCGCAGCGGCGGATCGCTCGCTCCGAAGCGGACGTCGCCGATGGTGACGTTCTTGACGAAGGGGCTGTCCGTGCCCTGCTGGTTGATCGCTCGAGGCGGACACCGGAGTGAGCTTTCGGGTCGTCGTGGCCCGAACGGCTGCCCGTCAGCTTGCCGAGCATCTCCCCGAGGCCGTCGCCGGCGCGTGCGTAGAGTTCATCTTCGGAGCTCTGGCCGAGAACCCAAGTCGAGTTGGTGCTCCGCTTCGAAAACCGTTCGACGGCCAGTGGCGGGCTCGTCGGGGGGAGTACCGCGTTCGCTACCGCATCGACGAGCAAGCCCAGACGGTCTATGTCCTTGACGTCGATCACCGCCGGAGTGCCTATCGAAGCTGACAAGACGGCGCGTTTGTGAGGGCTTTCAGATCTCGACGGTGATGCCGCTCGCCGACGCCGTTCCCGCAGGTGCTTCGGTTTCCCGGCTCGGCGCGGTGCCGGGGTCGCGTGGAGGTCTGGTCACTCGAGCTCACGTCGCGCGGGGATCACCTCGGTGGCGATCCGTTCTCGTTGTTGGGATGCCGACGGGACAGGGGGCGTCCACCTGTGCGCAAGTCCGCGAGGCTCGGTCAGGTAGGCTGACTGCCTTCCGAACCGATTGTCTCGGTGGGACACCCACGGCCCGAGGTTTCGAGAAGCGGGGGGTTCGCCAGAAATCCTCCAGGAATCCGGGGTCCTGGGCGGCCGTTCCGACCGGCGAAGGAACCCCCGAGGAGGAATGGGTAGGCAGAAAAGTTCAGTTCAGAGGATCAAAGGCCATACGGGCTGTGGCGCAGCTTGGTTAGCGCGCTTGACTGGGGGTCAAGAGGTCGCGGGTTCAAGTCCCGCCAGCCCGACGCAAAACACGAGGTCAGCGGCTTGATTGGGGAGTGACAAGCGTGAGACGGGGGAGCTTGTCACTCAATTGTCACCGGATGCGAAAGGACCGCATTCCCGAGCAACGCTGATCATCCCAACAGGTGCTGAATGAGGTCGCCGTGACTCTGTCTGGCAAGGAGATCGAGCGGCTTGGTCACCGACTTCGAACGTGCACAGCGCCAGACCCCGCTGACATCGCCCTCCTCGGTGAACTTCTCATCCGCTACAACGGAGCGATGACTCAGGTCGCCGATGGACTCCGTTCGATCGGGCTGGCGGCGACCACCAGACTCAAGAGCACCGGGACCATCGTCGACAAGCTCAAGCGGACAGCGTCGTCCAACCTCCGTGCCATCCGGGATCTTGCCGGTGCCCGCGTTGTTCGGCGAATGACCCTCGACGAGCAAGACGGGTTGGTGGCCCAGGTCAAAGGAATCTGGCCCTCAGCGGAGGTGGTGGATCGTCGGACCAGACCCTCGCACGGCTACCGGGCCGTTCACGTCATCCCAAAGGTCGACGGGTGCAAGGTGGAGATCCAGATCCGCACCATCTATCAAGACGTCTGGGCGCAGACCATGGAGCTGTTTGGGGACCTGTGGGGACGAGACGTGCGGTACGGCGGTCCACCCAGCACACCGGATGCCCATTATGTCTCTGGGCTCACTCGGGCGGAGGTGGTGACTTCCTGGATCAAGTACGCCGATCAGCTTCATCGGCTTGCCGAGGTTGAGAATGAGTTGGCAGTCTATGATGCGCGCGGTGATCGAGACCATGTGCGGGCTGTCGAGCTGCGTCGCGTCGTCGAGACGGACTTGGCCCCTCTGCAGGCGCACGTACAGCAACTCGCGGATGTACTCGAAGAGCGCCGTCTCGGCGGCACGGCGATGGTGACGCCATGAGGTATTTTCTGGTGGTATTCAACCGGGCTGACCGGCAGGTCCTCGCCCTTGAGGAGTACGAAGACTCCAACGTAGCGCTCAAGGAACGTTTCTCTCGTGAGGCTGCGTCACCAAGCGCCGACATCGAGATCGTCGTGCTTGGCGCTGACAGCCGGGAGGCTCTCGAGAAGACGCACTCAAGGTACTTCAGGGTTCGATCAGAACTGTCAGCGCCAGTCTGACAGAACCGCTGCAGAGCTGGGCAGACTTTTGCTCTCCGACGCATGGCGGATTCGAGACGCCTATTCCGACACGAGCTGGACCCGCTCGGAACGCATCGTGGCCCCGAACCGTCCCCGGGTTCCGAAACCCGGACTGGAGGAAATCTGCCGGGTGGCGGGTGGTGAAGGGGTCTGCCTACTTCAAGGCGTACTGCCCGTGCGCGCTCCACAAGCGTTCGGTCTACCCGACCCCGAGCAGTAGGGGCTACGGGAAAACACCTGCGACAATGGTTCAGACGCCACCCATGTCGGCCTGAGGAGCGCTGCTGTACGCCTTCGCCCGCTCCGATCGTCGGCATGGCTGCCACGTCGACAGGGAAGGGCTACTGGCTCGTCGGAGCCGACGGTGGGGTCTTCAGCTTCGGCGCCGCCGCGTTCTACGGCTCCGAGGGTGGCAAGCACCTGGCTGCTCCGATCGTCGGTTTGGCCGCGGGCTGAGCGCGTCGACATCGACAGCGAGACGGTGCCGGCAGGGCGCATCCGTTCGTTGGCGTCGCCAGACGCCGAACGGCGCGCCTGCCGGTCGACGGCTCACCGTGTGGATGCCGAGGTCCCGTTCTCCCAGCTCGCGTCTGAGCGGCGCGTGCCACGAGCGCTCCTGGCAGAAGAGCTCGAGCAGACAAGCCCGTTGCAGCGAAACCCCGGCGCCGCCGCTCCGCTGGTGCGGGTGACGCTCGACCCGACCGTCCTGCGCATCGCCCGCCCCGAAGTGAGGTCCCGTGCCGGGCTGCGTGCGCCGAACGGATCGTCGAGTCACCGCGAGTCACCATCGACGCGGCGCCGTTCGCAGCGGATCTTGCGGTGCGCATGCAGGGGGTCCGAGGGGCTCATGGTGTCGGCCCGAGCAGCCTGGAGCTGAGCGCCTCTCCAGCCTGACGGCCCATCGACGGCGTCACGTGCCCATACAGCCCGAGCGTGATATCGACGTGAGAGTGACCGAGGAGCTCCTGGACAACCTTCGGGTGGACCCCGGAGGCGAGCATCATGGACGCCGCGCTGTGCCTTGCGTCGTGCACGCGGATCCTCGGGAGGCCGACGGCGTCCGCCAGCTTCTGGAACCTGATCCTGATCCCGTCGGGTGCGAGCCGTTGGCCGACGCCGTTCGTGAACACGTAGTCCGATGCCATCCAGGCCCCACCAGCGTGTGCGCGATCGTCCTCCTGCGCGCGACGACGGGCGTGAAGCAGTGCGATCAGGAAGGTGTCGAGCGGCACCGTCCTGCGTCCGTGCGTGGTCTTCGGCGTGGACTCCTGGACGCGTCCATCGACGACGATGAGCGTGTGCACGATCCGGATCGTGCCCTGCTCGAGATCGACGTCCCTCCACCGGAGTCCCGCCGCCTCGCCGCGCCGGAGCCCGCGGGTGAACAGGAGCGCCCACAGGGCCGCCAGCGGGTCGGTGGCGACCGAGGCCAAGAAGCGCCGCGCTTCGTCGACCGTCCACGTCGTCGGCGTCCGTTCCTCGGGGCGCGGACGTCGCACGACCCCGATGGGATTGCGCTCGAAGAGGCCCGTCTCGACCCCGAAGGCGCAGGCGGCCTTGAGGACGCCCACGGTCAGCTGGAGCGAGCGAGTCGAGAGCCCGGCGCGGCCCGTCGACGTCGTCGTCGTGCGCAGCTGCACGAGGAGGTCGCGCACCGTTGCCGGCGTGAGCGCCGAGACGTCGAGGTCACCGAGGTGGGGGAGGATCCACGCGGAGACGACCGTCCGGTACTGCGCGAGCGTCGACGGCTTCAGGTTCCGGAACTCCTGGGTCGGCAGCCAGTGGCGCTCGAGGAGGTCAGAGACCGTGAAGGTACTGATCTCTCGTTCGCCACATGGGGGTCGCCGTGCCGTCACGTCACGGAACGGTCGGACGCCCGCCCCACGCGACACCGTCGATCTCCTCCCGCGAGCTGCCGGAGTGGAACCACGTGACCAGGACCGAGGGTTCGACGAGAAGCGGCGGCCGCGAGCAGTGCACTCCGGCGCAGCGAACGCCGGCGCGCTTCCTCGTCGATCCGCTGGAGCAGCTCGTCGGGAAGCGACACCATCACCTTGGACACACGCCGAATGGAGCCATCGGACCTGCCGCAAGAGGTCCGAACCTCCGCACGTCCGCAAGGCGCCTGTCGAAGATCCGGCCGGACGAGACCCGAGCCGCCGATAGTTCGCCGCCCGGCGCCGGTACGCTCCTCCAGTCGTGATGGTCGCAGGGGAGCGTCGCAGACGGAGGCGCCGGCGCGCTCGCCGGCGTGGGCTCGTGCTCGTCGTCCTGGTCGTGATCGTGGCAGCGGCCGCGGGGGCCGGCGTGCACTTCCTCCGCCCGAGCGCACCGGTGAGCCCCGCCGCGTCGCGAGCCGCGGTCGCACACCACACCTCGCACCACGCGCGGCCGGCGAGCGCCGCGCCGTACCTCGGGCCCGACGGCGTGGTGTCGCCCGCGATCGTCGCGGAGAACGCCCTCGCGGGCACCACCGCGTGGAAGATCACCTCCCAGCCTCCGAGCGGCTACATCCAGGGCTGGGCGAGCACCACTTACGCGGCCCCGGGTCAGCAGGTCGGGCTCTACGTCACCACCACAGCGCCGTCGTTCCGGGTGGTCGCGTACCGGATGGGCTATTACGGGGGAAAGGGCGCCCGCAAGATCTGGCAGTCGGGGGTGGTCGCCGGCCAGGTGCAGCCCGCGTGCCCGGTCACCCCGGGGATCAACATGGTGAGCTGCGCCAACTGGCACCGGTCGCTCACGGTGCGCATCACCAAGGCCTTCGTCCAGGGCGACTATCTGTTCAAGCTGACCGCGAGCCACGGCCAGCAGAGCTACGTGCTGCTCACCGTCTGGGACCCGACGAGCACGGCGGCGTACCTCGTCGTCGCACGCAGCCTGACCGAGCAAGGCTGGAACACCTACGGCGGCTACTCCTACTACCAGGGGCAGGGGCCCTGCACCCTCGGACAGACCAGCTCGTACCCGCCGTGCAACCGCGCGCGCGTCGTGTCCTTCGACCGGCCGTACGCGTCGGGGACAGGGGCGTCGGACTTCTTGGGCGACGAGTACCCGCTCGTGCGCTTCATGGAAGAGCACGGCCTCGACGCGGCGTACGTCACCGACATCACCCTCAGCCAGCATCCGTCGATCGTCCTGCACCACCGGGTGCTGCTCTCGCTCGGCCACGACGAGACGTGGACCACCGCAGAGCGCAACGCCGCGGAGAACGGGCTGGCGCACGGCGTGAACCTCGCGTTCATGAGCGCCGCCCCGATGGTCCGCCACGCGCGCCTGCAGCCATCGAGCATCGGGCCCGACCGCGAGGAGGTCGACTACCGCAACGCGGCCGAGGACCCGCTCAACGGCACGGGGCACACAGCCACAGTGACCGGCAACACCTTTGCCACACCCCCGACGAACGCCCCGCCCACACTGCTGGTGGGCGGCGAGTACAGCGGGTACCTCTACACAACAGCCCCCCCGGCACCGTTCGTCGTCTATGACGCGTCGTCGTGGATCTTCAAGGGCACCGGCCTGCAGAACGGATCCGCGATCCCCGGCGTGATCAGCTCCGACATCCAGCACGTCAACCCGACAGCGTCGCCGAGCAACCTGCAAGTCCTCGGCCATTCGCCGATCCCGCTCACCGAGGCGTACTCGAACCAGGGTGCGTGGACAGGGAACACGTACTCGGACATGACCTACTACACCGATCCGCAGAGCCATGCGGGGGTCTTCCAGAGCGGGACGGTGAGCTGGATCTCGCGGCTGACAGTGTGTGCGCCCCCGCCGGGTGCGTGCCCCGCACATGCCGTCGCGCGCATCACTGGGAACCTCCTGCGGCTCTTCGGCCAGGGACCGGCCGGCCTGCGCCAGCCGGCCATCGGCAACACGGCGAGCGTCACGCCGCCGGGTTCCTGAGGACGGCTCGACGCGGCTCCGAACTGCCTGGCCCGAACCGGTCAGCAGCCGAGCGCGTACCCGACTGCTGCGCACACGTCGCGCATCGTGTCGTCGGCGACGATCCCCAAGGGGCCCGTCAAGGCCCGCTGCTCGATCGTGTGGATCCCGTCACCGTTGACGACCGACGGCGCGTCCAGCCCCACTCCCAGGGGGTCCAGCTCGACCTCGGTGCCGAGGCCGCGGACGTGCGTCGTGACCGGAGCGTCCGTCACGAGCCGGCGGACGTCGATCACCTCGGACCTCGTGAGGACAAGGACAGGCCGCCGCTCGCCCCCACGTGAGTCACCCAGACCTCAGCGCGTCTCACTCGTCGCTCCAGGCCTCGACCTCGTCCCAGCGCTCCGTCGGTCGTTCCGGGTGGCGTCGGTAGGCCTCCCGGTCGGAGCGAGCCATGGCCTCCTTTACGGCATCGAGGACGCCCTGACGAGCCGCCGCGGAGACATTGATGCCCAGTCGGCGAGCCCGTCGCGCGAGGTCCTCGCCGAGGCTCACGGTGGTGCGTCCAGACGCCATGCTTCTGTTCCTATCAACACGCGCGTCGCGGGTGGCAGCACGAGTGCCCGCCCGACCAGGGGCCGGGCCCACCACGAGCCTGCAGCCCTGTGCGTCCGCGAGATCGATGGCGCTGGTGAGCGCCTGGCGCAGGTGTCCGTCCCGCACGTGTGCGACGACACGACCTTTGTGCATTGCACGACGGGGCCCTCACGCTGATCCCGTCTCGTCGTGGACACGATCGGTCGCCGGTTGGTCGAAAAGGGCCAGATACTCGTCGAATCGGAACACTCGGTTGCGAGCACGGCCCGTCACTTCTCTCAGCGCGCCGACCTTCA
Source organism: Actinomycetes bacterium (assembly GCA_021794995.1). GTDB lineage: Bacteria > Actinomycetota > Acidimicrobiia > Acidimicrobiales > RAAP-2 > JAJYVT01. The sequence continues at coordinate 2,645 of JAJYPY010000014.1, read as the reverse complement.
CGAACCGAGACAAGATGGCATTCGCGGTGGCGGAGGTGACGTGCAACTGATCGGCCACCCACTTTGCACTCACAAGCGGCTGCGTGAACAGGTGGTCCAGCAGGGAAAGGTCGTTGATCGTGGCTCCGCGCACGTCGAGCTTTCGACGGTGGTCTTCCCGAATACCATGGATTCGCTGCGCCGTCGCTGCGGCGTCGTCCGCGGTCTGCCTCACACCCTCGAAGAAGAACTCGAGCCATGCCTCCCAGTCGCCCTGGAAACGGATGTTCGTAAGGAGGTCGAAGTAGCGGGTCCGCTCGCGCCGCAGATACGTGCTGAGATACAGCACGGGTGCGGACAGGACGCGACGCTCGCAGAGAAGCAGGGTAACGAGCAGGCGCCCGATTCTTCCGTTGCCGTCGAGGAACGGATGAATCGTCTCGAACTGCGCATGGACGAGGCCGCACAGCACGAGAAGCGGCAGCGCGTGGCCGGGCTCGCCCCCGATGAACTGCTCCAGGTTGCTCATCGCCTCCTTCATGTCGTCGACGGGCGGCGGCACGAACGCCGCCTGCGCGAGCGAACATCCGGGCGGCCCGATCCAGTTTTGCGACGAGCGGAACTCACCCGGCTGCCGGTCCGAACCACGTCCCACAGCCAACAAGCGTGCGTGGACCTCACGCAGGAGGCGACTGCTCATCGGGAGGGTTGCCAGCCGTTCGAGCCCCTCGGACATGGCCGCGACGTAGTTGACGACCTCTCGCACATCGACGTGCGGGATGGCCTTCGTCGATGGATCGAGGTCGAAGGAGAGCACGTCGTCCAGGGTGCATTCGGTGCCCTCGATCTGGGAACTGAGCAAGGCTTCCCGTCGCACGTACATGGCGAGGAAAAGGTCTCGGTCGGGGAGGAGTCGGGTCACACCATCGAGGCGGCCGACAGCCTGGTCGGCATGCGACAACGGTCCGGCCAGGCGCCCCAGATCGAGGGCTGGAGCCGGCGGCAGCGGTCTTGGGATGAATGCCGAGTACCCTGCCGGCTGACGTACGTAGTACCCGGATCTCTCGGTTCCTGGCATGCGGTCTCCCCTGCCGCTAGTTTAGCCATACGCCGTTGACTAAACTAACGGTACCCGCGGCGGCCAGTGAGGCGATCCCATTGACATAGCGAACCCCGGCCCGGCCCGGCCCAGCAGTGGGGAGCAACGGCTGCGTCCCTCCTCAGGGGCCCGTCAACCAGGCCAGGCGCTCGACGTGGTCGGCGTCGGCGTCGCCCGGGTGCCCGGCGCCGTGGACCTTGACCTCTGCGCCCGTGACCCGGCGGGCGAGCCATTCGCCGTGGCTCGGGGGCACGAGGACGTCGGCGATGCCGTACTCGATGCGGGCGGGCACCGCGATCGACGACGGATCGAACCCCCACGGCAAGGTGCACGCCAGGTCGTCGTCCACCCAGCCCCAGACGCCGTTGCGGGTCTGCTCGAAGGTGGAGTGGCGAAGGATCTCCGCGTCGTCGTCCCCGGACTCGACAGGCCGATCCGAGGCCGCGCGGGCGACGTCCCCGCGCAGCCGCGGCGGGTCGGCGAGCACGGCCTCGCGCTGGCGATGGTCTCGTCGACGGAGCAGCTCGGCGAGCGGCTCTTCGCCTTCGAGGGCCAGGCGGAACTCCTCGACCATCTCTGGGTCCATGCCGGCGAACCACGCGTCGCCCAACGCGTCGTACGGCGCGATGCCGCCGGTGCACGCCACCCGGGTTGCGCGCGCGGCAAGCCCCGCCGCCACCGCGAGCGCGTGCGGGCCGCCACCGGAGCGCCCTGTGACGGCGAAGCGTGCGATGCCGAGCGCGTCGGCGATCACCTCGACGTCGGGAACGCACTCGACCACCCTCCGGCCCCGATGGCGGTCCGATCCGCCGTACCCGGGGCGGTCGAACGTGACGAGGCGGACGCCGGCCGCGCGCACGAGCGCCTCGTCGGGGTGCCGGTCGAGACGCGACCCGGGGGTGCCGTGGAGCTGGAGGACCGGGGTCCCATATGGGTCGCCCCACTGCGCGACGCTGAGTGCCCGGCCGTCGGATGCGTGCAGCACCTGGCTGGTGCGGTCCGCCATCGGATCGAGACTACGACCGCTCTCAGGGGCGGTGCGCGGGCGCGCCGTCGGGCGTGCTCAGCGCCCGCTCGGGCGCGCGTGGCGGACGAGGCGCTCGCGGAGGTCGTGCACGTGGCGGCGGCTCACCGGCAGCGTCTCGCCGAGGACCTGCACCGCGGTGTGGGACCCGTCGGTCCGCAGCTCGGTGATGTCCTGGAGCGACACCAGGTAGCTGCGGTGGATCCGGGCGAAGCCGTATGCGCTCCAGTCCTCCTCGAGCGCCGACATGGGGCTGCGCAGCAGGTGGCTCGTCCCGTCTCGAAGGTGCAGCCGCACGTAGTCGCCGGCGGACTCCACCCAGGCGATCTCGGAGCGCCCCACCATCAGGATCCGGTTCCCGGCTTCCACCGCCACCACGTCGGGAGCGCCGTTGTCCGCGGCAGCGCCGTTGCCCGCGTGCGCCGCCCGGTCGACCGCGCGCCGGAGCACCCGGTCGAGGCGCTCCCCGTCGACGGGCTTCAAGAGATAGCCCGCCGCACCGACCTCGAAGGCCTCGAGCGCATGGCCCTCGTGCGCGGTGAC
>JAJYPY010000120.1 GCA_021794995.1 Actinomycetes bacterium | reverse complement strand
GCGGGCGTGACGGGCGTCAGCTCCAGCGGAGACGGTCCGGTGCGGATCTCGACCACCGCATCGCGGGCCAAGACGCGCAACCTGCGCCGCGACCCTGCCGCATCCCTCTACGTTCCCGGAGACACGTTCTGGTCCTACGTGGTCATCGACGGCACCGCGGAGCTCTCCCCGGTCGCCGCGGCGCCCGACGACGCCGTCGTCGACGAGCTCGTGGAGCTCTATCGTGCGGCCAGCGGGCAGGAGCACCCCGACTGGGAGGAATTCCGTACGGCGATGGTCGCCGAGGGGCGCCTTGTGGTCCGTCTGCGGCCGACGCACGCGTACGGCCAGTCGTAGGGCCGGCGTCAGTCCTCGGGCAGGCGTCAGTCCTCAGGCCGGCGTCAGTCCTCGAGAACGGGTGACGTCCGTTCGGCAGCGGCGACTGCGGGTCCGCGATGGTCGCTCGTCGCACCGACGACCATCGACTCCTCGACCAGCTGGGACAGGTCGAGCACGCGAACCTCGTCTTCCTTCCCGTTCGCGCGCACCGCGTCGTCGAGCATGATCATGCAGTAGGGGCACGCCGTCGACACCACGTCGGCGCCGGTACCGAGAGCCTCGAGCGTGCGGTCCATGTTCACACGGGTTCCGATGCTCTCCTCCATCCACATCCGCGCGCCGCCTGCGCCGCAGCAGAAGCCGCGCTCGCGGCAACGGCGCATCTCGACGTTCTTTGCACCCGGGATCGCGCCGATCACCGTTCTGGGCTCGTCGAACACTCGGTTGTGCCGTCCGAGGTAGCAGGGATCGTGGTAGGTCACCGTTCCCCTGTAGCCGGTCCCCGGCACGATCTTCCCGGCGTTCACCAGGTAGTCGAGCAACTCGGCGTGGTGCACCACCTCGAAGTTCCCGCCGAGCGCCGGGTACTCGTTCTTCAAGGTGTTGAAGCAGTGTGGGCACGTGGCCACGATCTTCTTCACCCCGGCGCCCTCGAGCGTCGTGATGTTCGCCTTGGCCTGCTCCTGGAACAGGTACTCGTTGCCGATGCGGCGAGCCGGGTCGCCGGTGCACGACTCCTTCGGTCCGAGAATGGCGAAGCTCACGCCCGCGCGGTGCAGGAGCCGGGCCGTCGCCTGGACCTGCTTGCGCGCCCGCTCGTCCAGTGCCCCCGCACAGCCGACCCAGTAGAGGTACTCGACGTCGTCGGGAATGGCATCGGCCACGACCGGGACCTCGAAGTCCAGGCCGTTGGTCCACTCGGTGCGCTTCGATGCCCCGAGCCCCCACGGGTCGCCCTGGTTCTCGATGTTGCGCAGCATGAGACCAGCCTCGCTCGGGAAACTGGACTCCATCAGCACCTGGTAGCGGCGCATGTCGACGATCGCATCGACGTGCTCGATGTCGACGGGGCACTGCTCCACGCACGAACCGCACGTCGTGCAGGACCACAGGACATCGGGCTCGATCGTGAACGGCACGAGGGTCTGGGGCTCGGGAGACGTGCTCACGCTGGTCGCTTCTCCGTCGACGCTCGCTGCTGCCAGAAGTCGCGGGGCCTGGGCGAACATGTTGTCCCGCAAGTTCATGATCATGAGCTTGGGAGACAGTGGCTTGCCGGTGTTCCACGCCGGGCACACCGACTGGCACCGCCCACACTCCGTGCACGTCACGAAGTCGAGCATCTGCTTCCACGTGAAGTGCTCGATGAGTCCCGCGCCGAAGACAGTGTCCTCGGTCACGTTCTCCATGTCCATGTCAGGGGTCTTGTCGAGGGCACCCAGCGCCCGGGGCCGTCGAGAGAACGCGACGTTGAGCGGTGCCATGAAGATGTGCAGGTGCTTCGAGTACGACACGAAGACGAGGAACCCGCTGATGATGGCGATGTTCAGGAGGAGGAACGTGGTCGCGAGCACGCCGTCGACTCGGGGCCCGAGCCCTGCCAGTCCGGCGCCGATCACATGAGAGGCAAAGGCCCAGTTGCCGTACGGGAACTGACGGGGTCTGGTGCCGATCTGCGCTCCTCGGTAGAGGAGCAGCGTCGAGACGACACCGAAGATGAGGAGGAGCGTGATCCACGCGGCGTCGGTATGCGACCCGTAGAAACGTGACGCTCGTTCACGGCGAGACGGCGCGTTCTTGATGCGGATGGCGGTGAACACTCCGAGCGCGACGAGCACCGCGGTCGCGAAGAAGTCCTCGATGAAGCCGAGCACCGGCGACGTGCCGATCCCCGGGATGTGAAAGGTCGGGTCGAAGAGATCTCCATACGCCTCGACGATGGTGAAGAGCAGGATCGTGAAGCCCCACATCGTGAAGAAGTGCGCCAGCCCCGGTACCTTCCACTTGAGGAGCTTGCGCTGCCCGGCGACCTCGGTGACCTCGGCTTCGGCCCTGGCTGCGAGATCCGTTCGAGTGCGTCCGGGTGCCGTCCGGCCCGTGCGGACAAGCTTCGAGATCCAGTGGAACCGACGGCCAGCGACTGCGACGCAGACGACCGTGACGGCGAGGCCGATGGCGATCCTGACTGGCACTGATCCTCCTGCGTCAGTTCCGGCGGCCTAACGGCTGATCAGGCAGGGAGGCCTGCAGCTCCAGCCGGCGGAAGGTGGGTGGAACGACGCCTCTGCGGCGTCCTTTGTGGTGCGCCGGTCGCCCGGCCCGGGAACCATGGCACGCGAGACGATAGTGTGACCATCGCTCGCGGGCGTAGTTCAGCGGCAGAACATCAGCTTCCCAAGCTGAGAACGCGGGTTCGATTCCCGTCGCCCGCTCTCTGCAAGAAGGGTTATATTCCCTAGAGAAGCCCCCTTTCTGATGCTCCACCGGTTTACGGGGGGCGCCGTCGAATCCCACCCGTTTCGCGCACGTTCGCGCACGTAGCGCGCACGGCGGTAACCAGGATGCAGCCCGGCATGGGGCGGCCGGGCCCCGTGTGCCCCTACCTCTGCCACGGTTCGAGCAAGCCCCGGCGGCGAGCTCGGAAGAGAAGTTGGCCCACGTAATCCACGCCGTAGCCCATCTCGTCGGCGATCACCTTGCGGGGCCGGCGATTCCCCTTTGCAATTTCTCGGCGGTACAGCTCCACAGCTCGGGGCACGCTCTCACCCCTCGGCCGTCCCAGTGGCCCGCGACGTCTCGCCACCTCAGGAAGATCCTCTCCCTGCAGAGACTTCGTTGGCGGCTCCAACGCGACGCTTGAGGCATCCATATTGGCGATGTCCATCGCGATGTGCATCGCGGAGCGTCTCACGAACGCTGCGACCGGGATCTTACGGAGGTCCGAAGATCGCAGCTCACCGCCGTCAGCGCCACGCACCCGAAGCTCCTTGCAGTGCGGTCCGCTCTGATCAGCCGCTACCTCGAGTTCAACCACAAGGGACGGTTCGGCGGTCCTCTCGGCGGTGACGGACCACGCGTTCGTCGGAAGCGCGACAGAACGATAACGCCACACGACCGCCCGAGTTGGCATCTCCCACTCCGCGCCGACGGTCCACCCATCCACTATCATATCTGGGGCTAGACTTGACCTCATAGCATTATGATAACAGCCGGGCGCATGATGGCGACATATGGCACCAAGCGCTCACGGACCGGGTCTTCTGGACGCCGCCGGTGCCGCCGCGAGATTGGGTACCACGGTGCGCCATGTGCGCGAGCTCCGCGCGCGCCGCGAGCTTCCCGTGGTGCTCATCGGACGCCTCGTGCGCTACGACCCAGCCGAGCTGGCGCGCTACGTCGACGCCTGCCGCAGCCCTGCCCTGCGAGGGCCCCTTGCTGAGCGGGCGCGGGCGTGACGACACCGGCCGAGTCGCGGACGGGCCGTGAGACTCTCCACGGCCTCCTCGACGACCTCGCCGAGGAGGCCGCAGCGCGGCTCACGTCGGAGCAGCTCTTCGCCGTCGCCGCACGCGTCGCCGCGCGCGAGCTGCGGCCCTTAGAGGTTGCCCCGGCACGGCCCTTCGACCTCGGCGCAGCGGTGGCGCTCGACCTCGATGCCGGGCTTTGCCGAGATCGGGACCGCTGGCGAGAGATCGGAATCGATGACGATCTGATTGCCGCTTGGCTCCTACCCGCGCTTGTCCGCGCCGGAATTCGCGAGACGCACGCGCTTGCGGCCCTCGAACGGCACACCGGATGGCGACCGCGCTCGGACGCCAAGCGGTCGGAGACCGTTGCGCGCCAGATGATCGACGACGGGTTCACGCGCGACGAGGTGCGCACGGCACTCAGGAGTGCGCGGTGACCGCCGAGCCTGTCGTGGACAAGGTGCTCGGTAAGAGCACGGGCACCAACGTCGTCCAGATGCGTGGGAACTCCGGCGTTCCCGACATCGCAGGCGACCACCTCAACGCCCGGAGATTCCTAGAACACAACGGTGCTCACGTGCGACGGTCGCCCGAGCTAGGGCGATGGTACATCTGGAATGGCGCCTGGTTCGAGGAAGATCGGCTCGATCGGGTGCCCCAACTTGCCGCCGCTGTGATCGACGGTCTGCGCGTGTGGGTGGGCCAGGCAAACGGTCCTGACGAATTCCATCGGCGGTCGCGCCACTACGAGCAGTCCACGCGTGCGGGCCGACGCGACGCGCTGCTCGCGGTTGCCGGTACCGATCCCAACGTTGTGGTCTCGGTGGCCCAGCTCGACTCTCACCCACTGTTGTTGGCGTGCCGGAACGGGACCGTGCAGCTATCAACCGGGGCGGTCCGCGCTGCCAACCCGGCGGACCTCATCACCCGCGGCGTTGAAGTCGAATACAGTCCCGAGGCGGTCTCTGATACCTGGGAGCGGTTCATCGGCCGAGTATTCAACGATGATTCCGAGCTGATCTCCTACGTGCAACGCTTGCTCGGATATTGCCTGACTGGGGTTGTCCAAGAGCACGTCGTTCCCGTCCTCGTAGGTGCCGGGGCGAACGGCAAGAGCACCCTCATCGGCGTGGTCCAAGACCTGCTCGGTGACAACGCGATCACTGCACCCGAGGGACTGGTGATCCACCACGAGCATGAGCCCCATCCCGAACGGCTCGCCGTTCTCCGCGGGCGCCGCCTAGTGGTCTCGTCCGAGTTGGAACAACGAGCGGTCTTGGCCGAGCAGACCGTCAAGATGCTCTCGGGCGGCGACACGATCTCGGCCCGCGAACTTTATGGCAAGAGGTTCAACTTCAGACCGTCACACAAGGTCGTGCTGGTCACCAACCACCGGCCAAAGGTGCGTGGGACCGACCATGCGATCTGGCGCCGCCTCCGAGTCGTGCCGTTCGAGATCGTCATCCGGCCCGACGACCAAGATCCGACACTCCGTCGTCGGCTGGTCGAAGACCACGGAGCGGCCGTCCTGTCATGGTTGGTGCGCGGCGCTGTCGCGTGGCACCGCTCGGGCCTGGGAGAGGCCCAGGCCGTCACTGAAGCCACCGCTGAATATAGGGTTGCACAGGACATCTTCTCCGCGTTCATGGACGAGTGCACGATCAAAGGCGAGCGAGCACACGCGAAGGTCGGCAACCTGTTCAGTGCCTGGAAGATTTGGTGCGAAAGGTCAGGAGAACGGCCAGGCAGGACCCAAGACTTTGTCGAGGCACTCAACGAGCACGGGTTCGAGGTCCAGACCCACCAGGGCGCCAGATACGTCTCTGGCTTGCAGATTCGCCCCGGACTGTGAGGGCTCGTGAGGGCTCGTCCCGTGCTCTCACTGTTCGTCTCTCGCGAGGAACTTTGCGGAAGAGACCTCACGAGCCCTCACGGCCCCCAAGTAGCCGTGACTGTGAGGCGCCGAGGACACGCCTCATCTAAGTGCGCAACGATCGGGTTGGTGCGCCATGACATCCCGCAGGGACGCTCGATCACCTGATGCCTCCGCGCCGTTCGCCGGGAGCGGGTTCCAAGAACCCAAGCTTCCTGGCGCTCCGCACGCGCTTCTTCGCGATGTCTCTGGTGGGGTATCCCAAAGCTTCTTGGACCGCCCTGGTGGGATCGCGGCCCATAGAGGCGACCCTGTAATGAGCAGCCACTTGGCGAAGCTCATCGTCAGGGACTCTTCGGCGTGACTCACCGCGCCCATTCTGAGTCGCTCGTAGGTAGGCTCGCCTCTCTTCGTCGGTCGTCGCTCGCCGGACCTCGTTGTCGGACACCCTCCGAAATGCCGTCCTGATCTTCAGAGCGCGATCGACCAATGACTGCAACTGAATGCCACGCATCGTCGTGGTGCTCACAGAGAGCGGTCGATCAGGGCGCTGCCGGAACCGGACCTCAGACAACGTGCTCACCCGGCCGTCGAAGTCGATGATGAACAGCACGTCGAATGGCAGGTCCCCACCGAAGGCAACGAACGCCTGTCGGCGAGGGAGTTCAAGGTCCGTCCCCTCCATCCGCACAAACGAGGCTGCCAGGTCACCGGCCGACATGTCATAGCCGACGGTCCGGTCCGACTCGACAACGACGAGGTCAGGGCGTCCGGTACCAATAACTCGCGGCAGGTCGAGGCCCAAGTGGTCATCGAATTCAACCTCGATGTTCCAGTCCACGACCTCACGGTATCGGGTGGGTCACTGGTTCGTCATCTGCGCCGACTCGTTGTCATCGCAAGCACCCCTATAGGGACTTCCCTATTGGCACTGTGCCGTCCACACTGGGGTCGATGGGAGGCACAAGCACCACAGAGAACTTGGCGACCTGGAGCGAGCCGGCATGCGACACGACTGGTCACTACCCCCCCCAGCCCGAGCCTTGGCTGGACCGAGCCCTCAAGAGTCGACCTACGCACACGCCCAAAAAGGAGATCGCGAAGTTGCAATTGCCGCCGCTATCTTCGGTGCCCGCATCCGAGCAGCAGCAACTCCCCCTCGACCTCGCGTCGTCCGACCTTGAAGAGGCCATCGCAAGCACAAACGCCGCGCGCATCATCGACGACGCGGTCGTTCATCTTGAATGCGTCGAGGACCCGTTCGAGGCGAAAGACATCGTCGACCGCCTCGACGTCCTCCGGTTCCTGTGCAAGCGGGCGGACCTGAGCGAGCGGGTCCAGGACCGGGCTGCCGAGGCGTGCATCCGCGGGCGCCGGAAGGTAGGCGAGCTACTGGAGGCGATGGTCAAGCATGGCGGTGATCGGCGCTCTCCTTCAAGGTCGCGTCAGACGACCTTGAAGGACCTCAGTATCACGAAAACCCAGTCTTCCGACTGGCAGGCTCTCGCGGCGTTACCTGAAGCCGAGTTTGACGCCGCTATCGACCGCATCACGGCCGACAAGCCGGGGAAGCTCAACACGTCGTTCATGCTGAAGGTCGCGAGGGAGAGCACCCGCGCGGCCCAGAAGGAAACCCGTACGGCGCGCGAGCCCACCCGACAGGAAGACGCGCGCGACGCCGCACGCGCCGCGAGTTCTCTCGTGAGGTTGACGAAGAAGTTGGAGACGAGCGTTTCAGCCCTCGACTTGTCTGAGGTCGATGGAGCGGTGGTCGCAGCCCTCGCATCCGACGTCGCGGCCGCAAAGGAAAACCTCCTTGCGGTCGAGGCTCAACTTCAAGAGCACGTCGCCCGCGCGGATGCACGGCGGTGACGACGGTGAAAGTCGGAGTGACGACCCGCCGGCGATCCGGGCGGGTTTGTAGCCGTTGGCGCATTGCCCCACGGTTGCAACCTCCGCCCCGATTGGCACTGGCCACAGCCTGATCGCCTGTGCGGGGAACACGGGCGCAACAGCGGGGCACTCAAGGGAAACACGGTGGTGGATCGATCACGGTAGGGACCGCCCTTGCGGGCGGCCCCCCGTGCAGATCCCAGCGTGCGGCACTACCGCACTGGGCTCCTGCCTCGGATTCTGGCGTCGAAGCGCACATTC
>JAJYPY010000119.1 GCA_021794995.1 Actinomycetes bacterium | reverse complement strand
GTTGGGACTTTCGTGTTGGGCTCACCGGTCCTCTCCTATCAATCCGAGTGCAACTTGGAGCATTCGGTTCTTGTGATCTTGGCCGACCGAGGTGTACAACGCGGTGGTCGACGCCCACGAATGTTTGATACACGGGTGATCCACCGCCTCGGACCCTGCGCCAGGCAACATGGCAGTCCCGCCCCGAGAGGAGCCGCGTTGCCCTTTATGCCCTGCCTTGTTCGCGCCCGTGACGGCAACGAGCTTCGGTCCATCACCTTGGGCCACCCGATGCTCGACGAGTACCTCGTCTTCGTCGGCGCCCGGGCCCGGACCAACACCTGGTTGGCGATCGCTTCGGACTTGAAGATCTTCTTCGACGTCGTGGCCAAAGAGCCGGCCGAGGTGAGCACGGCCGACGTGTTCGCGTTCTTGACCGCACAGCGCGCGCCACGCCACGGCGACAAGGTCGTGCGCCTCGATGACGGCGAAGTCGGCCTGGCCGCCCGCACGATCGCCCGACGGCTGTCGAGCGTGCGCGGACTGTTCAGCTACCTGGCGGCCCGCGGTGACGCCGGGGTGACAGCGAACCCGGTCCCGACGAGCTTGCACGCTCGAGGCCCGGGCGCACGGCGCAACAAGGGCGGCGCCGCGTTGATTCGCACGCCGCGGACCCTGCCCCGAGTCCTGTCTCCCACCGATGTCGGAGCCTTGATGGCCGTCCTGCGCAGCGAGCGGGACCGGGCCATGGTCGAGGCGATGGTGCTGGGCGGCCTTCGCCGCTGCGAGGTGGTGGGCCTGCGCCTGGGCGACATCAACGCCGGTGAACGGCGCGTGTTCGTGGCCGAGGGCAAGGGCGGCCGTCAGCGCAGGGTGCCGATCTCCGGCCGCTTCTTTGCCACCCTTGGCCGCTACCTGGATCAGGAGCGACCGCGGACCTCGTCCACCGACCGGGTCTTCGTGGTCCTCAAGGGACCCCATCGAGGTCGACCACTGTCGGCTGCCGGCGTCGACGAGATCATGAAAGGAGCACGGTCTCGAGCGGGGCTGGGGAAGGCGACCTGCCATCAGCTGCGGCATACCTGTTTCACCCGGCTTCGAGAAGCGGGTATGGCCTTGGAGGCCATCCAGGCGTTGGCCGGCCACGCCTCTATCGAGTCGACGCGCATCTACCTTCATTTGGCTGACGACTGGCTGGCTGGCGAGTACACCCGCACGATTGCAGCGCTCGAGGCCCAGGACCTGGCGGCAGCCCAGTGAAGGCGTTCGCTCGCACCCCCGAGCTCGATGAGGCAGTCGAGGCCTACACGAGCTCGCTGACGGCGGCCGGGATGTCGGCGGGCTACCCGAACGACTCGGTGGCCCGCAGCTTCTTCGTGAACATCGGCGTCCCCGCCTGGGAGGCCATGACCCTCGCCGAACAGGTGGCAGTCCCCAAGAAGTATCGACGGGTGGTGAGCTGGCTGTTGGCCAGCCAACGTATGCGCTCGTCGGCGGCGTACATGACGTTGGCACGACCGTGGGTGGGCAATATCGGCCGACATGTGCACGCCGAGTTCTACAAGCGCTTCTGTGCTGTCGCCGCGGAGGTGGGTTTCGATACGCGCTCCACCGACTTGCAGTGGGCAGCGCTTATGAAGGTCGCGGCCCTGCATCAAGTCGCCCCCGACTCGCTCACCGCCGACCTGCTCCATCAAGGCCGAGACCAGCTCGTCGCGACGATCGAGGATCATTGCCCGGTCACCAGCGGCCACATGTGGGTCACCGCCGCACTGTTCCGGGCCGAAGCCACCCTGTTCCACGCTGGTGTGCTCCAGAACCCGCCCACCCGTCGAGGCATACGCGAGGTGCCCAGCACCACCGAGCGCTGGGCCCACATCACCCCTGGCCTGCGCGCGACGTTCCTCGGCTACGTCGACCAGATCGCCGTGTCTCTGCGACCGAGCACCGTCGCCGGCGCCGAGAGGGTCCTGCGTGAGTTCGCAGAGTTCGTCACCGCCACCGCCCCGACAGTCACCCGAGTTGCCGAGCTTCGCCGAACGCACATCGAGGCCTACAAGCTTCACCTCAGCGAGCGTCCCTCCATCACCGGCAAGCAACTGTCCAAGCGCAGCATCGTCCACCACCTCGGCGATTTGCGTACCTGCTTCGAGCGGCTCAGCGAATGGGCCACCGACGACCATCCAGGCGGTGTTCTGGTGTTCTCCGGGGACCTGCCGCGCCTCGACGAACCCCTGCCCCGCTTCCTCGACGACGGTGCCGCCACCAAGCTCCTCCAAGCCGCTCGCGCCGACGAAGATCCCTTCGTGCGCCTCGCCGTCGAGGTGTTGGCTCGCACCGGGATGCGCAAAGGTGAGCTCGTCGACCTCACCGTCGACTCTGTCGTCCAGATCGGCTCCGCGTTCTGGCTGCGCGTCCCACTCGGGAAGCTCCGAAACGACCGCTACATCCCGCTTCACCCCCAGCTCAAACAGCTCCTCGACGACTGGATCGCCGAGCGGCCGGCAGGGCTGCGCAGCGAGTACCTCTTCATCGAGGATGGCCGGCGGCTCACCAAGTCCCGGGTCGAGGGCGCCGTGCACAAAGCGGCGAAGCGAGCAGGGATCGGCCACGTAACCCCCCACCAGCTTCGCCATACCCTGGCCACCCAAGCCATCAACCGAGGTATGTCGCTCGAAGCCCTCGCTGCCCTTCTCGGCCATCGCTCGCTTCGCATGACCTTGGTATATGCCCGCATCGCGGACCGAACCGTCTCCGAGGAGTACTTCAACGTCAGCGAGAAAGTGGAAGCACTCTACGACGCCCCGAAAGAGCTGCCCGCCGACGCTGAGGGTGCCGAGATGCTCAAGCTCCGCAAGGAGATGCATCAGCGAATGCTGGGCAACGGTTACTGCGCCCGACCCCTCGCGCTCGACTGCCACTTCGAGTCGATCTGCGAATCCTGTACCTACTTCGTCACCACGATCGAGTTCAAGCCCACCCTGCAACGCCAACGCAACGACGCGGCCGACAAAGGACAGGTCGGGCGCCAGAAGCTCCTTGACGGCCTCATCGCCCGCCTGGAGGACGAGGCGTCGTGACCTCACGATTGCGTAACGCTTCCGAGGACCCTCAGCGAGAGGGATTCGTCTGTGCCTGCTGCGGGCGATTCCGCGTGACCGCAATCGCAGGGCTCTTCCGCAACCCGCAGGTCGGCTCCGCCGCCCGCTTCTGCTCACCGGCCTGCCGGCAAGCCGCGTGGCGTCGCCGCCGCGCTGGAGTCCCCGAGAACACGGCGGCACAGTTGACCGGTGGACGTCGTCGACGCCTCGCCGCTGACCCTGCTCTGCCCCCGTCATAACACGAACATGAGTTCGGTCCTTGACAAGATCACCCACATAATGTCCCGCCTGGTGCTGGACGAACAGCGGATCGGCGCCGTCTTCGATGAGGTGGGAGATGTAGCTGTGGCGCAGGCAGTGCACCGAGAGCTCGGTGGGAAGCGCCGCGGCGCGGCGCCAGTCGCTGAAGCGCTCGTCGATCCGTCGCGACGAGATGCGGGTGCCGCGCTCGGTGAGCCACATGGCGGGCCCGCGCGAAGCGGCGCCGTGGAGGGGGCGGATCTCGTCTACGTACTGCTCGACGACACGAACGGCCCACACAGGGCATGACCGAGGCGACGGCGCGACGCCTGGGCGGGCTGCCGCGCATGGCCTTTCCAAAACGGACATCGAGCGTCCCGAACCGGCCGAGCTCTTTAGCGGCGGGGTTGTGAGTGAAGTCGGACACGTCGAGCATGGCGGCCTCGGTGCGCCGCAGCCCCCATGCGTAGATCACCTTGATGAGCGTCGCGTCCCGGAAGGCCGGCAGCCAGCCCTTCCGGGCAGAGCGCGCCGCGTCGGCGACGGCTTGGTCGGCGACGTCAAAGAGCGCCTGGAGCTCTGTTCTCGTGAGCGGCCGACGCTCGGGGCGCCCCTCGTAGTCGGCGACATGCACGGCACGGTTGGTCGTGTCGCAGATCTGGACCGGGATCTCTCCGACCTCGCGCTGGCACACCTGCGCCCAGCCGTAGCGGGGATCGCACAGGTAGTCCAAGAACACGGCGATCGATCCCTGGTAGGACCGCACGGTCGAATGCGCCCAGCGTCCCTTGGCGACCCAGGCGTCGAGGTGCTCGGCCCGCCACTGCCAGGGCCAGGCGCCGGTGAACTCGGCGAAGCGACGCACGGTCCGCTGGCGCTGGGACGTGATGGTGGGGCTGAGACGCCGTGCGGCGTGCTGGCGGCGCCAGCCGTCGAGCATCGCCTCGAAGATGGCCTCTCCGGGATGCAGCAACGCCGCCGACTCGACGAGGACCAACCCGGCCGAGCCCGCTGGCTTGGCCACCGATAGCCTCCATCCTCTGAGCATCTGCTGCAACGGTGTGGCACCGAGTGCAACGTGCCCAGATGCCACACCGTTGCACCTGGTGCTGGTCGGGTGGTGGATGGCCTCCTCAGCTGGACCGACGGCGCGATCTCAGCTGGCGGCGGGAAGCTGCGCTCCGCACGCTGGACACGTAAGCCCTGGTGGCCGGTGATCGCGAACCATGCCGAGTGATGCATCCGGCGCAACTTCGCCTATTTTGGCCTGGGTGGCGAGGGTGTGGCGCAGCTGGTGGGGGGTGACATGGCCGATCCCGGCCCGCTCCGCCACCCGGGCGAGGCCCACCCGTACGTGGGTGCGGCTGATGCGCCGTCCGTAGAGCATGAAGACGTAGCTGGTGCGCAGCTCGGGCGCTCGCCCGGCCATCCACCCATCGAGCAGCGCTTTGAGCTGGGGGTGCAGGGGGATGTAGCGGTCGTTGTGGAGCTTGCCGACCGGCACCCGCAGCCAGTAGCCCGAACCGATCTGGACCACCGCGTCGGTGGTCAGGTCCAAGAACTCGCCGATCCGTAGTCCGGTGCGGGCCAGGAACTCGACCGCCAGACGGACAAACGCGTCGTCGTCGGCCCGGGCCGCCACCAGCAGCTTGGCGAACGCGGCGTCGTCGATGAACCGGGGTAGGGGCTTGTCCTCGATCGGCAGGTCATCGGGCAAGACCAGCTTGCCGACCGGGGCGTCGGGTGCGCCTTGTTCTTGGAGGCGGTCGATCAGGTTCTTCACGATGCACAGTCGGCGGTAGACGGTGGTGCGCGACAGCTTCTCCGCGGCGTGGCGGCCGACCGGCCGGCCTCGCCACTGCGGTGCCCTGGTAGCCAGGTCCAGCTTGAACGCCTCGATGTGCTCCCGGCGCAGCTCGGTCAGCGAGGCGACCTCAGGGGCCTCTCGGGCCAAGAACTCGGCGAACTGCAGGAGGCACTGGCGTTCACCGTTGACCGTCGAGGGGCGGCGCACGGCGGCGCGCTGGGCCAGATAGACCCGGATGGTGGCGGCCACGCCGGGAGCGCACGACGCCCAGCGAGCCTCGAAGTCCTCGCGAGCGGAGAGGTGCATTCGTTCGGGGAAAGTATCGATCCGTCCCAGGTGGAACAGGGTGGCACTGGTCTCGAAGTGACACATCACGATGCGCTTGGCGAACGCGTCGCGTCCCTGGGTCCTGGCGGCCCGCCACAGCTTCTCCCGGCCAGCGTCGAGCTGGGCGGCCGTGATCTCTTTGGGCGGCACCCCTTCGACGGCGGCCATCATCACCAGATGGTTCCACTGGCGGCGTTCCCAGTCCCGCCCGGCCGCCCGCACTGCGCTGCTGCCTACCTTGGCCGCCATGGTCACGAACTCGACAAAGAACCCCGGGTCGTGGCGGGCTGCGATCGACCCGAGGAAGGGATGGGCGGCGATCAGGTAGTCCGCCGGAGCGGCCAGCTTGCCCATCAAGAAGCACCTGGCCACCACCGGCCGGAGGTAGACGGGCATGGCCAGCTGCTCGGCCAACGGGAGGGCGGCCCACTCCTCGGGGTCGCCGAACAGCCCGCAGAACGCCTTTACTTCGGTCGCCTCCTTGCGGCCTGCCCGCAGACCGGCCGCCGCCACGAACGACAGGTACTCTGCGACCAGGACGTCGTGGTGCGGGGCCAGCACCCAGTAGCGCCCGGAGCGCTTGGTCGCCTTCACCGGCCATCGGCCATCTGGGCAAGATCGGTGTCGATGGCCGCCATGGCGGTCGTGTACTCGGCGGCCAGCCACTCGTTCGACAGATGCAAATAGATCCGAGTCGCCTCCAGGCTGCGATGCCCGGCCTGGGCTTGGAGCGCCTCCAACGCCATGCCCGCCTCACGCAACCGGGTCAAACACGTGTGTCGCAGCTGATGGCAGGTGAGTCCTCTCAGACCGGCCCGGGAGCGGGCGGCCTTGACGATCTGATCCAAACCAGCGGCGCTCAACGCAACGGTTCGCCTCGGCGGGAACCTTTCAACACCACGAAAACCTGCTCGGTCAGCGTCTCCTCGGGGCGTTCGGCCGTGAGGTATTCGCCTAACTCAGCGAAGAACCGCGGCGACACCGGCACGTAGCGCTGGACGCCGCCCTTGCCGTCGGTCACGAACAGGCGCCTCTCACCCGGGTTGATGTCGCACAGACGCAACCCGAGGACCTCGCACCGGCGCAGACCGGCTAGCAGCATGGCCAGCACCATCGCCCGGTCCCTGCACGTCCGCACCGCCGCCACGAAGGCATCCACCTCCGGCGGGCCCAACACTCTGGGCAACGTCCGAGGCGTGCGGATCAACGCTGGCGCGGAACGGCCCGGCCGCGGGGACGGTCGCCGGGACGTCAGCCCGTAAGGGACCGGATTGTCCACCACGCCAGCGTCGCCGCGTGCCACCAAATAGCGGAACAGCCCCGAGATGCTGCTCACCCGGCGTTTGATCGTCCGGGCCGACAACCCGGCCTCGCCATCCTCGAGGCGCACCACCCGCGCCCCCTGCCGCGGTGCCCGCTGGATCGAGATGAAGTCGAAGATGTCCGCCGTGGTCACCACCGCCGGCTCCTTGGCCACCACCGAGAAGAACACCTTCAAGTCGAACGCCGTCGCCAGCAGGGTGTTGTGTCGAGCCCGTACACCGACGAACTCGAGGTAGCGGTCAACGTCCGGGTGCCCCAGGCGAACACCCTTCGGGCCTTCGCCTGGGGATCGAACCATGCACGGCGTCCATGCCACTGGACAGATCCTCACAGCATGCAGCTCAACGGCGGTGGATATCACCTACATATTTAGACGCACTGGCTCGCTTGGAAGCAGCCGGCGAGGTTCGCTTGGTGAGCGCCTCGCCGCGTACCGCATCGTCGACGACCGGTAGCGACGGGGCGGCCGCCCCATTCCCCCGCGGCCTACGCGCCGCGGGGACCGCTACCCCACAAGTGGGGGAACGACTACCCCACTTGTGGGGTAGTCGTCGTGGCGGACTACCCCGCGCCCGGTTCGAGGGTGCTCCGAGGAATTTCTTTCGCTGGCCTCGCGACCCGGCTGACCCCCGACGACCCCGCGCGCGGGGGACCACTACCCCGCGGCCGTGACCTGCTATGACGCGACGCGGTGGGATCGGGTCCCCCGCGACTCCCCCGAATTCGGGGGAGTCCCCCACACGGCGACGTGGGGGAAAGTCGGGGGAAAAGCGGGGGACCTCGTGTGGCGCGATCACGGCTCCGAAACCAAAGGAGCCCGCCGATGCCGACCCGCAAGCGTCCCCTCACCGACTCGCCGTTCGACACCCTGGAGCGCACCTTCACGCTCCTGACCTCCGGTCCTGACCCCCTCGCCCTCGACGGCACCGCCGTCCCCGGCCTGCCGGACCGGCCGATCCCGCTCGGGGAGCTGAAAGCCCGTCTGCTGCACCCCTCCACCGGTTTCGAGGTGCGCGACGCCATCGTCGACGAGCTC
>JAJYPY010000118.1 GCA_021794995.1 Actinomycetes bacterium | reverse complement strand
CAGCGCCGTTGCCCGCGTGCGCCGCCCGGTCGAGCGCGCGGCGGAGCACCCGGTCGAGGCGTTCCCCGTCGACGGGCTTCAAGAGATAGCCCGCCGCACCGACCTCGAAGGCCTCGAGCGCATGGCCCTCGTGCGCGGTGACGAAGATCACCACCGGTGGGGTCGCGAAGCGCCCGAGGACCCGCGCCAGCTCCATCCCGTCGAGCCCCGGCATCCGGATGTCGAGGAGCACGACGTCGAACTCCTCGTCGCGCAGGCGCCGCAGCCCCTCGGTCGCGCCCCGGGCGACGGCGACCCGCTCGACGAGGGCCGAGCGCTCGAGGAGGTAGGAGAGCTCGTCGAGCGACGGGGCCTCGTCGTCGACGGCGAGGATCGAGAGCCCGTTCACCTGCTCACCGTCCGCCCATCTCAGGACCTCGCCACCACGGGGTGGCGCTTGGGGATCCGCAGCGTCACCGTCGTCCCCGAGCCGACGCCGCTCCTGATCCGCACGCCGTACTCCTCGCCGAAGACCGCGCGCAGCCGTTCGTCCACATTGTGCAGGCCGACCGCATCGCTCGAATCGGTCCCCGAGAGGACCCGCAGCAGGCGGACGGGGTCGGCGCCCACCCCGTCGTCCTCGATCCGCACGGCGGCCTCGCCTCCCTCGTCGGTGATCGCGATGGACAGCCTGCCGGGCCGCTCGCTCGGCTCGATCCCGTGGCGTACGGCGTTCTCCACGAGCGGTTGGATGACGAGCGAGGGCAGCATGACGCTCAGGACCTCGGGGGCGACGCGCACGCTCACCGACAGGCGGTCGCCGAAGCGCGCGCGCTCGAGGTCCAGGTACGTGTCCACCAGCCGGAGCTCTTCGGCCATGGTCACGAACTGGCCGTGGCTGCGGAAGCTGTACCGGGTGAAGTCCGCGAAGCCGACGAGCAGCTCACGGGCGCGTTCGGGGTCCGTCCGGATGAACGACTCGATGGCGCTGAGCGCGTTGTAGACGAAGTGCGGCGCGATCTGGGCGCGCAGGAAGCGCAGCTCGGCCTGGTCCGCCCGCCCGCGCTCGCGCTCGAGCTCGGCCAGCTCGAGCTGGGTGGAGACGAAACGCGCCACCTCGCTCGCCAGCCTGGCGAGGGCCGACGAGGTGACCGTCGCGACGGTCCCGAGCGCCCCCACCACCTGCCCGTCCACCCGGAGGGGCACGACGACGCCGCCCTGCAGCACGCAGAGCGAGTCGCCGCACGCGAGCTGGCGGGTGGTGAGCGTCTGGGAGCGGCCGCTTGTGACCGCCGCCACGAGCGAGCTCTCGAGGAGCGCGCAGTGGTCGGTGTCGATGTCGCACACCGCAAGGACCCCGCTCCGGTCGGCGAGCACCACCCCGCCCCCCAGCAGGCGGCGCAGGTAGGGGACGGCGATCTGGGCGCTCGCACGCGTAAGGCCGCCGCGCAGGGCGGGAGCGGTCTGGCTGGCGGTGTGCAGGGTCTCGTACGTGGTGCGCTGGCTCGGCGTCCCGAGCTGGCGCCCGCCGCGCAGCGCGAACCACGTGACCACGCCGGCCACGACGAGCACGCCGGCCAACGCGCCCCAGATCGCGACTCCCACGGCGGACCCCCCGCTGCCACTCGGCCGCCACGGACCGGGCCAGGCACCGCACGGCGTCCGCAGTCTTCCACAGCCCGCCTCGCGGACGCAGGGCGGGCCGAGACAGGGCGGAGGAACGGCAGGCCTGCCGTTCGTCGTGTCGGATCGACCGCTCGGCGCAGCGTCCGTGCCGTTCATCGACAGCCCGGCGCCGCTTGGCGATCACCGCCCAACGACCCTTGCCTGCGCACCGCGGATTCTTCATGATCACCCTCGGCAGGGCAGCGGTTGCTCCGCGTGTCCCACAGGGGGGCCGTAGGCGGGCGCGCCTGTCGTGGTGCATGGTTCCGCACGAGCCTGTCCCGGGAAGCCGGGCAGGGAGGAGGGCCCCGACCCATGGCAACGACCTTCGAAGCGACCAGACCGGCGCAGCAGACGGAGATCATCGGCGTGCCGGCGCCAGCCGACCCCGCGCCGCTCGGGCTGGCCGCCTTCGCACTCACCACCTTTCTCCTGTCTGCCGCGAACGCGGGATGGACGAGGGGGACGGGCAACGAATGGCTGGGGTACGCCTTCGCGTACGGCGGCACCTGCCAGCTCCTCGCCGGCATGTGGGAGTTCAAGAACCGCAACGTCTTCGGCGCCACGGCGTTCTCGACGTACGGCGGGTTCTGGATCGGGCTCGCGCTCTACGTCGAGCTCGTGATCCCCGGAGCGCCCAAGGGGGCGAACATCACAAACGACCTCGGCTGGATCCTGCTGGCGTTCTTCATCTTCAACACCTACATGCTCTTGTGGAGCCTGTTCGTGAACAAGGCGGTCCTCGCGGTGTTCTTCACCTTGGAGATCACCGAGCTGCTGCTCTTCATCGGCAAGTTCGCCTCCACAGCCAATCTGGTCAAGGCGGGCGGCATCGTGGGCGTCGTCACCGCGGCGACCGCGTGGTACACGTCTGCAGCCGGCGTGGTGAACGGAATGGCGGGGCGCCACGTGCTCTTCGTGGGCAAGCCGATGAGCTTCCCCGGGGCGTCCCGGGCCGCGGTCCACTAGCTCCTCCGGGCGTGGACGCCGCTCGCGACCGCACGGGCGTGCACGAGCGGCGTCCACGAGCCCGCGACGGGACGCAGCGCAGCGGGCCGTCCAGGCTCGGGGGGCGTACGTGCCCGGGGGCCGGACCCCCGACCCCCGACCCCCCCTCGGCCCTGGCGCGACCTCAATGTTGGGTGGAGAATACGAACCGAGCACGAGAACGGAGGTGTCGGCGATGGCAGCAGACGGCGCGCCGCAGGTGACCGAACCGGAAGAGACCGAGGTTTCCGAGGCCCAGATCGCCGTGCATTGGCGGGAGGAGGAGCTCTACCGGCCCCCGCCGAAGTTCATCGGGCAGGCCAACGCGTCCGACCCGGCCATCCGCGCCCGCTTCACGGAGGAGCATTTCCCCGACTGCTTCAAGGAGTACGCAGATCTCCTCACATGGGACCAGTACTGGCACACCACGCTCGACACCTCGAACCCCCCCTTCTGGCGCTGGTTCGTCGGCGGCCGGCTGAACGCCTGCTACAACTGCGTCGACCGCCACCTCGAGACCCGGCCCAACCAGGCGGCCCTCATCTGGGTGCCCGAGCCCGAGAGCGAGGCCACCCACGCGATCACCTACCGGGAGCTCTACCGCCGCGTGAACGAGTTCGCCGCCCTCCTCGAGGGGTTCTGCGGGCTGAAGGCGGGCGATCGGATCACCTTCCACATGCCGATGGTCCCCGAGCTCCCCATCGCGATGCTCGCGTGCGCGCGGTTGGGGATCATCCACTCCCAGGTGTTCGGGGGCTTCAGCGGGGCGGCGTGCGGCGGGCGCATCGCCGACTCGGGTAGCACGGTCCTCGTCACCATCGATGGCTACTACCGCAACGGCGAGCTGATCGACCACAAGGTGAAGGCCGACGAGGCGGTCAAGCGTGCCCACGAGGAGGGGATGGACGTCGACAAGGTGCTGGTGTTCCGCCGGCATGCGGGCCAGTACGCGTCGACGACGCCGATGGTCGACGGGCGGGACTACTTCGTCGACGACGTGATGCCCGAGTACGCCGGGAAGGTGGTGCCGCCGGTCTCGATGCCGGCCGAGGCCCCGCTGTTCATCATGTACTCCTCGGGCACCACCGGACGGCCGAAGGGATGCCAGCACTCGACCGGCGGGTACCTCTCCTACGTCGCGGGGACCTCGAAGTTCTACCAGGACATCCACCCCGAAGACACCTATTGGTGCGCGGCGGACATCGGATGGATCACCGGGCACTCCTACATCGTCTACGGCCCGCTCGCGCTCGGGACGACGAGCGTGATGTACGAGGGCGTGCCGACCTACCCGGACCCGGGGCGGCCGTGGCGGATCGCCGAGCGGCTGGGGGTGAACATCTTCCACACCGCGCCCACGACCATCCGCATGCTCCGCAAGGTCGGTCCCGACGAGCCCCTCAAGTACGACTACCACTTCAAGCACATGACGACCGTCGGCGAGCCCATCGAGCCGGGCGTGTGGCGGTGGTACTACGACGTCGTCGGCAAGGGCGAGGCGGCGATCGTCGACACGTGGTGGCAGACCGAGAACGGCGGGTTCCTCGGGAGCACCCTGCCCGCGCTCGAGCCGATGAAGCCTGGCAGCTGCGGGCCCGGTGTGCTCGGGATCTACCCGGTGATCTACGACGAGAACGGCGAGGAGGTCCCTGCAGGCAGCGGGAAGGCGGGGAATATCTGCATCCGCAACCCGTGGCCCGGGATCTTCCAGACGATCTGGGGCGACCCGGAGCGGTTCGTGTCCACGTACTACGAGAAGTACTGCCGGAACAAGGACAGCACCGACTGGCACGACTGGCCGTACTTCGCCAACGACGGCGCGATGCAGGCCGCCGACGGGTACTTCCGGATCCTCGGCCGCGTCGACGACGTGATCAACGTCGCCGGCCACCGGCTGGGCACCAAGGAGCTCGAGTCGGCGAGCGTGCTCGTCGAAGAGGTGGCCGAGGCTGCCGCCGTCCCCGTCGTCGACGAGCTGCGGGGGAGGGCGGTCGAGATGTACATCTCGCTCAAGCCCGGCGTCGACCCCAAGTCCGGCATCGAGGACAAGGTGGCCGCGGCGATCGAGTCCGAGATCGGCAAGGTCGCCCGGCCCAAGAACGTGTGGATCGTGCCGGACATGCCCAAGACCCGGTCGGGGAAGATCATGCGGCGCGTCATCGCCGGTATCTCCAACTTCACCGACGTGGGGGACATCACGACCTTGGCCAACCCCGAGGTCGTCGACGAGATCCGGGTGCACGTCGAGAAGGAGAAGGTGGCCCGCGGCGAGGCACCGAGGGAGCTCACGGAAGCCGAGATCGAAGAGATCAAGAAGTTCGGGCAGGCTGAGTAACCCGCGGCGCCGTCTGCGGGGGCCGGGGGCGATGCAGCCCGAGCCGCCCGGCTCCCGCATATCATCGTGACGTGGCCAACCGCGTGAGGTGCGATGCAACACGGCCCGGTGACCGGCGCGCGCCGGTCCCGGGCCCGAACCGGTGACCCCCGGCGACTGGCTGACCGTCGTCTTCGGTCTCGCCGTCCTCTCGCTCATCCCCGTCGTCTGGGCCATCGTGGACGTCGCGCGGCGCCCGCCGTGGCAGTTCTCGGCCGGCCGCAAGGTCCTGTGGGCCGTCACCCTCGGCGTGGGCTGGCTGCTCCTGTGGCCCTTCGCCCTCGTCTCCTCGATCGTCTACCTGACCGTGCTCCGCCGGCGCTTCCCGCCTGCGGCCCAGATGCCCCAGGGCCCCCAGTCCTACCCGGGGTCCGGCTACGGCGGCTACGGCAGCTACGGCAGCTATGGCGGCTACGGCGTCCCCCCGCAGGTCGCGCCGCCTCCGCCGCCCGTCTCCCTGCCCCCTGCCGCCTGGTACCCCGATCCTGCAGGGAGCGGCCGTGAGCGCTGGTGGGACGGGAGGGGCTGGACGGAGCACCTGCGCTAAGCGAGGCTCAGGTGCGCTCGTCGAGGAGGTCGGGGGGCAGCGCCGCCGGGCGCGTGCCCTCGTGCACCTCGTAGCCGGCCCACCAGCGACCCGCGTCGGGAGGCACGGGGAGGCCCAGCCCCTTGCGCTCGCTCAGCGCGTCGCGCACGACCCGCTTGCACCGGGCGAGCGCGGCGAGGTCCGCGGCGCTCCCGGCGCCCGCGCGCCACAGCTCCTCCTCGCGGTGCCACGCCTGGGTCCTGGCGATGACGATGGCGTCGGTCGCCTCCGACGCACGGCGGCGCACCGGGGGGGCGATGTCCGCGCACACGTCGGCGGCGCGCATCCACCCGTAGTCCATGTTCAAGAGCATGAGACCCCGTGAGACGTCGAACGGGCCCACCACGTCCACACGCGGGTCGACGACCGTGAGCTCGGTCCCCGCCGGCAGCGTCGGGGTGAGATTTGCGCGCTGGCGCTCGGCGAAGGAGATCGCGCCGACCGCGCGCAAGAAGACCACGGGGGCGCTCGCCCGCGCGTAGTCGTAGCGGTCCGGCGGGGGATCGAGCGGCACCGCGAGGATGGCGATGATGCGCGTCGCACCGAGCGCGGCCGCCGCGCGCACCGGCACGTTCTCGACCACGCCACCGTCGACGTAGACGTCGCCGGCGAGGGGTCGCGGCGGAAAGACCATGGGCACGCTCGCCGACGCGATCACCCCGTCGATGAGATCGACCGGCCCGCCTGCCGCCCCCGGCACCGGGGAGCACGCATCGCTCGCGACGATCGTGCCGTCGCCCGCCACGTAGCGCAGCACGCCGGCACCCAGCGCGACGACCGCCAGGCGCAGGTCCAGGCCCGGGCGCGCGACCAGCCCAGGGTCGATCGCGGCGATGCCCCCGCCACCGAGGCGCAACCGCTCGGCGAGCGGCTCGAGCGTGAGCAGCGACCCGGTCCGCCCGCGCAGCCGCCTGCCGGCCCGCCCGAGGCTGGGCAGGGCACGGGCGACCTGGCCGAGGAGCCGCAGGGAGCGTCCGCGTCGCACGGCGCGCTCCACGCGCGCCCCGTCCTCGGCCCCCGGCACCGGCGGGCGCGTCCGCTCCAGCACCCAGTGGTCGATCGCCCGGCCGAAGAGCGTGCCCTCGAGCGCCGCGACCCACGGCTGCTTGCCGAACAAGAGGTCGGACCGGGTCATCGCCAGGAGATCGGCGTGCAGCTCACGGGTCCGGGCGATCAGCTCCTCACGGGTGCGCGCCTGTGCGAGGACCGCCGCGCAGATCGCACCGGCAGAGGTGGCGGTGATGACGTCGGGGACCAGCGCCTCTTCCTCGACCAGGTAGCGGACCGCCCCTGCTTCGAACGCCCCCTTGGCGCCGCCGCCGGCGAGGACGAACGCCGTCTTTCCCGGGCCGGCCACGACCCCAGATTGTCGCGCCGCCACGGGCGGCGTGCGCCGGGGCAGCTCCCCGCCGGCGTCACCCACCGGCGGCGGCCGTGACCACTTCGACGTTCGCCCCGGGGCCGAGCACGACCTCGGCCCACGCCGAGCGCGGCACGACCTCCCGGTCGACCGCCACCGCCACGCCGGCCGCGTGCCGTGCAAGCGTCGCCACCAGGTCGGCGACCGTGGTCCCGGGCGGCACCTGCCGGACCTCCCCGTTCACCGTGACGGCGAACGTCAGGTCCCCGGGCTCCTCCGGGCTCACCGTCCCGGCGCCGGCGCCGGGGCCACCGCGCCGGTGCTCCCTGTGGCGCCGGCGTGCACGCTGCGGTCCGCCGGGAAGGCGTCGAGGGGCGGCGGGACCGCCCCTGTGCAAAAGAGGGCGGCGACCGCAGCCGCGGTGAGGGGGGCGAGCAGGACGCCGTTGCGGTAGTGCCCGGTCGCCACGGCGAGCCTCGGCACGGACGTCGGCCCGACGAAGGGCGCGTTGTCGGGGGAGGCGGGGCGGAGCCCCGCCAGGCACTCGACGAGCTCCCACTCGTCGACGGCGGGCACGAGGAGCCGTGCGTCGTCGAGAAGGGCGTGGACCGCGCCGGCCTGGACCGAGGTGTCGTACCCGCGCTCTTCTGAGGTCGCGCCCAGCACGACCGACCCGTCGTCGCGCGCCACGAGATAGCAGTGGCGGCCGTGGACGAGCCCGCGGACCGTGTGCTCGAGCGCCGGGCGCGCCGCCGTCGTGCGCAGCCGCAGGGCGTGCCCCTTCACGGGGCGCACGGGCGGCAGGACGCCCTCGGGGACGCCGGCGATGCGGGGGGGGTGCGCGCCCGCTGCGACGACCACGTCGGTCGCCCCGAGGGTCCGGCCCC
>JAJYPY010000117.1 GCA_021794995.1 Actinomycetes bacterium | reverse complement strand
GCCTGGGCTTGGACGACGATCCCGGCGACGTGATGGGCGACGACATCGTGTAGCTCGCGAGCCAGGTCCAGGCGTTCATCGCGTCGTGCGGTGTCGATCGCGAGACGGCGACGCGCGTCCAAGAACCGTAGCCAGACCCCCACCGCGAGGGCGGCGCCCCACACGAGCACGCCCACGAATGCGAACGGCGCGACGTACTCACCACCGAGCGCGAACCGACCGGCGACCAGCACGACGACCCCGGCGAGCGCCATGACCGCGGCCGGGCGAGGAGGGACAACCCGGACCGCGGCGGAGCCCAACACCAGCAGCGCAAGGGTCGCCGTGACACCAGGCTGGGAGGGGAGATGAAACACGTCGGCCGCCACGTCTGCAACCAGGCACACCGCCAGGCCCGCCGCGGCCGCCCTGACCCGGTTACGGCTCCGGAGCAACGCAACGGCGCCGACGATCACGCCGACAGCCAGCTCGAAGACCCAGTTGTCGTGATGAGCTGCGGTGACCGCCGTCTCGGCGGCCAGGACAGCCGCCAGCACCGCGCCCAACGCGACGTTGGCCGCTGCGCTGGCCTTGTCTGCGATGCGATGCGTGATGGTCATTAACCACCAGGCTACGCATCGCGGAGGGAGCGAGGAACCGGCCGAAAGGACGATCGGCACCGACGAGAAACCGTTCTTGTGGCCAATAGGCAGCCGGCGCGGGACCTTCGATGCTGTTGGACATGTCCACCGCACAACTGATGATCGAGACCCGCGGCCTGACCAAGCGCTTCGGGCGACGCACCGCAGTATCGGACGTTGACCTGGCCGTGCCTGCTGGGTGCGCGTTCGGGTTCCTCGGCCACAACGGCGCCGGCAAGACCACCGTGATCCGCATGCTGGTCGGCCTGACCAGACCCGACTCAGGGACGATCCAGATCGCCGGCCGGCCCCTTGCGTCTGATCGTGAGCGCATCCTGGCTCGTGTCGGCGCCATCATCGAGGAGCCGCGCTTCCATCCCCACCTCACCGGGCAGGAGAACCTGGCCGTGGTCGCGGCCGTCCGCGGGCCAGCCGCCGAACGGCAGATCACGCCGGCCCTGGAGCGCGTCGGGCTCGCCGACCGGGCCAACGACCGGGTCGGCACCTACTCGCAGGGAATGCGCCAACGGCTCGGAATCGCCCGCTGCCTGCTCGCCGACCCCAAGCTGATCATCCTCGATGAGCCGATGAACGGCCTCGATCCCGGCGGCATCCTGGAACTGCGCCAGTTGATCGCCGATCTTGCCGCCGAGGGACGGACCGTGTTCGTCTCCTCTCACCTGCTTGATGAGATCGAGAAGACCTGCCACGCCGCCGCGGTCATCGACCGCGGTCGGCTCATCGCCCAAGGCACGATCACCGAACTGACCCACGACAGCGGCAGCCACTACGAGCTGACCTGCGACGACCCGCGGGCCGCCCTCGCACTCCTGAGCGGGCATCCCGCCGTGATCGAGGCGCGCCAAACCCCCACCGGCATTCGCCTCGTGCTCCATGATCCCAAGGCGGTCAGCACCCTCACCGGCCGGCTCATCGAGTCCGGGATCACAGTCTCGGGCTTCGCGCCGAACCAGGTGTCGCTGGAAGACCGCTTCCTGGCCCTCACCTCACGAGTGGGACACCGCCCGTGACCGGCTCCATCGCCCGGCAGATGATCGCCGCCGACATCCTCAAGCTCCGCCGACACCGCCCCACGATGACCGTCGCCGCACTCCTGTCGATCGGGATCACGCTGCTGTACCTGGCTGTCATCGTGGTCCGCCACGGCGGGCAGCTCCCCGGCACCCGGACGCTCTCTGACGGCACCTCGCTGATGGGCCTGTACTTCGGATCGTTCGCCGCGATCCTGATCGGCACCGAGGCCGGCACCATCGACCAGGCCAACGGCGTGTTCCGCGACCTCGCCGCGACCGGACGGTCCCGCACCATCCTGTTCTTGACCCGCATCCCCGCCGCGGTCGCGGTCGCGCTCGTCTTCACCCTGAGCGGCTTCGCTATCACCGCCATCGCGGCGTTCGCGTTCCACGGCAACGCGCCCGCCCCCAGCATCGGCGTCACGCTCGAGTCCGCGGGGTGGGTCGTGCTCGCCACGGCGGTCATCACCTCGCTCGCCGTCGGCGTCGGATCAGCCACCGGCTCCCGCTCGATCACGCTCGTCGCGATCATCGGCTGGCAGACCATCGCGACCGGCATCCTCTACCTCGCCAGCTTCCTCGGCGGCGCACGCGACCTCGTGCTGCTGATCTCCCTTTGCCGGTTCCTTCCCGGCCAGGCAATCGGCTCGCACGCACACCCCGGCTCCACCAACGAGCTGACCAACTACAAGCTGGCGATGCCAGCCGGCGTGGCAATACTCGTCATCCTCGCCTGGACGGTCATCCCCGCGATCATCGGCGCCTGGCGAACGAGGACTCGGGACGCATGAACCGCGAACCTCACCCCACGTCACGGCAAACCGTCCGCAAGAAGGGTGCCCTGCGCACACGGCCTCTACGAACACTGCTGCTCGCAGCGGCCCTGGGCGCCGTCGCCATCATCGGACTGCTCGCCGTGCTCAACGTGACCGGCCTGTTCCGCTTCGGCCACCCGATGTCATCAACGACCTACGCCTCCAAGGCCGAGCTGATCAAGAGCTGGGACAAGACAGCACCCTGGCTCCCCGATGACGCAACCCACATCCAGATCAAGGAGGTCAAGCAATACGGCCCCAACTACGACCCGGCGATTCTCAGAGCCGCCAGCCATGACGCTCTGAACGCCACCGTGTGCGCAAGGACCGCCCGGCTTACCCATCCGACCTTCACTGCTTCGTGGTCCCCCGACACCGACGTACCGACCGTCTATGTCTGCGGAGAGTGGGACGTGATCCCAACCGCGGACGGCTGGTTCGGCTGGACCAAGAACAGCCCACAGGAGCAAGCAGCCGCAGCCGCGGTGCTCGCACGAACCCACCCAACACAGAAATGACCGACTCCCGCGTCCCCGCGAGGCCGGAACGCCGCGGCACGTCGGCAGGGCCGGTCAGACAGTTCAACAACCCAGATGCGATATACGGAACCGGCGATCGGCCTCAGCATGGTGTCGTCAGAGGCCACGTCGTTACCGCCGTAGGCGTCTTGCGGACGCGAATTGCGGAGCCCTGGACGCTCAGTTCGCTGGCCAGCGAAGTCCACCTGTCTCGCTCACAACTCGTGCGCTCTTTCGATGCCGTTACCGGCAACAGCCCGATGGCGTACCTACGACAGATGCGAGCTGAGCAGATGGCTCGTCTACTGGTATCGACCGACCTGTCGATCGCCGAGGCCGCCCGTTCGGTCGGCTGGAGGAACCAGTTTCACGCCAGCCAGTGCTTCCAGGGAATGTCCCGACCGTCGTAGATTTTGGTGGCGGTCATGATCATCAGGCGGCGGCGTTTGCGGGATCAGTCTGGCTGGTGGTGCTGACAGTTTCGGTCGCGACATGTTCGTCAAGTGCGCGCCGGAGTGAGGCCAGGTGCATGTGGCCGTTGACGCGGCGGAATTGCTTGCCGGCCTCGACCATGCCGGCGGCGCACCAGCGCAGTGCCATGTTCCCCGACTTCCAGTGCTTGACGTTGCGGCTGTGAGTACGCGCGATGCTGTTCATCGACTCGATGGCGTTGGTCGAGCGAAGCGTGCGGGCCAGCGTCGGTGGCACGCCCAGGCGCTGCACGGTCAGCGTCTCGGCCAGGCCCTCGCGCAGGCTGGCGGCGGCGCCGGGGTGGGTCCGCTCCAGCTCGCGGGCCAGCGCCTCGAGCTGGGCTTCGGCGGCCAGTGCGGTCTCGGCGTGGTAGGCCTTGCGCATCCGTTTGGCGACCGTGTTGCCGAGCTCCTTCGGCAACCGATCTTCGACATTTCGAACCTTGTGGATCTGGCAGCGTTGGATGACCGGGTGGTCGAAGACCCGCTTCACCGCCGCGGTCAACGCCTTGGCGCCGTCGACCCCGATCAGGATCGGGCGGGTGGTGTCCAGACCACGCTCACGCAGCCCGGCCAGCAGGTCCTTGACCACGGTGGTGTTCTCCGTGTCGCCCTCGACCAGCGCCAGCGGGTGCTTGACGCCGTCGATGCCGATACCGAGCGCGCACACGCACAGGTGCTCACCGAAGGTGATCCCGTCGATCATCAACGCGACCAGGTCCTGCTCGCCCAGCGGCGCGGCGAGCAGCTCGATCAGCGCGGTCTCGGTGGCGGCGACGAACCGCCGCGAGACCGCCGACCTGCTGACCGCCCCGGCCGCCTGCTCGGTCTTGACACCGACCGGTTCGAGCCCGACCGCCGAGTAGCGGCGAGTGGAGATGCCCGCCAGCATCTTCTGCATCGCCAGCCGACCCAGGATCTCGGTGCCGCTGAACAGCTCGTAGGCCGGCACCGGCAGCTCAGCCGTGTCGTCGGCGGTGCGGATCCGCGGCCGGTCCACGCTGACCCGCCGCCCGCCCAGCGTGACCGAGCCCTTCTCGTGGCCGTGCCGCACCGCCGTCCGGGCCGCGTCGTGCTTGCCCTTCGGCCCGCACGCCGCGCTCACGTCGGCCTCCATCAGCGCCGTCATCACTTGCAGCCCTGCCCCCACGGCCAGGGCAAGCAGGCCCTCCTGCATGTCCTCGGCGATCTCGGACATCGCCACGCTCACCGTCTCCGGCATCGCGAGCCGCAGCTCGGCTGTCGTCCTCGGCACGTTCTTCTGGTAGTTGTTGGTCACGGCGGTCCCCTTCTTGTTGGTGCGTCTTGGCGGATGCCCAACTCCTACCGCACGGCAGGTGTCAGGCGGGGGACCGCCACCTCAAGTTCTACGACTGCCGGGACAAGCCCGAGCGCGAGAAGGAACTCGCGCTGCTCAACGATGTCGTCGACAACGTACACGGGGGCGTAGGGGACGTAGACGCCGTCGCGCACCTTGCGGAGCAGGATGATCGGCAATCCCAGCTGAAAGGCTCGGCGCAGTTTCGTGTTGTCGCCGTTGATCGAGCCCTCGCGGTATGAGTAGTGGAACAGGCCCCCTTCGACTTCACGGTCGGAGTACGGCCCCGTGGGAGAGCTAACGACACTTAGCGTCGCGTCCATGTCGCGTGGATTCCATATTCCGCGAGCCGTGTCGATCACACGGCGGCCCTCTCCAGTAGGCAGTGAAACCCATGAGAGGTCGGCGCGCGTTACGAAGCCACCATTCCTGCTGGCGCGGCTCATCACAGAGGCGATGATTGAGTCACGTAGGGGCTCCGCCGTGGGCACCCCCTTGTCATAGCACTGATCAAGCCCTCCGCGCAGCCGCGCGAAGGGTTGGAAGGTATCTCGGGTTGGGGCAACGCCTGATAGGCGGACCTATGGGGTCTTTGCCTGAGGTGCGCCAGGTCTCTCCGACGGTGCCGACTGTCTTCGCATGGTTGCCTGGTCGGCTGAGTCACGGAAGCGACGCCGTCCCAGGGGTGAGGTTCTCGAGACTCTTGGCCCGACACGTCAGGACGGACTGCCATGCGCCCTGAGGTTGAATGGCTTCGTGATCCGTGTCGGCGAGTCTGCTCTGCTCCGCGAGCTGGAGCACTTGCGCGAGGAGAACGCTCGGCTGTCGCGATTGCTCGGACTGCGGGGCGGCGAGACTCAGCCGGCGCCGGAGCAGCCGGCGATGCCGATTGCGGCGCCCGGCTTGGTGACGATGTCATCTTCGGTTTCGGCCAAGCTCGAGCTGTTCGCGAACAGATTCGCTAGCAGGCGGGATGTGTATGCGGTGCGTTGGGAAAACGCGAGGACGGGTGCGAGCGGGTGGTCGCCGGCCATCGTAGGCGGCTGGCGCAAGGGAATCGACAAGCGAGCCGTTCGTCACCTTCCGCTCACTCCGGATGTGCTTGCGGCGCATCTTGCGGGGGATGCGTTCATCGGCTTCTACCCACTGTTGGGAGGCAACCAGTGTCATTGGCTCGCTGCCGACTTCGATGGCTCGACCGCGATGCTCGACGCCCTGGCCTACGTCAAGGCGGCCAGTAGTCATGGCGTCCCCACGGCTCTTGAGATTTCGCAGTCGGGCCGGGGAGCGCATGTGTGGATCCTGTTCTCTGATGCCGTCCCCGCTGCGACGGCTCGCGCTGTGGGCACCTGGCTGGTGCATGAGGCGATGCTTTTGCGAGGTTCGATGGACCTTCGTTCGTATGACAGGCTCTTCCCGAATCAGGATGTGGTGCCTGAGGGAGGGTTCGGGAACCTGATCGCGGCCCCGCTGCAGGGCCGGCGCCGACGGGATGGACTCACTGTGTTCCTCAACCTGGCCACTCTCGAGCCCTATGAGGACCAGTGGGAGTTCTTGTCGACTCTCGATCGGCTCAGTCCCGGAGAAGCAGCCGGGTTCAGGCGGCTCGCGTCGCGGACCCCGATCGGCGTGGATCTGGTGGCGCTCGAGCGGTCGACTGCCACCCGCGTGCAACCGCGGTTGCCCCCCGTGATCCGTGCCGAGCTGGGGGCGGGGCTCGCCGTCGGAACCTCCCAGCTGACGCCCGCGGCGCTGTCGACGTTCAAGCATGCCGCCTCGATGGTGAACCCGAAGTTCTACGAACTGCAGCGCCTGAGGAAGTGGACGGGAGATACCCCACGATTCCTGCAGGGTTACGACCTGACCGTGGATGATCAACTCGTCCTGCCTCGAGGCCTGAGGCATCGCATCGCCGGAATCGTCGAGCAGGCGGGTTCGCGCCTGGACGTCACCGATATCCGGAACACCGGCCGGGAGATCGATGTCGCGCTCGGGACCGAGCTCAGCGGGGCTCAGGCCACGGCCGTCGGGGAGCTGCTGGCCCATGATGACGGCGTCCTAGTCGCGCCTCCGGGGTCGGGAAAGACCGTGATGGCGTGCGCGATGATCGCCGAGCGTGGAGCGTCGACCCTGATCCTGGTGGACCGCAAGGCGTTGGCTGAGCAGTGGCGAGCCCGCATCGAGGAGTTCCTTGGGGTACGTCCCGGCCAACTCGGCGGTGGGCGCAAGAAGCTCAGTGGTGTCGTGGACATCGCGACGCTTGCGACCCTCGCTCGGCGCGACGGAATCGCGGAACTGACTGCGGGTTACGGGCAGGTGATCGTAGACGAGTGCCACCACCTCGCTGCGGCGGCCTATGATCATTCAGTCAAGCCCATCGCGGCACGCTACTGGCTAGGCCTCACCGCGACGCCCACACGGCGTGACGGCCTCGGTGGATTGGTCGACTGGCAGCTCGGTCCGGTACGGCACACCTTCGATTCCGACGAGCATTTCGGAACCCTGCTCGAGGCCGGAGACGGAGTCGCGGGCCCGAGACGTGAACTACATCTCCATCAAACAGGCTTCACCTATGGCGAGGTGGACCTGACCCAGCCTGGCGCGCTCGCTGCGGTTCACACAACCCTGGCCGCCGACGCCGAGAGGAACGCCCAGATTGTCCACGACGTCCTCGAGGCGATCCGCCGAGGTCGTAACTGTCTTGTCCTTACCAGGCGAGTTGCGCACGTTGAGGCGCTTGCGAACGCGTTGCGCGACAAGGGGTGGCCTCCGCTCGTGCTCCAGGGCGGGATGCAGGTCAAGCAGCGCCGCGAAGTGGTGGAGCAGCTCGCCGATGTCCGCGCTGGCGAGGGTGTTCTGGTCATCGGTACGACTCCCTTCATCGGGGAGGGCTTCGATGCGCCTGCCCTGGACACCCTGTTCCTTGCCGGCCCCATCTCCTTCGACGGTCTGCTCATCCAATGCGTGGGCCGGGTCGTGCGCGCCTCAGCCGGCAAGGACCTCGCCGAGGTGCACGACTACCACGATGTGAACACCCCGATCCTTGCCAACTCGCTCCAGCGCCGGATGCCGGGGTACCGCTCACTTGGCTTCCTGGACGCTTCCGACGGTCGGCTGGTCTAGGGCGTGTCTGACAAAGTCCGGCTGGTCGTGGTGGCAGTGTCCG
>JAJYPY010000116.1 GCA_021794995.1 Actinomycetes bacterium | reverse complement strand
CTCACGGCGGGTGACACGAAATGTGACACTTCTCTTCTCCGGCCAACACGACGTGCACATTTTTCGAACTGCCCGACGAGAGGCGAACGCGCGGGATCGTTTCCGTCGGAGCCGGGGGCGGGAGGACCGGGGAACTCTTGCACGGGAGCGCCGTGCATCTCGACGCTCGCATGTGGGGCAGGCGCAGGAGGACCGTCGCGACTTTCGGCGGCACATTGTGCGCGCGCCGGAGGTTTTCGTACAGCTGTTCCGGACCATTCCGTACAGCGATTCCGGAGTAAGGGCTCGCGAGCTGTCTACGCGGACTCAACATCTTGTGTCGTGGTTGTGTCGTGGTGCCAATGCGACGCCTTGCACTGACGCCTATCGCACCTGGTTGCACCCGTCACCCCGGACCACTACATCTTGTGCTCGCGTAGTTATCTCGCGAGCGCTTTCCGGAGTTTTCGTACACCGGATTCCGCGGAGAGGACGCGTAGCGCTGGCGTGAGGTGAGTGGGACACGGCAACCTCCCCCCCTGAAGGTCCGCGAAGACGTTTAGGGAGGGGAGGAGCCGGTGTCCCGGCCCCACATTGCCATGCGCAAGATCCGCACAGTTCTACGGCTGCGGGCGGAAGGCCTCAGCCTGCGCCAGGTGAGCGCGTCGGTGCAGGTGCCGTTCACCACCGTCGCCGACCACGTCCGGCGCGCAGATCGCGCCGGGCTCTCCTGGCCCTTGCCCGAGGGCCTCGACGACGACGCGTTGGGAGCGCGCTTGTTCGTGGCCGGCGACGCGCCGGGGCCGGCGGCTGAGCGTCCACAGCCCGACTTCGCAGCGATCCACCGAGAGCGACGCAAGAAGGGGGTGACGCTCATGCTCTTGTGGCACGAGTACAAAGAGACCCACCCCGACGGCTACGCCTACAGCCAGTTCGCCGAGCACTACCGCCGCTGGCGGCGCCATCTCGACGTCGTGATGCGCCAGGAGCACAAGGCAGGCGAGAAGCTCTTCTGCGACTTCCCCGGCCAGACGCTGCCCATCTACGACCCCGACACCGGCGCGATCCATCTGCGTGCCGAGCTGTTCGTCGCCGTCTTGGGCGCGTCGTCCTACGTCTATGCCGAGGTGTTTCCCTCTCAAGAGCTCCTCTACTGGGTGACCGGACACGTCAACTGCTTCGAGCACCTGGAGGGTTGCCCGCAGATCGCGGTGCCCGACAACCTTCGCGCAGGCGTCACCCGGCCGCACCGCTACGAACCGACAGTCAACGTGACGTTCTTGGAGATGGCGGCTCATTACAACGTGGCCGTCATGCCGGCTCGCTCCTACAAACCCCCCTTATCCGGCTAATGATCCGTCAGTAGTAGTCGCCTGTGGAAACTGTGGATTGTGGGGATAACTAAGATTGCTGCTGCTTGCCGATTGACGGAGTAGATCCAATGTCGATACAACTGTGTCCGTGGCAATCGACGGACTGCAAGTCGCCGTTGATGGCGGGCGTTGGCACCTCCGCGGCGATGGTGTCCGTCGCTTCGCAGAGGTGAACGACTTCCTCGGATACCTCGCTGATCGCAACTACTCTCCTCGGACGGTTCGCGCCTACGCCTATGACCTGCTGGCGTTCTGCCGTTGGCTAGAGGGTGAAGCGCTCGGACTCGACGGTGTCACGACCGACGTCCTGCTGCGCTTCCTTGCCGCCTGCCGGGAAGTCACCGTGCCCGGACGTCGTGGCGACAACGTCTATTCGATCCGTGACGGCCGCAACACCGGCTACGCCGCGTCGACCATCAACCGGCGGCTGGCCGCCATCTCCGCTCTGTTCGGGTTCCTCT
This sequence comes from Actinomycetes bacterium, assembly GCA_021794995.1. Classification (GTDB taxonomy): domain Bacteria; phylum Actinomycetota; class Acidimicrobiia; order Acidimicrobiales; family RAAP-2; genus JAJYVT01. The sequence continues at coordinate 6,150 of JAJYPY010000116.1, read as the reverse complement.
CGATACGAGACCCCGGTCGCGTCAATCCGGTGCCCCGTGGTCGCGAGGGCCGGGCTGCGGCGCGAGGTGAGCGCTCCGGCATGCTCGGTCATCTCGCCCGTCGCCCCAAGGACCGTTCTGCGCTGCGGCTGCGCCAGCCCCGCCGATTGCCGCGGAGCCTCGATCGCCGAGAGGTGGCCTCCCTCGTGGGGAGTCTGCGCACCTGGCGGGACCGGGCCATGGCCGGCCTGATGCTGTACTCGGGGCTGCGCTCGGCCGAGGTGCTGTCGTTGGAGGTCCGCGACGTCGACGTCGCTCGTCGCTGGGTCCGGGTCGTGGGCAAGGGGGACAAGGAACGCCGGGTTCCCATCGACAATGAGGTGGCCGGCGTCATCCAGACCTACCTTCTGGCAGAACGTCCCGAGACGGCTTCGTCCCGACTGTTCGTGGTGGCCAAGGGTCCCCACCGGGGCCAGCCGCTCACTCCTGAGGGCTTGCGCACCGTGTTCCGCTACCACCGGGCCCGAGCGGGGGTGCCGGCGGGACACCCCCACGCCTTGCGCCACACCTTCGGCACTGCCCTGGCCGAGGCGGGCGTCGACCTGGCGGTGATGCAGGCGCTGCTCGGCCATGACCATGTCGATTCGACGGCCGCCTACATCCACCTCGCTCCCGGCCACGTCCGAAAGGAGTTCGATGCCGCGCGTGCCCGGCAGCGTTCCCGCTCATAGCGCCGCCATCTACGAGGCCTTCGTGGCTGACATCGAGACCAGTGGGCGTGAGCATCTGCTCTCAACCACCGCCGCTCGGAGGTTCCTCGTGCGCTGGCCGGACATCTCCACCTGGGCCGACGAGCCGCTCACCCAGCGGCTCGGGGGCGACGGTCACGCCCGGCCCTTCGTGTTGTTCCTCATGCTCCACGGCCACCTGCGGCCGGGCTACGACTTCCTCGTGCGACGCAAGCTCCCGTCCATCTGGCGTGAGGCGGCGCGCAGTCCGCTCGGGGCCGACCTCGATCGGTTCTTGGCCGGGGCAGCCGAACTCGGCTTCACCCACCGGACCCGGCTGGCCATCGGCTCGCAGGTGGTCGCTCGGCTGCTCATCCAGACCGGCAAGTCCCTGGACCAGCTGACCGACGGCGACTTCGACGACCTCGTCGAGGCCTGCCGTCAGCGTGAGCGTGACGAAGGGGTGGGGTGGCGCCATTATTCGAAGGCCATCCTGTGCGCCCGCACGATCTTCTATCACTTGGGGATCTTGAGCGAGGCCCCGAGCAACCCGGCGATCAGGTTCCGCCAGAGCTTCGAGCGGCGCATGGCAGACGTCCCCGCCCGGCTGCGGCCGAGCTTCGTCGCCTATCTGGAGCGACTCATCGCCACCCAAACCCGTGGGACGGTGACGTCGACGGCCACCCGCCTCGCTCACTTCGGCAGACACCTGCACGCCGTGGATCCCACATTGGCGTCGATCGCCATGTTGGATCGCCGGCGGCACATCGAGACGTACTTGAGCGCGGTGGCCGAAGCACGGTCCTCACGCAACGGAGGACCGATCTCGGCTTCGGAGCGCCGCGGCCGAGTGCTGGCAGTCAACACGCTGCTCAACAACATCACCGAATGGGGATGGACCGAGGCACCACCGCGTCGGCTCATTTTCCGTTCCGACATCCCCCGACTTCCCCGACCCCTCCCGCGCTACCTGCCACCCGACGCCGACCGCCGACTCGCCCAGGCGCTCGAGCAGTCCGACAACGTCTTGACGTCCAGCGCCCTCCTCTTGCAGCGGGCTTGCGGACTTCGCATCGGTGAGCTCGTCGACCTCGAGCTCGATTGTGTCCACGACGTCCCCGGCCAGGGCTCGTGGCTGAAGGTCCCCTTGGGGAAGCTCGACACCGAGCGGATGGTGCCGCTCGACGACGAGACGGTCAAGCTCGTGGACCGCATCGCCGCCCATCGTTCGCCCATCCGGCCGCTCCTGCACCCCCGCAGTGGGCGGATGGTCGAGTTTCTCCTCACCCACCACGGCCGGCGGGTGTCGATGAAGGGCTTGCGTCAGGAGTTGACCCGGGCGGCCGACGTCGCCGGTGTCGCACACGCCACCCCACACCAGCTCCGGCACACCTACGCCACCGCCTTGGTGAACGCCGGGGTCTCGCTGCAGAGCTTGATGGCTCTGTTGGGCCACAGCTCCGCCGAGATGAGCCTGCGCTACGGCCGGCTCTTCGACGACACGGTGAGGACCGAGTACGAGCGCGCCCTGGTGCTGGCCAAAGAGCAGTTGGGAGCGGTGATGCCGGCGTCGGTCCCCGTGCAACTGCACACCGACTGGAAAGAGGCACCCGCGATCAAGGCGCGCTTGGCCGGCGGCTACTGCGTCCGTTCCGAGGCCCAAGGCGCCTGCGCGTACGCCAACATCTGCGAGCACTGCCCCAACTTCCGATCCGACGCCAGCCACCTGGCGGTGCTGGCCGCTCAGCGGATCGACGCCGAGGCACTGGCGGCCGACGCGGAGCGCCGAGGCTGGGTCACCGAGGCCGATCGTCACCGCCGTCTGGTGGAGCGGCTGGACATTCTCATGGCCAGGACCGCTGGGTGAGCGACGAGCGGCTGCAGGCGGTGGAGAGGGCCTGCGCCGAGCTGGCCGCGAGTGGGTCCGAGATCACCTTCGTGGCGGTCTCCGAACGCTCGGGGATCCCGCGCGTGACCCTCTACCGCAACCCGCCGCTGCGGGCATCGGTCGAAGAACATCGTTCGCATGCCCAGGCGGCCACGACCCTGTCCGGACTGGCCGCAGAGTTGGCTCACCAGCGAATGGCGCTCGAAGCCCTGGCCAAGCGGGTCCGCCGTCACGAGGAACTCCTCCGCAAACTCTCGAAGCGGAACTGACCCGGCCGCTACTGGACGAACGGTGGTGTAACCGCAGCCTCGATTAGCCGGTTAACCTCGCGACAAGGCCAAGGCGGAGGTCGGCGTCTTGTTGGTCGAACGGTGGATCTTGGCCCGGCTCCGCCACGAGCGCTTCACGTCCATCGCCCAGGCGAACGTCGCGGTCAAAAGACTCGTGGCGTGGGTGAACGACCGGCCGTTCCGCAAGATCGACGGCACGCGCCGATCGCTGTTCCTTGCGATCGACCGTCCGGCCCTGCGCCCGCTGCCGCCAACCCGCTACGACTTCGCCACCTGGAAGGCCATGAAAGTCGGCATCGACTACCACCTCGAGGTGAGGGCGGAACGGCACTACTACTCGGTGCCCTACCGCCTCGTCGGTGAGCGCGTCGAGGTGCGCCTGTCGGCGACGACGCTCGAGGTGTTCTTCAAGTCCAAACGCGTCGCCTCCCACGTGCGCCAGCACCGACCCGGGTTCACGACCGACCCCGCCCACATGCCCGAGTCCCACCGCCGCCACGCCCAGTGGACGCCGGCGCGCATCGTGAGCTGGACCGAAAAGACCGGACCGGCGACGGCACGCCTCGCAAAGGCGATCTTGGACACCCGCCCCCATCCCGAGCAGGGCTTCCGCTCGTGCCTCGGCATCATCCGCCTGGCGGATCGCTACGGCGCAGCACGCGTGGAGGCGGCGTGCGCCCGGGCGCTCGTCGCCCGCTCCTACTCGTATCGCTCGGTCGAATCGATCCTGAAGAACGGCCTCGACCAAAAGCCCCTGCCCGAGACGACCTCACCGCCGCTCGTCCACCCGGTCCACGAGAACCTGCGCGGCCCGGACTACTACCGATGAAAGGAACGATCCCTGTGCTCTTCACCCAGACCGTCGAGGGCCTGCATGCCCTCAAGCTCCCGGCTATGGCCAAGGCCCTCCAAGAGCAGGCCGAGCATCCCGACTACGAGGCGTTGAGCTTCACAGAGCGCCTGGGGCTGCTCGTCACACGCGAGCTCACCGAGCGCGAGAACCGCCGCCTCGTGCGCTACCTGAAGCAGGCGAAGCTGCGCAGTGACGCGGTCGTCGAAGACGTCGACTACCGGCGCCGGCGCGGCGTCGAACGGCGCCAGGTGCTCTCCCTTGCCGAGTGCGGCTGGGTGCGCAACCACCAGATGGTGGCCATCGTGGGAGCGACCGGGCTCGGCAAGACCTTCTTGGCCTGCGCGCTCGCCAACGCCGCCATCCGAAAGGGGCACTCAGCGCTGTACCTGCGCGCCCCGCGCATGCTCGACGAGCTCGCGGTCGCCCGTGTCGATGGACGCTTCCAGCGCCTCGTGGCTTCCTGGGCACGCGTCGACTGCTTGGTGATCGATGACTTCCTCTTGAGGCCGCTCAACGCGGACCAGGCGGCCGACGTCTTGGAGGTGATCGAAGACCGCGCCGACCAGCGCTCGACGGTGCTCACGAGTCAGCTCCCGATCGTCCACTGGCACGAGGCGCTCGGTGAGCCGACCCTGGCCGACGCCCTCTTGGACCGGGTCTGCCACCAGCTCGTGCGCATCGAGCTCGAAGGCGAGTCGCTCCGACGCGACCAGGCTCGTCACGAACAGGCGATAGCGCCCGAGAAGGAGCGGCCGGCGTGATCGATTTCCTCGCCGGCGTGATCGTGCTCGTCGCCGCGTCCGTCGTGACCGGTGATGAGGGTGCGCAATGTGCCATCGCGCCTCTCGCGCCGCCCACAGACTGTCCGGACGAAGACGTCGAGTGCCGGAGCCGAGGTCCTCCACTCCTCGTGGTGCGTGTCATCCCGGCCGACGCATGCAGTCGTCCCTGTCCCTTCGACCCCGCAGTGCCTGAAGTTTCTGCAGTGACCGCAGTCCCGTAGTTGACCGCAGTGTTCATCATCACCGTCGGCCGGGATCCGCACCGAAGAAGCAGTCGTTGACCCAGACATCGCAACCGACTACAAGGAAGGGAGGAACAAACGATCATCACCGCGGAGACGAGTCCGCAGCGACAGTCTCGTCCATGCTCGACAGCGGCCACCGTTCGACGAGCAAGCAACCCATCGATCCACAAGGGAGGAGGAACGGGCACCGAAGCCTGACCGTCGGCCGCTACGCGGCCTCCGACCGGGGTGTACGAAAACTCCGGACTGAGTGTACGAAAACGCCGGAATCGTCACCCCAGGCCTCGGTCGACCCGGTCGTGCTCGCCGCGATGATCGTGGTGCGCCTCCAGACCGTCGTGGCGCGCGAGACGCGCCCCGGCGAACCGGTCGTGCTCACCGTCGGCCGCCTCGAGGCTGGCACCAAGAGCAACGTCATCCCCGACCACGCGGTGATCGAGCTCAATGTGCGCACCTACAGCGAACAGACCCGTGCCGCGGTCCTCGACGCCATCAAACGGATCGTCGACGCCGAATGCGAGGCGTCAGGATCTCCGAAACCTGCGGACTACGAGCTGTTCGACCGATTCCCCCTCACCGATAACGACCCCGGGACCACGAAGCGAGTGGCCGCGGCGTTCGCGGACTTCTTCGGAAAGCAGGCCCGGCCGCTACCGATGCAAATGGCCAGCGAGGACTTCAGCGACATCCCCGGCGCACTCGGAGCCCCCTACTGCTACTGGGGGATCGGCGGCACGGACCCCCAGCGCTACCAGGCCGCCGAGGACGCGGGCCGAGTCGCCCAGGACATCCCCGTCAACCACTCGCCGTCGTTCGCGCCGGTCATCGAGCCCACTTTGGACACTGGGGTCCAGGCGATGATCGTCGCCGCGCTGGCCTGGCTCGCCCCGCCTCGAGCCTCCTGAGAGCCAGGAGCGGTGTCGAACGCAGGATCCACCCTGCAGCTCGTCCTCGAGCTGTCGGGCACCTTCGTGTTCGGATTGAACGGCGCGCTCACCGCCATGGAGGCAGAGAACCTCGACATCGTGGGTGTCGCCGTGTTGGCGGTGATCACGGCCCTTGGGGGCGGCATCATCCGCGACGTGCTCATCGGCTCGCTGCCTCCCGCAGCCTTCCGGGACTGGCGCTACCTCGCGGTCGGTGGGGGCGCCGGCGTCGCCGCGTTCTTCGCCCGCCAGCTGTGGGTACGCCTCCAGCGCTCGATCACCGTCTTCGACGCCGCGGGCCTCGCACTGTTCTGCGTGACCGGTACCACCACCGCCTTCGCCGCCCATCTCGGGCCGTTCCAGTCGGTCGTCCTCGGCACCATCACCGGGGTGGGCGGCGGCACCGTCCGCGACGTGGTCATCCGCAGGGTGCCGACCGTGCTCTCGAGCGGCCTGTAT
>JAJYPY010000013.1 GCA_021794995.1 Actinomycetes bacterium | reverse complement strand
CGTCGTGCAGCGCCCTCCCCGCCTCCCGGCGCGCGTCGGGATCCAGACCCCCGAGGTCCCGGTGCGCCCGGGCGAGCGCGCTGCGCTTGCCGAGCACGGCCGTGACCGCTTCGCCCAGCGCGTCGGTGGTCGACGCGGCCGAGAGCGCGTCGACGCCGTCGCGCTCGAGCTGGTCGAAATTCATCGGGGCATCGTAGATCGGCGCTGGCGCAGCGCTTCGAAGCACAGCACCGCGCACGCCATGCCGACGTTGAGCGACTCCGCACGTCCGGCCATCGGGATGGCGACCGTCCCGTCCAGCGGGATCGAGTCGGGCAGCCCCGACGCCTCGTTGCCGAGCACGAGCGCGATCCGCGCCGTCCACTCGACGGTCGCGTAGTCCTCCCCGCCGCGCACCACCGCACCGAGCCGGCGCAATCCGAAAGCCGCCAGCTCGTCGAGCACGCGCACCGGGTCGTCACCCACGACGAGCGGGACGTGGAAGAGCGATCCGGCCGACGCGCGCACGGTCTTGGGGTTGTAGGGGTCGACGGTGCCGCCACAGCACACGACGGCGTCGACCCCCGCCGCGTCGGCGGTCCGCAGCACCGTGCCGGCGTTGCCAGGATCGCGCACGTCCACCATCACGACGACCAGGCGCGCCCCCTCCGGCACCTCGGGCACGTCGACCATCGGGAACACGGCGAGCACGGGCTGCGGCGTCACCGTGTCGGCGACACGCGCCATCACGCCTGGCGCCAACTCGAGCACGCGGGCACCACGTGCGGCCGCGCGTGCTGCGAGCTCGGAGAGGCCGGGGTCGCCTGCGCCTTCCGCAGCGAGGTACAGGGACTCGGGGACGGCGCCGGCCATGAGGGCCGTGCGGATGACCTCGATGCCCTCGACCACGAAGGCCCGCTCCGCATGGCGTGCAGGCCGCCGCTGGAGCAGGCGCCGGATACGCCGTACCCGCTGGTGCGAGTACGCGAGCGTCAGGACGCTGCCAATGCGGCGTCCGCCACGGCGACGAGCGCGCCGAAGGCGGCGTCGTCGGTCACGGCCAGATCGGCGAGGACCTTGCGGTCCACGTCGACTCCCGCCTCGTGCAGGCCGGCGATGAACCGGCTGTAGCTCATGCCGTGCAGGCGGGCCGCCGCGTTGATCCGCTGGATCCAGAGCTTGCGGAAGTCCCCCTTGCGCGCCCTGCGATCGCGGTACGCGTACTGCATGGAGTGCATCAGCTGCTCGTTCGCGGCGCGATAGGTCCGGCTCTTGTTCCCGTAGTAGCCCTTCGCCTGCTCGAGCACCGCGCGGTGGTGCTTGCGGCCGTGGACCGCGCGCTTCACTCGTGCCATCGCTCGCTCCTCTCAGATCTCGTCGTGCTCGTCGTGCGTGTCGCGCTTGTCGCGCTCAGGTGATGGGGCTCAGAGGCCGAGCATGCGCTTCACGCGCCGCTCGTCTCCGGGGGAGAAGTCGGTCTCACGCGAGAGCCGACGGGTCCTCGTGCTCGTCTTCTTCTCGAGGAGGTGCGACCGATTCTGCTGGCGCCGCCGCAGGCGCCCGCTGCCCGTGATCTTGACGCGCTTGGCCGCCCCCCTGTCGGTCTTCATCTTGGGCATGTCCCTACTCCTCCTGGTGCTCCTCGTTGCGCTGTCGCGCCGCCGCCGACTGCTTCGCCCGCTTGTCCGGCGCCAGCACCATCACCATGTTCCGGCCGTCGAGCCGCGGTTCCGCCTCCACCTTCGCCGACCCGTCCATCTGCTCGGCGATGCGATCGAGGATCTTCTTGCCGAGCTCGGGGTGGAACACCTCGCGCCCCCGGAACATGATCGTGATCTTGACCTTGTGGCCCTCGTCCAAGAAGCGCGCCACCTGCCGGGTCTTGGTGTCGAAGTCGCCTGGGCCGATCTTCGGCCGGTACTTCATTTCCTTCAGCCCGACGTGGACGGCCTTGCGACGGCTCTCCTTGGCACGCTGCGCCTCGTCGAATTTGAACTTTCCGTAGTCCATGATCCGGCAGACCGGGGGATTCGCCATGGGGGCCACCTCGACGAGGTCCATGTCGAGGCCCCGGGCGATGGTGAGCGCCTCGGGCAGGGGCTTGATCCCGAGCTGCTGCCCCTCCGGGTCGACGAGGCGGACCTCGCGTGCCCGAATGCGGTCGTTGATCCGGTGCTCAGGTGCGGTGGCGGTGACTATTCGGCATCGTCCTCTCTCTCGGGCCGGCGGTCCTTCCGCGACCATCTCGTGCAAGCGGAGCCACGCCCGACCGGGCAATGCCACATCGACCCGGCGCACCACGGGTGGCCGGGTGGAGGCCCGTCAGCCGAGAGCCCCGCTTCCTCGGCTGCATAATCTACCAGCATGAGCCTCTGGACTCCTTCGGGTGAGCATTCGATCCGTGAAGAGCCCCATACGCAGGCGCCACCGGGGGGTCCGGGGGCGCCGGGCGATCCGGGCGACACCGGGACGGGGGGTCCGGCCGACGCCGGGACGGGGGGCTCGGGGGAGCCACCGGACGCGAGCGACGTCGAGGCGTTGCGCCGTCAGCTCGCGGGAGCGCCGGCCGACGTGGTCGTGGCCAACCACTGCTACGGCCTCTTCGAGCTCGCGGCGGTCTATCTGTCCGACGCTCCGCCGCGCCTGGAGCAGGCCCGGCTCGCGATCGACGCGCTCGGCTACGTCGTCGACGGTCTCGGAGAGCGTCTCGGAGAGGCGCATCCGTCCCTGCGCGACGCCCTGGCGCAGATCCGCCTCGCGTTCGTCCAGATCTCCGCGACGATCGGCCAGGCGCCGGGGGCGTCGGGGGCGCCGGGGGCGCCGGGGGCGCCTGGCGGCACCGCGGACGACGGGAGCGGAGAACCGCCGCGCGGCGGGTGACCGTCGGCGGGGCTCGGACGACGGGTCGGTTCAGGTGGGTCGCTCGACGGGCGGCGGGGTGAAGACCTCCACCGGGGGCTGGTCGGCGGCATCCGTCCGCTCGACCTCGACGAGCGCGGTGAGCGCCGACGGGCCCTGGGCGAGGCGGGAGGTACCGGTGTCGAGCGTGAGGACGTTCGGGTTGCCGTGACGTTCGAGGGACCCGGGATCGCCCGGCGAGACGGGATCGAACCAGGCGCCGGTGGCGATCTGCACCACTCCCTCTCGGATGGCGTCGCTCAGGACGACACCGGCCAGGCAGGCGCCCCGCGCATTGCGCACGCGGACAACATCCCCGTCGGCGATGCCACGGGCGGCGGCGTCAGCGGGATGCATCCTGAGGGGCTCGCGTCCTGCGACCTTCGAAGCCTTGCTCGTCTCGCCGTTGTCGTACTGGCTGTGGAGGCGGGTGCTCGGCTGGTTGGTCACGAGGTGCAGCGGGAAGCGTGCGGCGAGCGGTGACCCGAGCCATTCGGCCGGCTCCAGCCAGGAGGGATGGCCCGGGCAGTCGTCGTAGCCGAAGCCGGCGATCACCTCTGAGAAGAGCTCGATCCGACCACTCGGCGTGTCGAGGGCGAAGGACTCGGGGTCGGCCCGGAGGGCGGCGAAGCTCCCCTCGGGCTCGGTCGGCGGGCTCTGCAGCTCGACCCGGGCCTCGTCCCACAAGCGCGTGAAGTCCGGCACGGAGACGCCGTCGCGGGCGAGCCGCTCACGGGTGACGTCGTAAAGGTGGCGGACCCACTCCAACGCGCTCCGGCCCTCCGCGAACTCCTCGCCGAACCCGAGTCGTCCGGCGATCTCGGAGAACACCTCGTAATCGGTGCGCACGCCCGGCGGCGGCTCGCAGGCCTTGTGCATGGCCGAGATCCAGTTGTCGACCGGTGAGGCGGCGAAGTCGTCGCGTTCGAGGGGCGTCGCCACCGGGACGACGATGTCGGCGGCGCGCGCGATCGGCGTCCACCACGAGTCGTGGACGACGACCGTCTCTGGTCGCTGCCAGGCCCGGAAGAGGCGGTGCAAGTCCTGGTGGTGGTGGAAGGGGTTGCCACCGCACCAGTAGACGAGCTTGATGTCCGGGTAACGGATCCGCCTTCCGTCGTAGTCGATCTCGGCACCGGGGTTGAGGAGCATGTCGGCGACCCGGGCGACTGGGATGGAGGGGATGGGGGGACCGGCCCCGTGCACCGGCTGGGGCAGTCCCGCGATGGGCCAGCGGTGGCGGCGTCGCCCGATGGCGTCCTCGGTGCCGTACCCCGCGGCGAAGCCCCCGCCGGGCTTTCCCATCGAGCCCGACATGGCGGCAAGCGCCACAGCCGCCCAATAGGCCTGCTCGCCGTGGTGGGCCCGCTGCAACGACCAGCTGACGGCGATGACGGTGCGGTGCCCGGCGACGAGGCGGGCCAGCTCCTCGATCGTGCCGGCGTCGACGCCGCAGATCGCCTCGGCCCAGCGGGCATCCCGGACGGTGCCGTCGGCACCTCCCGTGAGGTAGCGGCGCAGCTCTCCCCAGCCGTGGCAGCAACGTACGAGGAAGTCTTCGTCGTGCAGGCCCTCCTCAACGAGCGTGTGCGCCATCCCGAGCATGAGCGCCGTGTCGGTGTTGGGACGTGGAGCGATCCAGCGTGCTCGCAGGAAGTCCGCGGCGTCGTCGCGGATCGGGCTGACGTTGACGACGCGCACGCCGGCCTCGGCCGCGTCCTGCTGGGCTCGCCGTACGCCGTGGCTTCCCACCCCGCCGTGGTTGACCTGGGTGTTCTTGAGCCCAAGACCGCCGAAGGCGACCACGAGCTCGCCGTGCGCGGCGACCTCGTCCCACAGGGGCATCCGCTCGAAGATGCTCGTGGGATGACCGCCGATGACGTGCGGCAGCAGGACCTCGAGCGCCGCATAGCTGTACGTGTTGACCGAGCCGGTGTAGCCGCCGTGCATGGCGAGGAAGCGGTGCACCTGGCTCTGCGGGTGGTGGAAGCGGCCCGCACTTCCCCAGCCGTACGAGCCGCCGTAGACCGCCTCGTGCCCGTAGCGGGACGTCACCCGTTCGAGCTCTCCCGCGACGAGATCGAACAGCTCGTCCCACCCGACCTCGACGAACCCCTCCCGGCCGCGGCGGCCCTCGGCCGGTGCAGGGCCGCGCTCGAGCCAGCTCGTTCGCACCATCGGGCGACGAAGGCGCACGGCGTCGTCCAGTGCCGCCGCGATGCCGGAGCCGATGGGAGACGGGTCGGGATCTGTGAGGGTGGGACGGAGGGCGACGACCCTGCCGTCGCGCGTCTCGACGTCGTAGTTTCCCCAGTGGGTGGCGGTCGGCGTCACTCGAACGCTCCCGGAGCTGCTCACAAGCGGTGAGTCTCGCGCACCGCCGTCCGGGGGCCGCCGCCTCGATCACTCCCTACCGGCTACACCCACCCCGGCCGCGGGTTCGCGACGACGCGCGCCCCGCCGCTCGTCGTCACCGCCTGTGCCCGCGAGCGCGACGAAAGTCTGGCGCTCCTCCCCGGACACTGCGTGCACGTACTTGGCACCGCGGAGCCACGACGCTGCCGCGGCCAGCACGCACATGCCGGCGGCGAAGGAGAAGGCCTCGTGGATCCCGCTCTGGAACGACGCGCTGATCAGGCTCGGGAAGAAGCTGTGCCCCGTCAGGTCGCGGACCGTCGATGCCGGCAAGCCCGACAGCGACGGCCCGAGCAGGTTCCGGACCGGGTTGTACCCGAGGAAGGCGGCGAACAGGCTGGCGACCGCCGGGAGATGCGCGACGGTCGATGCCGTGCGCGCGGGCACACCCTTGGCGACCAGCCCGTGGAACATCCGGCCCGGCAACGACGACGAGAGCCCCGCGATGATGAGCGAGAAGAACACCCCGATGGAGAGGACCTGGGCGGAGTTCTGGAAGGTGTTCGCGATGCCGGCGCCTGCGCCTCGGCGGCTCGGCGGAAGGCTGTTCATGATCCCCGCACGGTTGGGGGCCGCAAAGACGCCGATCGAGACACCCATGAGCAACAGGACGAGCGCGAACCAGGTGTAGGAGAAGTCGACCGGGAGGATCGTGAGGAGCACGAAGCCTGCACCGGTCGCCAGCATGCCGGCGGTTGCGAACGGACGCGCCCCGAAGCGATCGGAGAGCCGCCCGGACACCGGAGCGGCGAGCAGCATGCCCGCCGTGAGGGGCAGCATGTAGATGCCCGCCCACAGCGGGGTCCGTGCGAACGAGTACCCGTGCAGAGGGAGCCAGATGCCCTGGAGCCACAAGATGAGCATGAACATGAGGCCGCCCCGGCCGAGGGCCCCGAGGAAGCCTGCGAAGTTCCCCCCGGTGAACGCGCGGATGCCGAAGAGCTTGAGGTCGAACATCGGGTTCTCCACCCGCGTCTCGATGACCCCGAAGACGCCCAGTAGCGCGGCACCGCCGCACAGCGCGGCCAGCACCTTGGGGTTCGTCCAGCCCATCGCGTCGCCGCCGTACGGCATGATCCCGTACGTGATGCCCGCGAGAAGTGCCACGAGCCCCACGGCGAACGTGGCGTTGCCCCACCAGTCGATGGGTGCGGGGGTCCGCACCCCCTGGTCGCGCAGCTTGACATAGGCCCACACCGTCCCGAACAGGCCGAAGGGCACCGAGACGAGGAACACGAGGCGCCACTCGACGGGGGCCAGGATCCCCCCGAGGATCAGCCCGACGAAGGAGCCTACGACCAAGGCGATCGCGTTGATGCCGATCGCCATGCCCCGCTCGTCCTCAGGGAAGGCGTCCGTGAGGATCGCCCCCGAGTTCGCCATGAGACAGGCAGCTCCGACGCCCTGGCCGACCCGCATGCCGATGAGGTACAGGGCGCCTCCCGCGCCGGTGAGCCACGTCACCGCCAGCAGCACCGAGAAGGCGGTGAATACGGCGAAGCCGAGGTTGTACATCCGGACGCGCCCGACCATGTCGCCGATGCGGCCCAAGGTGACGACCAGGACGGCCGTCACCACCATGAAGCCCATGAGCATCCACAGGAGATAGCCGGTGCTGGACGGAAGCAGGGGGTTCAGGTGGATGCCCTTGAAGATGTCCGGAAGGGCGATGAGCGTGATCGACCCATTGACGGCGGCCATGAGCATGCCGAGGGTCGTGTTGGAAAGGGCGAGCCACTTGTATCGGTCGGACATGGGTTCCTTGGCAGCGGGGGGAGACGGGCGGGCGGGCAGCGGGGCGAGACGGGCGGGCGCAACGTGTCGGGAGGCCGCAACCGGGACGTGACCGGTGCCGCCTCCCATGCCGCGTACGCCGCGCACGCCGTGCGTGCCGTGCGCGCCACCCACGAACATTTACGTTGACGTGAACGTCGAGTGTATCGGGTGGAGCCCCGCAGCGGGTGCACCTGGCACGCGCCGGGCGTCGTGGAGTCCGCGCACGCGCTCAGCGCGGCAGCGGTGCGATGCAGGCCGCCTCCATGCGTCCGAGGTGCCCCGGGGCCACCCGGAACGCCACCTCGGTGCCGACCTCGATGGTCCTCGATCCATCGGCGATCGCCGTGCAGTGGAACGGATACTCGGCGCCGGCCCGGTCCGTGACCGACCCGAGGCCCCGCGGCTCGTCGAAGGCCGAGACCCTCCCGAGCCGGAACGGCGCTCGCGCGCCGGCGGGCGCCGTCAATGGACGATCTTGGAGAGCGGGAGCTCCAGGATGTCGGTCGCTCCTTCGTCCTTCAACGCGGGAATGAGCGTATTGATGTCGGACTTCGCGGTCACCGTCTCCACCGCGTAGCCGCGCCTGCCCGACAGCTCCGAGACGGTGGGCGCCCGCATCGACGGCAGCACCTTCAGCACCGCGTCCAGTCGCTCCTCGGGGACGTTCAGCTTCACGAGCACCTTCTCCCGCGCCTCCAGGGCACCGGCGAGGAGCGTGTGGAGCTGCTCCATCGCGTGACGCTTCGCCGGGTCGCCGGCCGCCGCGCGGTTGGCGATGAGCTCGGTGCGCGACTCGAGCAGCGTCTCGATCACCCGCAGGCCCGCCGCACGCAGCGCGCGCCCGGTCTCGGTGATCTCGACGACGCAGTCCGCGATGTCGGGAACCTTGGCCTCGGTCGCGCCGTAGGACAGCGAGATGTCGGCGTCGATGCCGTGGGCCTCGAGAGCGCGGCGGGTGAGCTGGGGGTACTCCGTGCTCACCCGGAGCCGGCGACCGGCGCCCGCGAGGTCGGCGAGGTCAGTCCACGGCGAGCCGGCCGCGACCGCGAGCACCACCCGCACCGGGTTGGACGTGACCTTGGAGTACGCGAGCTCCCCGAGCGACACCACGTCCGCCCCGCGCTCTTCGATCCAGTCGCGTCCGGTGATGCCGAGGTCGAAGAGACCTTCGGCGACATACACGGGGATCTCCTGGGGACGCAGGATCCGGACGTCGTCGACACGTGGATCGGAGATGGACGCCCGGTAGTCGACGTCGGAGGACCGCAAGACGGAAAGGTCTGCGGCGTCGAAGAGGTCCAGGGTGGCCCTCTCGAGGGATCCCTTGGGAAGGACGATGCGTAGCACGTCTGCCGTCTCCAGTCCGGACCGCTCAGATCGCCGCGAGCAGCCGCGCCATCTCGACCGCACCCAGCGCGGCCTCGCGTCCCTTGTTCTCCGTCCCTGGCTCGGAGCGTGCGAGTGCCTGCTCGAGCGTGTCGGTGGTGAGCACCCCGAAGGCGACGGGCACCCGGGCGTCGAGCTGGACGCGCAGGATGCCCTCGGCGCACTGTCCCGCCACGAAGTCGTAGTGCCCGGTCTCTCCACGCACCACAGCCCCGAGGCACACCACGGCGTCGGCGCCCGCGGCCGCTGCCGCCTGCGCGAGGAGCGGCAGCTCGAACGCGCCCGGCGCCCAGGCCACCGTGACGTCGTTCCGGTCGACGCCGCACTCGTCGAGCGCGTCGAGCGCCCCGAGCAGGAGCCTCCACGTCACCGCGCCGTTGAAGCGGGCACAGCACAGCGCCACGCGCAGGCCCCCTCCCGTCACGTCCGGCGCGAGGACCCTGCCGACCCTCCCGGTGAGCTGGTCGAGGGCGCCGCCGGGCAGCCCTTCGCTCCCGCCTTGCATCAGACGACCCCGTCCCGGCCGCCGAGCTCGAGGAGGTGACCCATCCGCTCGCGCTTGGTCCGCAGGTAGGCGAGGTTCTCGGGGTTGGGTGCCGGCTCGAGCGGCACGCGCTCGGTGATGTCGAGCCCGAACCCCTCGAGACCGCCGTACTTCAAGGGATTGTTGGTCATGAGGCGCATCGTCGTCACGCCCAGGTCGACGAGCATCTGCGCGCCGATCCCGTACTCGCGGGTGTCCACGGGGAGCCCGAGGGCGACGTTCGCGTCGACCGTGTCGTGCCCCTGCTCTTGGAGACGGTACGCGCGGATCTTGTGCGCGAGACCGATCCCGCGCCCTTCGTGCCCGCGCAGGTAGATCACCACCCCGCTCCCCTCCTCGTCGATCACGTCCAGCGCGGCACGCAGCTGCGGTCCGCAGTCGCAACGAAGCGACCCGAAGACGTCGCCGGTCAGGCACTCCGAGTGCACGCGCACGAGAACGTTCGGCCCGACCTCCCCCTTCACGAGCGCAAGGTGCTGCTCCCCGTCGATGATCGACTCGTACACGAGCGCGCGGTAGTCGCCCCCTTGCATCGGGATCCGCGCCTCGGACACCTGGCGCACCAGCTTCTCCGTGCGCCGGCGCCAGCGGATCAGGTCCGCGATGGAGATGAGCGGCAAGTCGTGTCGGGCTGCGAAACGCTCGAGCTCTGGCAGCCGGGCCATCGACGACTTGTCCTCGCTCACGATCTCGCACAGCACGCCGGCCGGCGTCAGGCCCGCCGCGCGGGCGAGGTCGACCGTCGCCTCGGTGTGCCCGGCGCGCTTCAGGACCCCGCCGGGGCGGTAGCGCAGCGGGAAGATGTGGCCCGGGCGGTTCAGGTCCGCAGGTGCGGTGGCGGGGTCGACCAGCGCGGCGATCGTGGCCGCGCGGTCCGCTGCGGAGATCCCGGTGGTCGTGGTGGTCCGCGCGTCGACGCTCACGGTGAAGGCGGTCCGCTGGGACTCGGTGTTCTCGCTCACCATCAGCGGGAGCTCGAGCTCGTCGGCCCTCTCGGGGGTGACGGGGGTGCAAATGACGCCCGAGGTGTGCGCGAGGAAGAACGCGATCGCCTCGGGGGTCGCCGCCTCCGCCGCCATCACGAGGTCCCCCTCGTTCTCGCGGTCCTCGTCGTCCACGACGACGACCATGCCGAGCCGCCTGATCGCCTCGATCGCCTCTTCGACGCTGGAGAACGGCATTATGAGGCCTCGCCTGCGGGAGCCAGCTCGACGCGGAGGTCGTCATCCAGCCGATCCACCGACACGACGCGTCCGCGCCACAGCTCGCCGATCTCCGGTGCGCCAGGGCCGGCGAACAGCGGGCGGGCGTCGTCTCCCCCGAAGAGCGCCGGCGCGAGATAGAGCACATAACGATCGACGAGCCCCGCCGCGTGCATGTCATGCGCGACGCTCGGCCCGCCTTCCACGAGGAGCTGAACCACGCCGAGCCCGCCCAGCCCGTCGAGCACCTCGCCGAGATCGCCCGAGAGCTCGACGGCCGGCTGGACCCTGGCGCCGGCCGGGGCATGTCCGAGGACCACGCGCAGCGGCTGGCGCTGCGCCGCCACGGCACGCACGGTCAGCTCGGGATCGTCGGCCCGCACCGTCCCCGCGCCGACGAGCACCGCATCGGACGCCGCGCGCAACGCGTGGACGTCGGCCCGTGCCGCCTCCCCGGTGATCCAGCGGCTGGATCCGTCGGGCGCGGCCGCGCGGCCGTCCAAGGTCGCCGCCAGCTTCAGTACCACCCAGGGACGGCCGGTCCGGCGGTGCTTCAGGTACGGACCGAGCTGCTCTTCGACCACCGACGCGCACGCCCCCACAGTGACGTCGACGCCGGCATCGCGCAGACGTTCGACGCCGCGTCCCGAGACGAGCGGGTCCGGGTCGATCACGCCGACGACCACCCGCCCGACGCCCGCAGCGATGATCGTGTCGACGCACGGGGGCGTCCGGCCGAAATGCGCGCAGGGCTCGAGCGTGGTGTACAGCGTGGAGCCGACGGTCACGTCGCAGGCTGTGGCTGCGAGGCGCAAGGCCGTCACCTCGGCATGCGGCCCGCCCGGAGGCGCCGTGGCCGCCTGGTAGGTCGAGGCGCCGGTGACGAGGACCGCGCCCACCCACGGGTTGGGAGAGGCGAGGGGGCGCGCCGATTGCGCCGCGGCGATCGCCCTGGCCATGTAGCGCTCGTCCTCCGCCGTGCAGGCGATCGTCGGCTGCACCGGCTCCTCCTTCGAGAGGGCAGCGTGGGTCACCGATACTACCGGGTCGCTACGCGGGCAGCGCCGCCCGCGCGGCGGCACGGATCGCCTCGGTCGCCTCCCACGGGCGCCGCGAGCCGAAGATCGCCGACCCCGCCACCAGCACGTTCGCGCCGGCCGCCGCCGCCTCGGACGCGGTGTGCGGGTCGATCCCGCCGTCGACCTCGAGGTCGGCGGCGAGCCCGCCCGCATCCAGCGCGCGGCGCACGCGGGCGACCTTGGGCAGCACCTCCGCCATGAACGCCTGGCCGCCGAACCCGGGGAACACGGTCATGCACAGGACGACGTCCACCCGGTCGAGGTAGGGCTCGATGGCCTCGAACGGCGTGTCCGGGTTGGCCGCGAGGCCGGCTCGCAGGCCGAGCGCGCGCATGGCCTCGATCAGCTCGTCCGTCCCACCGATCTCGACGTGCACGGTGCACCCGTCGGCGCCCGCGTCGCGAAAGGCCTCGAGGTACCTCCCTGGCTCGGTCATCATCAGGTGGCAGTCGAAGTATAAGCCGGAGTGCCTGCGGAGCGACGCCACGACGGGCGGTCCGATCGTCAGGTTCGGCACGAAGTGGCCGTCCATCACGTCGACGTGGAGCCAGTCCGCGACGCTCGCCACCTCGCCCACCGCCGCTGCCAGGCCACCGAAGTCGGCGGAGAGGAGCGACGGGGCCACCTTCAAGGTGCCCGGCTCCCCAGGGTCTCGTGCCACGCCGACGAGACTACGAGCTACCGGCCCGCTCACCGTCGAACCGCTCACCGTCGGCGGGCCGGGCGCCGCGCCGCCACTCGTCCGCTCCCATCGCGGGACGGCCTTCGGGTTGGACGCGCACGAGCCGCAAGCCGCCGTCGCCCGTCACGACCACGTCACCCACGAGGGTGCCCGGAGGTGGGGCCGCCGCGCCGACGGGAGCTGGGACCTCCTCGGCTTCCAAGATCCTCATCCGCCGTCCGCGCCACGTCGTCCACGCACGGTCGAGACGCACCAGGCGCGCGAGCTCCGCCGACGGGTGGTTCCATCGCAACCGGAGCTCGGCGGCGCCGACCTTCTCGGCGTACGTCGGCTCACCCTGCTGCGGCTCGGGGCTGCGGAGCGGACCGGCCAGCGTGTCGACCAGGAGCCGGCTTCCGACCTCGACCAGCCGCTCGCGCAGGGGGCCGAGGTGCTCGCCGGGAAGGATCGGGACCACCGCCCTGGCGTACACGGGCCCGGTGTCGAGCTCGGGCTCGAGCGCCATGACGCACACCCCGGTCGCCTCGTCGCCCGCCAGGATGGCCCGTTCGACCGGCGCCGCGCCGCGCCAGCGCGGCAGCAGGGAGAAGTGGAGGTTCACCATGGGGACGCGTGCAAGGACCCGCTCGGGAATGATGCGTCCGTAGGCCACGACCACGCCGAGGTCCACCGCCGGGCCGTCGCCGGTGCCGGCGGTGGCGCCGCGTTCGAGGAGCGCGTCGAGGTCGTGGACGACCCGGATGCCGAGACGTTCGGCCTCCGCCTTGACCGGGCTCGGCGACGTCGCGGCGCCTCGACCACGCCGGCGGTCCGGCCGCGTGACCACCACGCGCACGTTGTGGCCCGCTTCGACGAGGGCCCGCAGCGGCCGCACCGCGGCCTCGGGGGTACCCAGGTAGGCGAGCCGGCGCGGCGGTGACTGCACCCCTAGAGGATCGCGCGTCACACCCCCCTGGCACGCTGTCGTCATGGAGACATCAGGCGCCGTGGCCGAGGGAGGGGCGGCGCGGTCCGTGGCCCAGGTGCGTCAGGCGGCCGCCCTCGTGCGGGCCGCGGCGCACGGCGTGGCGGGGCTCGGGGTCCCCGAGACCGTGACGCTGGCGGGGCTCTTCTCCGAGGTCGCCAGGGTGGCTCAGGCGGCGGCGCTGCGTTGTGCGCGTGCGGCGGGCGACGACGGGGCCCGCACGTGCGCCGGGGAGACGAGCGCGGCGGCGCTGCTGTCCTCGCTCAGCGGGACGACCGTCGCAAAGGCGCGCGCGGCGCTCGGGGTCGCCGACAAGGTGGCGGGGTGTGCGCCCCTCGAGGCGGCGCTGTCGAACGGGGACGTCTCCTTGGACCAGGCCGCCCTCATCGCCCCGGTGGCCGGGGTGGACCCCGAGGCGGCCCGGCGCTTGGCCGAGGGCGCAAAGACGTCCTCGGTGAGCGAGCTGCGTCAGGAGGTGGCGCGCACCTTGCAGCGGCACCAACGTGACGAGGAGACCGTGCGCAGCGAGCGCCAGGTCCACGCCCGGCGCTACTGCCGGACCTGGGTGAGCGGCGGCGGGGTCCGCGTGGATGCGTTCTTGGGGGCCCAAGACGCCGCCGCGCTGCTCTTGGCCTTGGACCGCGAGCAGCTGCGCCTCGCCCACGAGGCCAGGCGTCTTGGGGTCGGGGCGACCCACGAGCAGCTGCGTGCCGACGCCCTGGTGGGGCTCGTGGCCGCCACGACGAGGCGGGCGGGGGTGGGGCGCCCCGAGGTGGTGGTGTGCGTGGACGCAGGAGCCCTCCGGCGCGGCGAGCTGGCCGACGGGGAGATCTGCGAGATCCCAGGCGTGGGCCCGGTCTCGGTCCTGCGCGCCCGCGCGCTGTTGGGCGAGGCGCTGTGGACCCTGGTCGTCACCGACGGCGCCGACATCGCCACGGTCACCTCGACGACCCGGGCGGTGCCCACGAAGGTCCAGCACGCCCTGTTGGTGCGGGACCGCTCGTGCGTGGTGCCCGGGTGCGGCGCCACCGAGCGTCTCCAGATCGACCACTGGAACCTCGACTTCACCTGGAACGGCCCGACCGAGCTCTCCAACCTGTGCCGGCTGTGCCCCGCCCACCACCGCCTCAAGACCGAGCAGGGCTGGCAGCTGCGTGGGGGACCGGGGCGATGGGAGTGGCTCGCCCCCAAGACCTTCGACGAGCTCGCAGAGTCCCACGCCCGCCCGCTGCGACGACGCGTCCGCGGGCGCGACGACCCGCCGCCGACCCCCCGGTTCCCCGGGCGCCGCGACCCCGACCCCCTCAGGGCAGCTCCCCGGCGACGGCGGTAGAGGCCCGGCCCACGGGGGGCGACACTGCCGTCAGCCTGCGAGGGCGCGGGCCCGGTGAGTCAGCCTGCGAGGGCGCGGGCCCGCAAGATCTTCCGGGCTTCTCGGCGCTGGTCCTCGTCGAGCCTCTCGATCAGCAACGTGCCGTCCAGATGGTCGACCTCGTGCTGGAACACCCGCGCCTGGTACTCCTCGGCGTCGATCGACAGCTCGTTGCCGTCGAGGTCGAGCCCGACGAGGTGCACGTGGCTCGGCCGGACGATCGTCCAGCTGAGCCCCGGTACCGAGAGGCAACCCTCCTCGAAGGACCACTCCCCTGACGCTTCGGTGATGCGAGGGTTGATGATGACGTGTGGGCCGTCGCCGATGTCGTAGACGAACAGGCGCCGCTGCACACCGACCTGATTGGCGGCGAGCCCCACTCCCGGCGCCTCGTACATCGTCTCGACCATGTCGCCGACGAGCTTCGCGACGCGGCCGTCGATCTCCTCCACCTCTTTGGTGGGCTGCTTCAGCACCGGGTCGCCGTACTGGCGGATGGTGAGCACCGGCCCGGAGTCTAGACGGCTCCCCTGTGATCGGCTCCTCTGTGATCGGCTCCTCTGTGTTCGGCTCCCCTGTGATCGGCCCGGCTCAGACGTCGACCGGGTCGACGTTGACCCCGCCATGCAGCGTCGCGACGGCGTCGCAGAGCGTGCGGTGGTCGGGTGCACGGAGGAGCCATCGCCCAGGTGCGAGCGGCGACACCTCTACGCCCGCCTCCGCCTCGGGAGCGAGCACCGGCACCGCGCCGCTGCGCACGGCCGCAAGCGCGCTGAACGGCGGCAAGCGCAGCTCGCGTCGCAGCTCGCGCTCTGTGAAGAGGTCCGGATCGCCCGCAACCGCCGCACGCAGCACGTCATGGTCCGGAACCCTGGTCTGGACGAGCACGGTGCCTTCCCCGCCGGACCCTCGTGCGCGCTCTTGGGCGTGGGGCGATCCCCTCCCTCCGACGAGCCTGGCTGCGCGGGCGAGCAGCACGAGCGACTCCTCGCCCGCACAGAACCGCGGCGCGAGAAGATGCTGGTCGAAGTCCAAGAACGCGACTGCGGCGGCGTGCCGCACCCGATGCAACACGGCTTCGGTCCCCACGAGCACCGATGTCGCTGGCACCGGCGCGTCCGCGGGAGTCCCCGCCACCTCGCCAACCGGCGTCCCGAGGAGTGCGGCCAGCTCCTCGCGCACCCGGGACACGCCTTGACGGAGGACCTTCAGTCGGACGGACCCGCAGTCGCCGCACACCATTGGCCGATCCGCGCCACAGGTCCTGCAGTGCAGCAGGTCGCGTGTCGACACGACCGGCCGGCCGCACGCCGCGCACCGGGCGAGCGCGCCGCATGCGACGCACGCGAGGAGCCTGGCCCTGCCGGTGCGGTGCAGCACGCAGACGAGCCGTCCCGGCAGAACCCTGCGGGCCAGCTGGACGAGCTCGTCGGAGAGCATGCCGGTGCGTGGGTCGGCGCTCCGGCGGTCGACGAGCGTGACCGCGGGCCAACCCGAGCGTTCGACCGAGCGTTCCGGCACGACGGCGGGCCCGTAGCGCTCCCGCTGCACGACCGTCGGGCACGGTGAGATCAGCAGGCACGGCGCGCCGTCGCGAGCGGCACGCTCGACCACGACGTCGGCGGCGTCGTAGCGGTCGTGATAATCGTGCGCGTCGAGCACCACCGCGGCGCCGAGCACCGGGACCGGAGCCCACGCCGCGGCGCGCGACCCGACGACGACCGGCCACCCGGCCGCCGCTTCCGCCCAGCTGGACGCCACGTCTACGCCGCGCGCTCTGAGCCTCTCCGAGAGGCGGCCGGCCCATCCGGTGCTCGGCGCGAGCACGAGCACCGGTCCGCACGAGCCATCGATCGCCTCCAGCACCCACGGGAGCACGTCGTGCGCGGGAGCCACACGCCGAAGGGTCACGCCGTCCCTCCGCGAGGAGCCGGCGGCGCGTGCACGCGGCACGGCCCGCGCGTGTGAACCCGGCGATCGGCGCGCGCTCGCAGGTGGGACCGGCAGCGACCACACGTTGCGCTCGGGGGACGCGATCCGAAGCAACGCCGCGACGGGCATCGCCCAGCGCCACGCGCCCCACTGCGCGAGCGCCAGCACGCTCGGCGGGGGCCCATGGCCCGATACCCCCGTGACCGCCCGAAGTAAGACGCCCGGTGGGGGCGTCACACCCACCTCGACGACCCACGCGCCCACCCGCCGTCCGTGGAACGGCACCCGCACGCGGCTGCCCTCACGCATGTCGCGCTGCCAGCGCTCTGGCACCGTGTAGTCGAATTGGCGGCGGCTGACCGCCGGCACGTCGGGGACGACGCTGACGATCAGAGGTCCAGCGCCCGACGCAGCTCGTCCGCCTTCGGCGTCTGCTCCCAGGTGAACTCCTTGTCGCTGCGGCCGAAGTGCCCGTAGGCGGCGGTCCGACGGTAGATCGGGCGTCGCAGATCGAGGTCGCGGATGATGGCTGCGGGTCGCAGGTCGAACAGCTCACGCACGGTGGCCACGATCCGTGCGGGATCCACGGTCTCGGTGCCGAACGTCTCCACTGCGAGCGACACCGGGTGCGCGACGCCGATGGCGTAGGCGACCTGGAGCTCGCAGCGCCGTGCCGCTCCCGCCGAGACCACGTGCTTTGCGACCCAGCGCGCGGCGTACGCCGCTGAGCGGTCCACCTTGGAGGGATCCTTTCCGGAGAACGCTCCCCCGCCGTGGCGCGCCATCCCTCCGTAGGTGTCCACGATGATCTTGCGTCCCGTGAGCCCGGTGTCGGCATGCGGACCGCCGAGCTCGAACAGCCCCGTCGGGTTGGCGAGGAGCCGCATCTTGTCGGTGTCGAGGTCCTTCGGGAGCAGCGGGTGCACGACGTGCTCGTCCAGGTCCGGCAAAAGAAGGGTGTCGAGATCGATACCCGGCTGGTGCTGGGTGGAGATCAAGACGGTCTCGACGGCGACGGGCCGCCCGTTGTCGTAGGTGATGCTCACTTGGGTCTTCCCGTCGGGGCGTAGGTACGGCAGTACGCCGACACGACGGACCTGGGACAGACGCTGGGAGAGCCGGTGCGCGAGCCAGATCGGCATTGGCATCAGGTCGGGGGTTTCGTCGCACGCGTAGCCGAACATCATCCCCTGGTCGCCTGCGCCCTGGGCGTTCAGCAGATCCTCGCCCCCCGATCCGCTGCGCAGCTCGAACGCCGCGTCCACGCCGCGGGCGATGTCCGGAGACTGGCCGTCGAGGGCGACCATCACCCCGCACGTCCGACCGTTGAAACCGTACGCATCGTTGTCGTAGCCGATGTCGCACACGACGTCGCGCACCAAGGTGGGGATGTCGACATAGGTCTCCGTGCTGATCTCACCGGCCACGACGACGAGGCCGGTGGTGAGCAGCGTCTCGCACGCCACCCGGCTGAGCGGATCCCGCTCGAGCAGCGCGTCGAGCACCGCATCGGAGATCTGGTCGGCCATCTTGTCGGGGTGGCCCTCGGTCACCGACTCTGAGGTGAAGGTGGTTCTCATGCGCTGTCTCCCGTGCTTCCCCGCAACCGTGCGACCACCTTGTCCAAGACGGCGTCGGCTACCTCTCGTTTGGATCGAAGCGGCAGCGCAGTGGCGCCGCCCCCGGACTCGAGGATCGTGACCTCGTTGGTGTCATGGTCGAACCCGGCGCCGGGTGCCGACACGTCGTTGACCACCAGGAGGTCTACCCCCTTTTGCTCCAACTTGCGTCGGGCGCGTCCGACGGCGTCGTCGGTCTCTGCGGCGAAGCCGACGAGCACCTGCCCGGGGCGCCTGTGTGCCACCAGCCCGGCGAGGATGTCTGGCGTCGGTTCGAGCTCGAGATCTGGCACCCCGTGGCCCTTGTGGTCGGCGACGACCTTGGGTCGGAAGTCAGCAACGGCTGCTGCCATCACCACGACGTCGGCGTCGGATGCCACCGCCTGGAGCGCTGCCTGCATGTCGGACGCCGACTCGACCTCGACCGTCTCCACACCAGCAGGCGCGGGGAGCGACGACGACGTGACGAGCGTCACCCGCGCGCCTCGGGACGCTGCAGCGGCGGCCAGGGCGTGGCCCTGCTTGCCCGACGACCGGTTGGTGATCACGCGGACCGGGTCGATCGCCTCCCGGGTGCCTCCTGCGCTCACCACCACGTGGCGGCCGCGCAGGTCCTGCGGGCCGCACGCGGCCAGCGCCACGGCGACGATGGTCTCGGGCTCGGCCATCCTCCCGACGCCCACGTCGCCACCCGCGAGACGTCCCGATGCGGGCTCGACCACGCGGACCCCGCGGCGTCTGAGGGTCGCGAGGTTCTCTGCGACCGCGGGGTGCTCCCACATCTCGGTGTGCATTGCGGGGCAGACGACCACGGGCGCGCGGGTCGCGAGCAGCGTGGCGGTCAGCAGATCGTCGGCGATCCCGACGGCATAGCGCGCGAGCAGATCCGCGGTGGCGGGCGCCACCAGCACGAGATCCGCCTCCTGGCCGAGGCGCGTGTGCGGGATGCCACCGCTCCACAGTCCCTCGGGCACGGGCTCGGAGCCAAGTGCGGAGAACGTCGCGGCACCGACGAACCGCAGCGCCGCCTCCGTCAAGACCGGCGTCACGTGATGCGTGGAGTCCACGAGTCGCCTGCACACCTCGACCGCCTTGTAGGCGGCGATGCCGCCGGAGACCCCGAGGACGATGCGCACAGCGAGGAGGTGCCGACCGGATCTAGCCGGCGGACGGCCCCTCGTCGAGCAGCGCAGGATCCTCGCCGAATGCGCCGCCGGTGAGGGCCGCCTCCACCGGCTCGACAACGGCGCGCTCCTCAGCGGCGGTCTCGACATGGCCGTCGCCGCCGGTCTCCTCCTCGGATGCGCGCTCGTAGACGATCTTGTTCGCCGCAATCTCCTCGAACGCGATCGACAAGGGCTTGCCCGACACCGAGGTCACCTGCGGCGGGACGATCCGCCCCAGGCCCTCGCCCAGGCTGTTGTAGTACGCGTTGATCTGGCGCGCCCGCAGTGAGCCGAGTGCGACGAGGGTGAACTTCGAGTCCACCTTGTCCAATAACGACTCGATCGGGGGATCCATCAGGGTGTTACGGGGCATCGACATCCTTTCGGCGGGTCGCGCACACTATACCGGCAAGCTCCTCCACGGCCTGTTCGAGGTCGGCGTTGACCACCTCGTAGCGAGCGAGCTCGTGTCCGTGCACCACCTCCTCCCGCCCCTTTTCGAGGCGGCGCCGGACGTGCTCGTCCGGGTCGCCGCGAGACACGAGGCGGGCCCGCTGGACGTCGAAGGACGGCGGCAAGAGCAAGATGACGACCGCGTCGGGGCGCTTCGCCACGACCTGCTCGGCCCCTTGGAGATCGATTTCGAGCAGCACGTCGCTGCCCGGTGGCGGATCGGGCACCGGGGTCCCGTAGAGGTTGCCCAGGTACTCGGCCCACTCGAAGAACCCCCCTTCTGCGACGCGCCGGCGGAACTCTTCAGGCGTCACCCACACGTAGGCGTTCGGGTCCTCGCCGGGACGTCGCGGGCGCGTCGTCCACGAACGGCTGAGCCACAGATCGGGGACGCGTGCGGTCAACGCGGCGGCGACGGTCCCCTTGCCGGCCCCCCCCGGGCCGATGAGCACGAAGATGTTCAGCGCGAGGCGGTCTGCTCGAGAAGATCGGCTCGCTGCTTGGCTCCGAGCCCTTGCAGGCGGCGGCTCTCGGCGATGCCGACCGATGCCATGAGTCGGCGTGCCTTCACCTTGCCCAGACCGGGAAGGGATTCGAGCACGGAGACCACCTTCATCTTGCCGACGGTCTCGTCGGACTCTGCCTGGCGGAGGAGCTCGGCGAGGGTGAGGGAGCCCATCTTGAGCCTCTCCTTCACCTCCGCCCGCTCCCGTCGCACCTTGGCGGCCTTCTCAAGCGCAGCTTGACGCTGCTCGGTGGTGAGTGCGGGAGGTTGCGGCATGAGCCCGACTGTAGCCTCCCGGCTCAGCTCAGGGCACCAGCCAGGGCGTCGAGGAGCCGCCGGGCCGCGTTTCGCATCCCCCGCTCACCGTCTGCCTGCACGCCGCGTGACACCGCCGGGAGGACCGATCCCGTCGGGCAGCCCGCGAATCGGCGGGCGACGTCCTCGACGCGTGCGCCTTGGGCGCCCAGCCCGGGCGCGAGGACGATGCCTCCGAGGTCCTCGAGACCCTCCACCGGCGCACCGCCGCGCACGGCACCGACCACTGCGCCCGCGGACCCCAACGGCGCGGTGTCCGCGCGCCGAGCCTCGTCCGCCAGCTCCTCGCGGTTCCACCGTGCGATCTCGTCGAGGAGCGACCGCTCCACGCTCCGGCCATCCTCGGTGACGGCGTGCTGCAGCGTGCGGCCCTCGGGGTTCGAGCTCGAGACGACGACGACGAGGCCGCGCCCGGTGGCGCGCGCGGCGTCCGCCATCGGCCACAGCGCGTCGAGGCCCACATAGGGCGTCGCGGTCAGTGCGTCTGCAGCGAACGGACCGCGGAACCACGCGTCGGCGTAGGCCTCGGTCGTCGAGCCGATGTCGCCGCGCTTCGCGTCGGCGATCACGAGGAGCCCGGCCGCCTGCGCCGCTGCGACAACCTCTTCGTACGCGGCCATCCCCGCTGCGCCGTGCCGCTCGAAGAACGCCACTTGGGGCTTGACCACCGGGACCACGCCCGACACCGCCTCGACGCAGCCGAGGCCGAACGCACGGAGGCCCGCGGCGTCGTCAGAGAGACCCCACGCGTCGAGCAGCGACGCAGCCGGATCGATGCCCACGCACAACGGGCCGGTCGACGCGATCGCTCGGCGGACGCGCTCACCGAAGGGCAGCACCGATCACCTCCTGCACGGTCGTACCGCGGCGGCGGCACCATCGGGACAGCTCGTCTTGGACCTTCCACGGCGACCGAGGATCCGCAAAGGTCGCCGTCCCGACTTGGACGGCGTCGGCACCCGCCATGAGCAGCTCCACCGCGTCGACGCCCGAGCTCACCCCGCCGACTCCCACGATGCCCGCCTCCGGAAACGCCCGGCGGCAGTCGTGCACCGCGCGCACCGCGACCGGGTGCAACGCAGGACCCGAGAGTCCGCCAGCGAGGGGCTTGCGGTGTCCTGTGACGTCGATCGCCATGCCCAGCAGCGTGTTCACGAGCGTGAGCCCGACCGCCCCCGCGCCGAGTGCGGCGCCTGCGATCTCACAGATGTCTGCGACGTTCGGGCTGAGCTTGGCCCATCGGGGCACGCCTGCCGCCGCCGCGGCCGCCACTGCGTCCGCCGTCGCAGACGGCGAGTGCGCGAACATGTGCCCGGCCAGGTTCGGGCAGCTCACGTTCACCTCGAGAGCGACGACACCCGCGACGCCGGCGAGGGCGCCGGCCGCCGCTCCGAACTCCTCTGGGGTACGACCCCAGATGCTCGCCACGACGGTCGCGCCCTGGGCGAGCAGCGCAGGCAAGTCGTGGTCGAGCCAGTGTCCGACGCCCGGACCCTGCAGCCCGACACGGTTGAGCATCGATCCACCTGGCGCGGCGCGCACGCGCGGACCGGCGTTCCCCGGCCACGGGTGAGCCGCGAGCGACTTCACGACGACCGCGCCGAGCTCGCCGAGCGCGCCGTAGGCGCCGAGCTCGGCACCGTGGCCGGCCGTGCCCGACGCGGTCATCACCGCCGAGGCAAGTCGCACCGTGCCGACCGACGTGGCGAGGGGAGCGAGGTCGCGGGCGCGGGTGCGGTCCCGGGTGCGGTCCCGGTCCCGGGCGCGGTCCCGGGCGCGGTCCCGGGCGCGGTCCCGGGCCGGGTGCCGGGGGTCCTCAGGGATCGCCTGCACCGGCGTGCAGTTCCTGGAGGCTCCGAACGACGAGGGGATGGACCGCGCGGTCTGCGATGCCGGCGACCGCGGCCTGTGCCGCGGAGAGGGTCGTGATGCACGGGACGTGGTGGGCGAGCGCTGCGGCACGGATGTGCACGCCGTCGTGACGCGACCCGCGCCCTCGGGGCGTGTTCACGACCATCTGCACCTTGCCTCCCGCGATCAGCTGGACCGCGTCCGCGGCCATCCCTTCCTCGCCGACCTTCGCCACGAGGGTGTCGACCTCGACGCCGTGGTGGCGGAGATACCCGGCGGTGCCGAGCGTCGCGGCGAGGGAGAATCCCAGGCCGACGAGCCCGCGCGCGATCTCGAGACCCCCCGGCTTGTCTCTGTCCGCCAACGAGAGGAACACCGTTCCAGCCGCCGGAAGCTGGGTACCCGCAGCGGCCTGGCTCTTGGCGAAGGCGAGCCCGAAGGTGGTGTCCACCCCCATCACCTCGCCCGTCGAACGCATCTCGGGACCGAGGACCGTGTCGACGCCGGGGAAGCGGTCGAAGGGCAGCACCGCCTCCTTGACGCTCACGTGACCCAGGCTCGGGATGCTGCCCGAGCTGGCCAGCATCCCTTGTGCCCGCAGCTCCCCGAGCGTCGCGCCCACCATCACCCTGGCGGCGAGCATCGCCACGGGCACCCCCGTCGCCTTCGCGACGAACGGCACCGTGCGGCTGGCGCGCGGGTTCGCCTCGAGCACGTAGACGGCGCCGTCTTTCACCGCGAACTGCACGTTCAAGAGCCCGACGACCGACAGCGCCTCGGCCAGCTCCCGGGTGGAGCGGTCGAGCGTCTCGAGGACGTCGCCGGAGAGCGACTGCGGGGGTAGCGCGCACGCGGAGTCTCCGGAGTGGACGCCCGCCTGCTCGACGTGCTCCATGACCCCGCACACGAGGACCTCGCCCGACCTGTCCCGTATCGCGTCGACGTCGACCTCGATGGCATCCTCCAAGAAGCGATCGACGAGTACCGCGCGCTCCGCCGTCACGCCGCCTTCGCGCTCGAGCCGGAGCCCCCCCATCACACGACGGAGCTCGGCGTCGTCGTAGACGATCTCCATCGCGCGCCCGCCCAGCACGTAGCTCGGGCGGACGAGCACGGGGTACCCGACACGACGCGCCGTCGCGACGGCCTCCTCCACGGTCAGCGCCGTGCCCCCTGGCGGCTGGAGCATCCCCAGCTCGGCGCACAGCGCGTTCCACTGCTCGCGGTCCTCGGCGAGGTCGATCGACGCTGGGCTCGTCCCGAGCACGAGGCCGGGCTCGAGCGCGTGGGCGAGCTTGAGCGGGGTCTGACCCCCGAGCGACACGATGACCCCCGCCAGCTGGCCTCCGGCGCCCAGCTCGGCGTCGATCACGTTCGCCACGTCCTCCGCGGTGAGGGGTTCGAAGTAGAGGCGGTCGGAGGTGTCGTAGTCGGTCGACACGGTCTCGGGGTTGCAGTTCACCATCACGGTCTCGTACCCGGCGTCTCGCAGGGCCAGGGACGCGTGGACACAGCAGTAGTCGAATTCGATGCCCTGCCCGATGCGATTGGGACCCGAGCCCAAGATGACCACACGCGCCCGGGTCGAGGGGCGCACCTCGTCCTCGTCCTCGTACGTGGCGTAGTGGTACGGCGTGAATGCTTCGAACTCGGCGCCGCACGTGTCGACGGTCTTGAAGGTCGCGACGACACCGGCACCGAGCCGAGCCGCACGCACCTCGGACTCGGAGGCCGCGAAGAGGTAAGCGAGCTGCGCGTCGGAGAACCCGAGCCGCTTCATGCGACGCCACGACGTGCGGTCCATGGACGCCATATCGGCGGGAAGCGCTCGCCGTGCATCACCCAGGCGCGCGATCTGGCCGAGGAACCATGGGTCGACCCCGCTCCTCGAGGCGACCTCCTCGAGGTCCGCACCGCGACGGAGCGCGGCCTCCAGTTCGAAGATGCGTTCGGGGGTCGCGACGCCGACGCGGTCGAGCAGCTCGTCGAGCGGCACCGCGTCGAGGGCGGCTTCCGCACCATCCGCGTTGAGCCCGGAACGCCCCTGCTCGAGCGAGCGCACGGCCTTCTGGAGCGACTCGCAGAACGTCCGACCGATCGCCATCACCTCGCCGACGGACTGCATCCGCGTGCCGAGGCGCGCCTCGGCCCCGGGCAGCTTCTCGAAGGCCCAACGCGGGATCTTGGTCACCACGTAGTCGATCGTCGGCTCGAAGCTCGCCGGCGTGGCGAGCGTGATGTCGTTGCGGATCTCGTCGAGGGTGTAGCCGACGGCGAGGCGCGCGGCGATCTTGGCGATGGGGAATCCCGTCGCCTTCGACGCCAGCGCAGAGGAGCGTGAGACCCGCGGGTTCATCTCGATGATCAGGCGCCTGCCGGTTCTCGGGTCGACGGCGAACTGGACGTTCGAGCCGCCCGTCTCCACCCCCACGCGGCGCAGGCAGGCGAAGGCGTCGTCACGCATTGCCTGGTACTCGACATCGGTCAGGGTCTGCGCAGGCGCGACGGTGATGGAGTCGCCCGTGTGGACGCCCATGGGGTCAAGGTTCTCGATGGAGCAGACGACGACGCAGTTGTCCGCCCGGTCCCGCATGACCTCGAGCTCGAACTCCTTCCAGCCGGCGACCGAGCGTTCGACGAGGATCTCGGAGATCGGGCTCGCGTCGAGCCCCTCCGCGGCCAGCCGGACGAGCTCGTCGCGTCCCGGCGCGATGCCGGTCCCCTTGCCGCCCAGGATGAAGCTCGGGCGCACCATCACCGGGTAGCCGATGTCGTCGGCGATGGCGATCGCCTCGTCGAGCGAGTGCGCGAACCCGCTCTGTGGCACCGCGAGCCCGATCTCGGTCATCGCCTTGCGGAAGAGGTCTCGGTCCTCGGCCGTGCGGATGGCGTCCGGACGCGCGCCGATGACCTCCACTCCGTCGAGCGCCCCGCGGTCGAGCAAGGCCATCGTGAGGTTCAGCGCGGTCTGGCCGCCGAGCGTCGGGAGGAGCGCGTCGGGGCGCTCCTTGCGCACGATCGCCTCGAGGACCTCGGGTTCCAGCGGCTCGACGTACGTCCGATCAGCCGTCTGAGGATCCGTCATGATGGTGGCAGGGTTCGAATTGGCGAGCACCACCCGATAGCCCTCGGCCGCGAGCACGCGGCACGCCTGGGTCCCCGAGTAGTCGAACTCGCAGGCCTGCCCGATGACGATGGGCCCGGAGCCGATCACGAGGATCGACTGAATGTCGTCGCGACGCGGCACTACGGCACTACCCGAGCATCTCGTCGAACGCTGCGAACAGGTAGGCGGCGTCGTGCGGGCCCGGACCCGCCTCGGGGTGGTACTGGACGGAGAACGCATCCGCCGACGCGCAGCGGATGCCTTCGACCACTCCGTCGTTCAGGTTGACGTGCGTCACGTGGGCGTCGGGCACCCCGGAGACCGCGTAGTTGTGGTTCTGGCTGGTGATCTCGACCGTGCCGTCCGAGAGCCGCTGGACCGGGTGGTTCGTGCCGTGGTGGCCGAACGGCAGCTTGTAGGTCGCGCCGCCGAGCGCCGCGCACAAAAGCTGGTGGCCGAGGCAGATGCCGAAGATCGGGACCTTGCCGAGCAGGGCTGCGATCGCGGTGGTCGGGCCGCCGAGCGCCGCAGGGTCCCCTGGACCGTTGGAGAGAAAGACCCCGTCCGGCTCGAGCGAGAGCACGTCGGACGCGGGAGTGGAGGCAGGCACCACCGTCACCGTCGCCAGCCGTCCGAGGTGGCGCAGCATCGTCTCTTTGACGCCGAAGTCGTACGCCACGACCCGGCGCGGCCCGGCGCCGCGCACGTAGGGCACGGGGGTGGTGACCTCCGAGACGAGGTCCCGGCCGTCCGTGGGCAGCGCCTGGGCAGCCGCCTCGCGCAGCACGGACTCACCCGCCGTGCCGAAGGCGCACGGCATCGCGCCCTTGTCCCGCAGGTGACGCGTCAGCCGTCGGGTGTCGACACCGGTGATCGCGGGGAGACCCCGTGCGGCGAGCCACCGGTCAAGACGACCGGACGCGCGCCAATTCGACGGCTCAGGCGTGAGGTCGCGCACGACGACGCCCCTGCAGTGGGCGCGGCCAGATTCGTCGTCGTCGTCATTCACGCCGTAGTTGCCGATGTGCGGATAGGTGAACGCCACGACCTGGCCCGCGTAGGACGGGTCCGTGATCACCTCTTGGTAGCCCGAGAGCGCAGTGTTGAAGACCAGCTCTCCGGTGGCGACTGCCCGGGGATCACCGGCGGCCTCACCTTCGAACACCTCTCCGTCGGCCAGCACGAGGAGCGCCGCAGCCCTGTCCTCCGCCCAGGCCTCCGCCCCCGTCCCCCTCATCGCTGCGCCTCCCCGTCGACGACGACCGCCTCTCCCGCCGACACGGTGTGGCGATTGCGTCCCATGAAGGTCCACCCCCCGAACGGCGTGTTCCGGCTGCGGCTGGCGAGCCGGACCGGATCGACGGTCCACGACAGCGCCGGATCGATCACGCACAGGTTCGCCGCTGCACCGGGCTCGACCGGTCCACCGTGGCGAGGGCTGAGTCCCGCGATCGTGGCCGGTTTCCACGACAGGGACGCGAGCGCCTGCGCGATGTCCATGACCGACAATGCCACCGCCAGGGCGGTCTCGAGCCCCAGCATGCCCGAAGGCGCGTCGTCGAAGGGCACGTCCTTTGCTTCGGGCAGGTGCGGCGCATGGTCGGTCGCGATCGCGTCGATCGTCCCGTCGAGCACCCCGACACGCACCGCCGTGACGTCCGTCTCGGTGCGCAGTGGCGGATTCACCTTGTAGCACGCGTCGTAGCTCGCGCACGACGCGTCCGTCAAGACGAGGTGGTGCGGCGCTGCTTCGGCGGTCACGGGCAGACCCTCGGCCTTCGCCCGCCGCACAAGCTCGACCGAGCCCGCAGTCGACAGGTGAAGGAAGTGCACGCGTGCGCCGGTGAGACGGGCGAGCGCGATGTCCCGGGCAACCATCGACTCCTCGGCGGCACTCGGGATTCCCGGCAGCCCGAGGCGGCTCGACCATGCGCCCTCGTGCATGGCCCCCGCGCCGGCGAGGTGGTCGTCCTCGCAGTGTTGTGCGAGGGTGACCCCAAGCCCCTTCGCATAGTCGAGCGCACGACGCATGAGCGCCCCGTCCTGGACCCCCGCTCCGTCGTCGGTGAACAGCCGCACGCCGAGCGCGGCGAGCTCTCCCATGGGTGCGAGCCTCTTCCCGGCCCGTCCGATCGTGATCGCTCCTGCGACGCAGACCTCGACCAAAGCACGCCCGCCGAGCGCGAGGACCTCCCGGGCCACCGCTGCGGAGTCCACCGGCGGGTCGGTGTTGGGCATGGCCACGACCGCCGTATACCCGCCGAGGGCGGCCGCGCGCCCGCCGGTCTCCACCGTCTCGGCCTCCTCGGCACCGGGCTGGCGGAGATGCGCGTGAAGGTCCACCAGCCCGGGCGCCACGACGCACCCGGAAGCCTCGAGGACCCTGGCGCGGGCCGGCGCATCCCCCAGCACATCGGGGCCGACGGCTCGAATGACCCCGTCGGCGACCACCACGTCGGCGCGGCGGCGACCGCGGGCGTCGAGCACCTCGCCGCCTCGGATCACGAGCGCCCCAGGTGGCCTCACAGGACACCGCCGAGCAGCAGGAAGAGGACCGCCATGCGGACGGCAACGCCGTTGGTCACCTGGCGCGTGACGACCGCTTGGGGAAGGTCGGCCACGTCGCCGGCGATCTCGACGCCGCGGATCATCGGCCCCGGGTGCGTCACGATGGCATCACCGCCGAGCAGCGCCGCACGTCGTGCCGTGAGGCCCCAACCTGCCGTGTACTCCCGCAGGGTCGGGACGAACGCGCCGCTCCCGCGCTCGGCCTGGAGGCGGAGCAGTGAGACCACGTCGGCATTGCCGAGCGCGTCGTCGAGGTCCTCTGCCACCTCGACCGGCCAGCCCTCGAGCGACGGAGGCAACAGGCTCCCGGGCGCCGCGAGGGTGACCGAGGCACCGAGCGTGGTGTAGGCGAGCACCTGGGAGCGGGCGACCCGGCTGTGGCGGATGTCCCCCACGATGAGCACTCGGAGCCCGTCGATGCCGCCGCGCAGTTGGCGAACGGTGAAGCAGTCGAGGAGCGCCTGGGTCGGATGCTCGTGCCAGCCGTCGCCGCCGTTGATCACCTTGCACCGCTTCACCCAACGGCTGACCTGCACGGGCACCCCGGCAGACGAGTGGCGCACGACGAGCGCGTCCATCCCCATCGCCTCGATGGTCTCGACGGTGTCTCGGATGGACTCTCCCTTCTTCACCGACGAGGACGCGGCGGAGAAGGACAGGACGTCCGCGGACAGGCGCTTCGCCGCGGTTTCGAAGGAGAGGCGCGTCCGCGTCGACTCCTCGAAGAAGAGCGTCGCCACGGCCCGGCCGCGCAGCGTCGGGACCTTGGGGATCGGGCGCTTCTCGACCTCGGCGAAGGCGTCGGCGACCCGCAGGATCTCCTCGATCCCCTCGCGGTCGAGGTCGGCGATCGAGAGCAGGTGTGTCACCCGAGGCTCCCGATCACCACGCCGTCGTCGCTCACGTCGACCATCTCGTCGCGCCGCGTCGGGAGGTTCTTCCCCACGTAGTCAGGGCGGATCGGCAGCTCGCGATGGCCGCGGTCGACCATGACCGCGAGCTGGATGGCGCGGGCGCGTCCGAAGTCGGACAGCGCGTGGAGCGCAGCCCGGACGGTGCGCCCGGTGAACAGGACGTCGTCGACCACCACGACGACGCGACCCGTGAGGTCGCAGGGGATGTCGGTGGCCGCCTCTGGCAGCACGGGGCGCAGCCCGATGTCGTCGCGGTAGAAGGCCACGTCGAGGCTGCCGACGGGCACCTCGGTCCCTTCGGCGTCGCGCAGTGCCTCCGCCATGCGGCGCGCGAGCGGGACCCCGCCGGTTTGGAGGCCGACGAGGACGACCTGGTCGAGCCCGCCGTTGCGTTCGGCGACCTCGTGCGCCATGCGCACGAGTGCGCGCTGGACGTCGGCGGCGGAGAGGACCTGGGAACGGGGAACGAACGTGCCGCCGCGGGTATGGCTGCGCTCGCGTTCTGCCACCGCTCCTCCTGTCCGTACGGGCCTCACGGGACCCGCTTCACGGTCAGGTGCCGACCTTACCGCACGCTCATCGCACGCGCGCCGCGATCGTGCTCAAGATCCCGTTCACGAACGCACCCGACTCCTCGGTCGAGTAGGTCTTCGCCAGCTCCACCGCCTCGTCGATGACGACCGCGGTGGGGGGTCCCCCAGGCTCGGGCTCGAGCAGCTCGGCGACGGCCATCCGCAGCACCAGACGGTCGACCACCGCCATCCGGTCGAGCGGCCAGCCGACCGAGGACTGCGCGACGAGCTCGTCGACGCGCGTGCGGTGGCTCGCCACCGCCGTGAGAAGGCCGTGGGTGAACGCGTCGGGCTGGACCGGAAGCGCCGCGACCACCGATTCGAGGGAGGCGCCCTTCAGCTCGGCTTCGTAGAGCAGGCCGAGCGCCCGCTCGCGGGACTGGTGGCGAGTCGGCTCGTCACCCATGCGCCGGCGTCAGGCCCGGGTGAGGTACTCGCCCGTACGGGTGTCCACGCGGATCGACTCGCCTGGATTCACGAACAGGGGCACCTGGACGACGAGACCCGTCTCGAGCGTGGCGGGCTTGCGCGCGCCCGAGACGCGGTCACCCTGGACGCCGGGCTCGGTCTCGGTGACCGTGAGCTCGACGGCGGCGGGGAGGTCGACGCCGACGACATCGCTGCCGTACATCTGCAGGTAGACCCCGTCGCTCTCCTTCAGGTAGTGGGCGGCGTCGCCGAGCGCCGTGCGCGGCATCTGGAGCTGCTCGTAGCTCGTGGTGTCCATGAAGACGTAGTCGTCCCCGTCCCGGTAGAGGAACTGCATCTCGCGCTTTTCGATGATCGCCTGCTCGAGCTTTTCGTCGGCCCTGTACGTCCGGTCCACCACCGAGCCCGTCCGTACGTTCTTCAGCTTGGTCCGGACGAACGCGCCCCCCTTCCCGGGCTTGACGTGCTGGAATTCGACCACCGTGAACAGGCCCTCGGCCAGGTCGAGCGTCATGCCGTTCTTCAGGTCGTTGGTGGAGACGGACATCGGTTCCCTGCCTTGCTGTGCTGGACGAACTGGATTGGACGAACTGGATTGGACGAACTGGATGGACCCGCCGACCCGCCGACCCGCCGACCCGTCGACCCGCCGGGTCGACGACCCGACGACCCGCCGACCCGCCGGCCCGGCGTTCTCAGACGACGGCGACGGTCTTTTCGAAGTTCGTGAGCGGGCGGCTGCCGTCCTCGGTCACCACGAGCGTGT
Source organism: Actinomycetes bacterium (assembly GCA_021794995.1). Lineage (GTDB taxonomy): Bacteria > Actinomycetota > Acidimicrobiia > Acidimicrobiales > RAAP-2 > JAJYVT01. Next base: position 2,790 of record JAJYPY010000013.1, on the reverse strand, counting down.
CCTCGATCCTCACCCCGCCCGTGCCCGGGAGGTACACGCCCGGCTCGACCGTGACGATCATGCCGGGCGCCAGGGTAGCAGTGCCCAACTGGCTCACCGTCGGTGCCTCGTGGATGTCCAGGCCCACCCCGTGGCCGGTGCCGTGCTCGAAGCGATCGGCCCACCCGGCCTCGGCGATGACGGCCCGACAGACCGAGTCGACCTCCTTGCACCCGATCCCGGGCGCCACCGCGGCGACACCCCGTGCCTGGGAGTCACGCACCACCGCGAACACCCGCGCCAACTCCCCCTCGGGCTCACCGCCCACGAAGAACGTCCGGGTCATGTCCGAGCGGTACCCCTCGAAGGCGGCGCCGAAGTCCACGACGACCGGATCGCCCGCGGCGATGATCCGCGGCGTCGGGCGGTGGTGCGGTTTGGCGGAATTCGGCCCGGCCGCGATGATGGTCTCGAATGCGGTGCTCTCCGCGCCGTTGCGTCGCATCGCGGTATCGAGCGCCAGCGCGAACTCCTCCTCGCTGACGCGCTCGGCCAGCATCGGCAGCACCTCTTGGAGCGCTGCGTCCGCGATCGCCGCGGCCTTGGCCATGCGATCGATCTCACCCTCGTCCTTCACCTCGCGCAACGCCTCGACGTGGCCGCTCGTGGGCACCACGTCGCCGAGCAGCTCGCCCCACTGCCGGCTGTCGCTCCAGCTCACATGGTCCGCCTCGAGCCCGATCGGTCCGACGCCTGCGAGCAGGGACCTGACCGCGTCACGTTGCGCCTGCGTGGTTCCGATGCTGATCTCGACCGGGGCCCGCGCCGAGGCGATCTGCTCGGCCGACTGCGTGCGGTACCGGCCGTCGGTCGTGAGCAGCGCCCGCCCCGGGCCGCCCGACCCGCCCGACCCACCAGACCCGCCAGACCCGCCCGACGTCACGGCGAGCACGGCCGCTGAGCCGGTGAACCCGGTCAGGTAGCGCACGTTCGCCAGGTTCGTCACGATCAGGGCTGCCACGCCGGCGTCGTCGAGACGCGCCCGAAGGCGGTCCAGCCGGGGTGCGACGTCCAACGCTCTCATCGTCGTTCCTCCTCGTCGTCGTGTTCATCCTCGCGTGCGCGCGACTCCGCGAGCCGTACCGCCGCGTGGACGGCCACCTCGTAGCCGAGGCCCCCCATCCCTGCGACCAGCCCGCTGGCGACCGGAGCGATCACCGAGGTATGACGGAAGGGCTCCCTCGCTGCGGGGTTCGAAAGGTGCAGCTCGACCACGACGCCGCCAAACGCCCGGAGCGCGTCGTGGAGCGACCAGCTGGTGTGCGTCAGCGCACCTGCGTTCACCACGATGGCGTCCGCGTTCCCCCGTGCGGCGTGTACCGCGTCGATCAGCGCGCCCTCGTGGTTGGTCTGGACGTGGTCCAACGTCCATCCGAGCGCCTCGGCGGTCGCCGCGGCGCGGCGGACGTGGTCTTCGAGCCGCTCGGGCCCGTAGACGGCGGGCTCACGCTCACCGAGCAGGTCGAGGTTCGGCCCCGACAACAGGGTCAGGTGCACGTGACGTCTCCCAGCTCGTCGAGCGCCCCGAGGACGTCCGCAGCGTCGACACCGTGCACCAGCTCCAGGCCGTGCGGGCCGTCCAGGACGAACGCAAGATCTTGGGCGGCCTTCTTGTCCCGAGCCATGTAGGCCAGCAGCTCCTTGCGGTCGATGCCGTCGAGCCCCGCGGGAAGGCGGGCCGACAGGCCGAAGCGTTCCACCACTTCACGGTGGCGCGCCACCTCGTCGTCACCGATCCTCCCGAGACGCCGGGCGAGGAGCGCGGCGTACACGAGCCCGACGCCGACCGCCTCACCGTGGCGCAGGTCCCCCCCGGCCGCGAGCGACGCCGCCTCGAGCGCATGTGCGAGCGTGTGGCCGTAGTTCAACAGGACGCGCCGGCCGCTCTCACGTTCGTCGGCACCAACCGTCGCCGCCTTGAGCTCGACGCAACGCGCGACCTGCGCGTCGAGTGCGAGCTCCCCGATCCCCGGCTCGCCCAAGAACGCGTACTTCGCCATCTCGCCGCGTCCTGACGCCCACTCCCGAGCGGGCAGCGTCGCGAGCAGCGCGGTGTCGCACAGGACGCCCGCCGGCTGCCAGAACGCGCCGAGCAGGTTCTTGCCTTCGGGCAGGTTCACTCCCGTCTTCCCGCCGATCGCGGCGTCGACCTGGCACAGAAGCGTCGTGGCGACCGAGCAGTACGCGGTGCCGCGGTGGTAGATCGAGGCGACGAACCCCGCGAGATCCGTGACGACGCCACCACCGACGGCAACGATCACGTCGGTGCGTGCGAGCCCTGCGCGTGCGAGCTCCCGGCAAAGGGCCTCGACCGTGTCCACGGTCTTTGCGCGCTCCCCGGCCCGCACCGCATGGACCTCGAAGGGGAGTCCCGGGTCGATCCCTGCAAACCACGGCGCGGCGGCCACCGTCTCGTCGGTGACGACCACGGCCCGGCGTGCGCCGCGCACGCGGGTCGCGACGAGCGCCGCGAGCTGGGACGAGGCACCATCTCCCACGGTCACGTCGTAGCTGCGCTCCCCGAGCGCGACCGGCACCGTGATCATCTGAGGGCGGACTCGATGTGGTCCACGACGGCGCACGGGTCCACCCCGTCCACGTCGACGACGAGGTCGGCAACCTCTTCGTAGATGGGCCGCCGGGTCCGCTCGAGCGCCTCGATGACCTGTGCGGGGTCGTGTGCGAGGAGGGGGCGGTGATCGGGACGGGGCGCGGGAACGGCCGCGGCACCTGCGGCCGCGGCACCTGCGG
>JAJYPY010000012.1 GCA_021794995.1 Actinomycetes bacterium | reverse complement strand
CACTGAAGGTTGTTCTTTACTTAGGGGCGATTCACCGTCGACGGTTCGACCGTCAGCGGTAAACCGCCCCCGGTTGTGACCTGGGAAAACACCCGATATGTCCTGCTCGCACCGTGTCCGCATATCGCCCTCGGTGCTGACCTGCGAAAACTGCGAGAGCTGTGGATATTCGAGGACTTGGATGTCCGGGGCGTCGAAGGTGCCGTCACCGCGGTGCGACTGGTCGGCGCGGACGATGTAGCCGAACTCCTCGAGTTCCTTGAGCGTAGAGCGGACGATCGTCCGACCTGTCGGCGCCGACTTGACGAGGTGGCCGACCATGACCTCCCAATAGTCCGGCTTGCTGAGCAAGTACGCGAGCAGGCCCCGGGCGCGCCATGACAAGCGGTCATCTTCGAGGGCGCGCTTGTCGATGATGACGAAGCGCTCGCGGTTGGGCGTGCGGACGATCACGGCGCGCCACCTCCTCGGCTCAGCGGGCAGGGACGACGACGGGCTCGCGGATTGTCCACTCGCTCGCGGCGGCGGCGAGCTGATGAGCGAGATCGACCGCGGAGCAGATGCGACCGAGCACGGCGGTGGACACGTCGAGTTCGCCGAGCGCGACCGCCGCGCTGGCAGCCGCCACCGCGCGGAGCAGTTCGCGTGCCTGCTCGCGGGCCTCGTCCGGCGTCATCGCCGCGCCAACCAGTCAGCGAAGGAGAGCCGGCCGCCGCGAAGGCCATAGTGCTGGTGACCATGGCGGAGCGCGACTGGCAGCGGCGCGCCGTCGCACAGCTCCCTCGAGACGTGACGCTCACTCTTGCGACGAGCGCGCCGTTCGACCTCGCCCGGCGAGCGTCGGAGCAGCTCGAAGTTCCGCATCTCGGCGTACAGGCTCCGAACACTTTCGTGGTCGGGCCCCAGCACGTCGAGGAGCGTGGCCCGGATTTTCTTCTTCGTCATGCGCGTCCTTTCAGAGCAGATCACGAGCGATCGGTGCATCCCGCGACCAGCGGCGGGCGCGGACGACATCGGCGTCAGGGAGGCGGCCGGTTCGCCTCTGGAACTTGTAACACGATGTGCACAAGTTCTTGCGCAACACACGGGTCGGCTTCTGGCAGTCGGGGTTAGCGCACTCGCGGAGTGCGGGTTCTTGTGCGGACGGGGGCGCATCCTGCTCAACTGCTCCGGCCGCACGAGGCGACCACGCCGGACCTAGGCGGCGCTGGAGTTCGGTCCAGGAGATCTCGCCCCGCGCATAGCTGCCCAAGTTGGGGTCGTCCTCGGACGCTTGCCGCGCTCGCACCAGCTGTTGGGCCAGGGCCCCCAGGGTGGCAAGCTGCTCGTGCAATGCAGCGAAGCGGGCCTCCCTGTGCGCCTGGGATTCGGATCGCTCGGGCTCGGACTCGAGAGCGGCCCGCACTCGGGCGATCTCACGCCGCACCTTCCGCCGGGCGGCGGCCAGCGGGTCGGCTGGTTCGTCCCACCCGCGCTCTGCGGGGGACGTCCAATCAATCCACCGGGCGGTGCGCTCGAAGCGACGCGGACCCCCCTGAAATACTCCGCCCGATGTCCCGTCGCGGGCTTCGCTGGCCACTGGAGGACCGTCGGTTCCCCGGTGGTCGTCTGCCCGCAGCACGTCGACCGTGGCGCGCAGTGCGGCCTCGAAGGGTGTTTCCCCGTCCTCGAAGGCGTGCACCGAGATCGTCTTCACCCGGCGCTTGCTGTGCGAACCTCTCAGGCCCCGGGGCGCTTTCTTCCACCAGCGTGCCGCCTCGGCGACCGCGGCCTCCCCGAAGACCTCAGCAGCCTCTTTGCAGCTGCCGCAGACGGTCTTCTTGGCCGACGGGCGGCCGCACAGATGGCAGGTGCGCTCGGCACTCATTCAGTCACCTTGGCCCCCGCCTGTCCCCCTCCCGCCTCCCGTTCCTACGAGCCGGGCACCCTGCGGGGCAGCGAGACTCAGCGGTCCTCACGCTTCGGCAACGCCGAGGAGACGCCGTAGGGGCGCCGTCGGCACGACGAGGCGGCGCCCCACGCGCACGACGGGAAAGGGCGCCGTTCCCTCCCGGATGGCGTTGTAGAGCGACCACTCGGCGACCCCGAGGACCTCGGCGGCGACCTTCACGGTGGTGGTGGGCGTGTCGGGTATGGTCGGCACTGTTTCACCCTCCTACTCAGTGGTGTTGCTACATCCTACTACGTCCCGGTTGACATTCGCGGCATGGTCGTGTAGCATTGTCCTACATGGCGAAGATCGAGACTCTGGGAGCCGAGATCGCCCGTGCGGTCCGGGAGTTGCGTGAGGATCGCGGATGGTCCCAGGAGCAGCTGGCGGCCGAGATGGCGTCACTGGGATTCCGGTGGTCACGAATGACGGTCACGGAGGTGGAGGGGCGCCGTCAGCGCTCGGTCTCAATCGAGGAGTTGCTCGGCCTTGCCCACGTGTTCGACGTCGGCCTCCGTCGCCTCTTGCGTGCGAACTTCCGGCATCAGACACGCGCGCGAAATGCCATCTCCGTGACGTCGGAATGGACGATCGGCCGCGGCGATGTCGACTCCCTTATCGACACCGGGCAGCGGAGTGAAGTCAAGGCGTTGAACAGGCGCCTCGACTTACTTCTGCACGAAGCAGCGGTGCTCGACGCGGAGGCGGCGACACTCGCCAAGTTGAGCAAAGAGAGGAAGCAGGAAGTTGAACGGATCCGGCACGAGTTGGACGCCGCTCGACACGAGTTGGACGCCGCGAGTAACAGGAGGACGAGCAAGTGATGGGATTCATAAGGCAGCGTGGCAGCACGTGGACGGCGTACTGGTCGACTGTGGACCCGGCCACTGGGAAGCGCGTCCAACACTCCCGAGGCGGCTTCGTCCGCAAGGAGCCCGCCCGGCCGCCGAAGGGCGACAGTGCACGCGAGTACCTCAACTCGATCGTCGGCTCGGTGCAGGATGGCTCTTGGCGGAAGGACACCGCGCTCACGGTCAAACAGCTCCTCGAGGAGCACTGGCTCCCCGCGCAGCGGTCCCGTGAACTCCGCCCCGCGACCCTCGATCAATACCGCAACGTGGTCGACTCGTGGATCGTACCGAACCTCGGTGCCGTGCGGGTCCCCGCTCTGACGCCGAAGGACGTCACGAAGATGGTGGAGACCCTGCGCACCACGAAGAGTGCCGCGGGCCGCAGTGGCCTTTCGCCTCGCTCGGCGCAGCTCGCGGTTGGCGTCCTCAAGGCCGCGACCCAGTGGGCGACGGAGAACGGCCTCGTCGGCCGCAACCCGATCGCCGGCGTCAAGCGTCCCCGCGGCACCAGCGCGGACGCGATGCATGCATGGTCTACCGATGACGCCCGGGCGTTCCTCGCGGCGACCCGTGATGACCGGCTCGCGTGGTGCTGGGCGATGCTCCTCACCCGCGGGCTCCGACGTGGCGAAGTGGCTGGCCTACGTTGGGATGACGTCGACCTCGACGGGGCAACGGTGCGCATCCGCAAGACCCGCGTGGTGGTGGACGGGAAGGCAGTCGAGTCCTCTCCGAAGACGGCGGCCGGACGGCGCAGCGTCCCCCTCGACGGACAGCTCGTGGCGCTCCTCCGGGCGCACAAGTCCCGCCAAGCCCAAGAGAAGCTGGCAGCCGGGAGCGCCTACGGGACGGGCGGCTGGCTCTTCTCCGACGAGCTTGGGACCCCCCACCACCCGGACACCCTGTCGGAGTGGTTCGCCGCGAAGGTGACGGCGCTCGGGCTGCCGAGGATCAGGCTGCACGACACGCGTCACACTGCGGCGTCCTTGATGCTCGCATCCGGCGTCCCCGTGAAGGTGGTCTCCGAGTTGCTCGGCCACGCGTCACCTACGATCACGCTTGGGATCTACGCGCACGTCATGCCGGGGATGGCGGAAGAGGCGGGCGCGGCCCTCAGCGCGAGTCTGCTGGGGTAGGGCGCGGTCAGCTGTCCCCGCGTGATGAACGCTGAAGGAACGATCGCACCAGCAAGACGATGGGCATTCCGAGCAGGATGCCACCAGCGATGTCGTCGCCAACGGCCAAAAACCCGATCGACGCGGCCAACGAACCGCCGGCCAGTCCGCCAGCGAGCCAAAGTCCGGTCTTGGACTGCCCAATAATCGCGTCCGTGACCTTGCGGTCCTGCTCCAGTTTGCCGTCCAGGTCCTTCTCCGCCATGCGGAGGATACGTTCGGACGCACCCGGCAAGATCCGATCGTACTCAGCAAATGCGTTGGGCGGCGGTAATGGCGCCTGCCACGCGGCACCGAAGGAGAGCTGCTGGACACTCGGCTCATTGCCCGGGCGCCCGGGAGACATCGGTAGAGGCCCCCCGCTGCCATCCTCGGGAACATCGACAGATTCTGAGTCAGACGCGCTCACGGGACGCTGAGATCAGCTGTTCCAGGTTCTCCGCCGCCTGCGTCAGAACGCGCCCGACCTCACTCCACGCCGCGGCGACACGGTACGCCACCGGCTCCCGGGTCGACTTAGCGTCTTCCAACGGCCGACTCGGTCCGAGGGACAACGCGTCAAAGCCGTCCAACACCGACCCAAGCACCCCTCGATGCCGGGCCGCGGCCGGTAGGGGTCCTCGCTTCATCGTCATGCTGTCAACCCTACCCGGCCCCAAGCTTCCCGGTGCTTCATCCCACGCCCTCCGACTTCCGGTGACAAATGGGTGACAAGCTCCCCGATGTCACCGCTTGTCATCGGCTCTGCAAGCCTCTGACCTGGACTGTTGAGTGGAGGCGATGGGACTTGAACCCACGAACCTCTTGACTGCCAGTCAAGCGCTCTACCAACTGAGCTACGCCCCCGGGATGCGAGCGCTCAGGTTACCAGCCGCCAACGCAGGCCAATGCTGCGGGCGAGGGACCCCCGTCGCCCGGCGGTAGCATCGCCGGCCATGGCGCGCGCCTATGACGTGGGCGCCATCGAGCAGAAGTGGCAGGCTCGATGGCGGGACGAGGGGACCTACGAGGTCGACAACGACGACCCGCGCCCGCCGTTCTACGCGCTGTGCATGTACCCCTACCCCTCGGGACCGGCCCACCAGGGCCACGTGCGGAACTACACGTTCGGCGATCTCGTCGTGCGCTACCAGACGATGCGGGGTAACGCCGTGCTCTCCCCGCTCGGCTTCGACTCCTTCGGGCTGCCCGCGGAGAACGCGGCGATCCGCACGGGCACCCATCCCCGCACCTTCACCGACGCGCGGATCGCGGAGCTGAAGGAGTCACTCGTCCGTCTCGGCGCCGTCTACGACTGGCGCCGCGAGGTCCGCAGTCACGACCCGAGCTACATCCACTGGACCCAGCTGATCTTCCTGCGCCTCTTGGAGGCGGGTCTCGCCTATCGCGCGCACGCACCGGTCAACTGGTGCCCGGGGTGCCAGACGGTCCTCGCCAACGAGCAGGTCCTCGCCGACGGGACCTGTGAGCGGTCCGGCGACGTCGTGGTCGTCCGGGATCTCGAGCAGTGGTTCTTTCGCATCACCTCCTACGCCGACGAGCTCCTCGCCTCGCTCGACGACTTGGAGTGGCCCGAGCGCGTGAAGGTCATGCAGCGGAATTGGATCGGGCGGTCAGAAGGGGCCGAGATCGACCTCGAGGTGGTGGGACATCCTGATCTCACCCTCACGGTCTTCACGACGCGCCCGGACACGACCTTCGGCATGACCTACGCCGTCATGGCTCCTGATCACCCGCTCGTCGACGTGGTCACGACCGACGCGTGCCGTGCGGCAGTCGACGATCTGCGCACCCGGGTGGCCGGGGAGTCAGAGATCGAGCGGATGGCCTCGACGGAGGCCGGCCCGGCGCTCGAAAAGCGCGGGGCGTTCACCGGGAGCCACGTGGTCAACCCCTTCAACGGGCAGCCGGTCCCCCTCTACGTCGCCGATTACGTGCTCATGGGCTACGGCACCGGGGCGATCATGGCCGTGCCTGCAGAGGACCAGCGTGACTGGGTGTTCGCCACGCTCTACGGGCTCCCGATCGTGCGCACCGTCTCGCCTCCGGCGGGGTGGGACGAGCAGGGCGGCGAGGCGTACAGCGGCGACGGGGTGAAGATCAACAGCGGCTTCCTCGACGGGCTCGGCGTCGTCGAGGCCAAGCAGCGCGCGATCGAGTTCCTCGAGCGCGAGGGCCGCGGCCGGCGCAAGGTCAACTACCGCCTGCGCGATTGGCTCGTCTCGCGCCAGCGGTTCTGGGGCTGCCCGATCCCGGTGGTCCACTGCCCGGCGCACGGGCCTGTCCCGGTGCCCGAACATGAGCTTCCCGTGCTGGCCCCCGACGACGTGGAGTTCCTTCCCACCGGCCAGTCGCCGCTCGCGCACCACGAGGGATTCTTGCGTACGACGTGCCCGATCTGCGGCGGCCCGGCGGAACGCGAGACCGACACGATGGACACCTTCGTGGACTCGAGCTGGTACTTCCTGCGTTTCTGCGATCCGTTCGACGCCGAACAGCCGTTCGACCCGCGCGCGGTGGTGCACTGGATGCCCGTCGACCAGTACATCGGCGGGATCGAGCACGCGATCTTGCATCTCATGTACGCGCGGTTCTTCACGCGGGCCCTCATCGACGTGGGCCTGGCACCCCCCGATCTTTCGCGCGAGCCGTTCCGGCGCCTGTTCACCCAGGGGATGATCCGCATGGACGGATCGAAGATGTCGAAGTCCAAGGGGAACCTTATCGCTCCTGCTCGCTATTACGAGACGGTGGGTGCCGATGCGCTGCGGTTGTTCCACCTCTTCGTCGGTCCCCCGACCGACGACTTCGACTGGACGGACCAGACCGACGAGGTCATCGACGGATGCGGCCGCTTCCTCGAGAGGCTCTGGCGCCTCGCCGACGGGACCGGGACGTCTGGCTCGCAAGTTCGCACGGGCGACCTCACCCCGGCTGACCTCGCGGTCCGCCGGGCCACGCACCGCACGATCGCACGGGTCACTTCGGACATCGACCGATGGTCGTACAACACGGCCGTGGCGCACTGCATGGAGCAGGTGAACGTGCTGCAGCGCTACGCCCGCGACGATCCCCATGCAGACGTGCTCAACGACGGCGTCGACGCGCTGCTGCACCTCCTTGCGCCCATGGCCCCCCACGTGACCGCCGAGCTGTGGGAGCGGCGCCACCCAGACCGCTTGCACGCCCGTCCCTGGCCGACGTTCGACCCTGAGCTCGTGGCCGAGGAGACCGTGACGATGGTGGTTCAGGTGAACGGCAAGGTGAGGGATCGCCTCCAAGTCTCCTCCACCATCGGCGAGGAGGAGGCACGGTCCGCAGCCCTTGCCTCACCCCGGATCGCCGGCGTGCTCGGTGGAACCGAGCCCGCACGTGTCGTGGTACGCGCGCCTCGCCTCGTGAACGTCGTCATCTCGTGAAGGTGGCGATCACCTCGGCCATGTCGGGAGCGGGGAGCGCGGCGTAGAAGCTGAATCGGTCGACCAGCCCGCTGAAGCGCTCGAGCACGGCCGTCGCCACGCGCTCGGGCGGGGCGACGACGGCGAACGCCTCGAGCACCTCGTCGTCGACGAGCTCACCCATCTCCTCCCACTCCCCGCGCTTGGAGCGGGCGTGGAGCTCGCTCTGGAGCTCTCCCCACCCGTGGAGCTCGAGCACAGGGCGGTACGCGGGCGTGGACCCGTAGAACGCAAGCTGCGCCTTTGCCGCCTTGGCGTGGGCCACCATCTCGTGCTCCGTTGCCCCGGTCACCACGAAGCCGGGGAGCGCGACCGTGAGGTCGCCGCGCGTCTTGCCCGCCCTCGCCGCGCCGCGCTCGAGCGCGGGGAGGCTGATCTCGCGCAGGTAGCGCGCCGTCGTGAAGGGGTGGACCAGGAGGCCGTCACCCGCTTCGCCTGCCACCTCGGCCATGTGCTCCCCGACGGCGGCGAGCAGGATCTTGGGATTCCCGTAGGGGTTGGGCCCCGGGTTGAAGAACGGGGTCATGAGCGTGTGGGTGTAGAAGTCGCCGCGAAAGTCCAGTGCGCCGCCCGTCTCCCAGGACTTCCAGATCGCGCGGATCGCGAGGATGAGCTCGCGCATCCTCGGTGCCGGGTGGGACCACGGCATGGAGAACCGCTTGGTGATGTGGGGCTTGATCTGGGACCCGAGCCCCAAGATGAAGCGCCCCTTGGACAGCTGGTGCAGGTCGTTCGACGCCATCGCGAGGGTCATGGGATTGCGGGCGAATGCCACGGCGATGCCCGTGGCCAGCTCGATCCGCTCGGTCGCCTCCGCCGCGATCGCCAATGGCAAGAAGGGATCGCGGCCGGTCTCAGGTGCCCAGACCCCGTCGTACCCGGCCGCTTCGAGCCGCCGGGCGGCCGCGGAGATGCCGGTCGGGTCGAACCCGATCGTGCCGTCGATCTTCATGCTCAGTGCTCCTCACCGCGAAGGAAGCGCTCCAGCTCGGCTGCCAGCTCGTCCGCCGACGGGACCTCTTCGAGTCCCAGCGGGTTTCCCTCGGAGGCGTCGATCGCCTCTTCGAGCTTGGCGACCATGGCCACGTGCTCGGGATTGCTCGCGATCAGGTCGTCGACTTGACTGCGCGCCCGATCGCCGGCGGCGTGTAGCGAGGTCGCGTCGAGGACGAGTCCCGAGATCGCCGCGAGACCTTCCACGAGCGCCGCGCTCGCCATCGGGAACGGCATCGCCGAGACGTAATGGGGGACGCGAGCCCACAGGCTGACCGTCGGGACCGCAGCCGCGCCCAGCCCGAGCTCGAGGGCGGAGAGGACGCCGGCGGGAACTTCGAGCTCGCCTTGGACCACGCCGACCCGGGCCACGAGCTCTGCCGAGCTCTGCGGAGCGGTCGCCGCCAGCCGGACCGGGCGGGTATGGGGTGCGGGTGCCGGGAAGGCGCCGAGCCCGACGACCAGCCGCACCCCGTGGCGAAGGGCGAGCCCCACGACCGTGTCGACGAACTCGTGCCAGTGGTAATCGGGCTCGGGCCCGACGAGGAAGAGCACGTCGGCCCCGGCTTGGTCACGCCCGTGGCGGATCTGCGTGCGGGGCCACTGCAGCTCGGTGGTCACGCCGTCGACGATGCGCACGATCGGCCGCCGAGCCCGCAGGTCCAAGAAGTGGTCCGCGTCGAAGGTGAGAAGCTCCGTCGACGGGGGGCGCTCGGTGAGCGAGGCCACGGCGTTCGCTGCGCCCAGACCCGCATCCACCCACCCCTCCATCGCGACCACCAGCACCGGCGCGTCCAGCACGGGCGAGGTGTGTACTTCGAAGAGCTCGCTCACGAGTCACCGAGGGTAGTGGCCGCCAGCTGGGCCAACCGCGCCACCGTCGTCGGGAAGTGCTCGACACCGTCGGGGTCGCCGGCGGTGGCACCCCCCACGTAGCGTTCGTAGACGCCTTGGAGGATGCACGCCAGCCGCCAGTACCCGAAGGCCATGAAGAACGCGATCTCGGAGACGTCGGCCCCCGAGATGCGGGCGTAGCGCTCGAGCAGCTCGTCCGAGGTGGGGAATCCCGGCAGGGCGCTCGCGGGGACGCGTCCGAGAATCGGCTCGCCGTCGGCGGGCAGTGCCCAGTAGGCGAGGAACGTCCCGACGTCGGCCATCGGGTCCCCGAGCGTGCACAGCTCCCAGTCGAGCACCGCGGCGACGGTGCCGTCGGGGCGTACCACCGCGTTGTCGAGTCTGAAGTCGCCGTGGACGATGGTCGCCCGCCGCTGCGGGGGGACCCGGGCCGCGAGTGCGGCACCCACCGCGTGGACCGCCTCGGGCGCCACCGCCCCGACCTGCGACGTCTGGGTGAACTGTGCCGTCCACCTGCGGAGCTGGCGATGCACGTAGTCCTCGCGCGTGGCGAGGTCTCCGAGGCCGACGCCGTCGACGTCGAGTGCGTGCAGCGCCGCGAGCGTGTCCGCGAGGTGCAGCCCCGCCTCCCGGCGCGCGGCGAGGTCGCCGAGCTGGCGATCCGCGCTCGAAGCGTCGCGCAGGACGAGGCCGTCGACGAACGACATCACGTAGAAGGGGGCCCCGGTCACCTCGGGGTCCTCGCACAGACCGAGTGGCACCGGCACCGGAACGGCGGTGGGCGCGAGCGCGCGCAGGATCCGGTGCTCGCGCCCCATGTCGTGCGCCGTCGGGAGCACGTGGCTGACGGGCGGCCGGCGCAGGGCGTACGCATGGCCGTCGCGGTCGTCCACGCGGTACGTCAGGTTCGAACGGCCCCCGGCAACGAGCGAGAACCGCAGCGGCGGCCGGGCGTCGGGGAGGTGGGTAGAGAACCATGCCGCCACCGCGTCGCTGCGGATCCCGATGGGAGCCGGGTGGTCGGCAACCAGGTCCATCACCGCGACGCTACCGCTCCCCGGCCCGGATGCCCGGCGCCGCCGCTGGCGAGTCCGCGGCGCCGAGCGGGTAGGGTCCTCGGCATGGCAGACGTCACCGACGCCACGTTCCAAGAGCAGGTGCTCGACCGCTCCAAGACCGTCCCGGTCGTCGTGGATCTCTGGGCGCCGTGGTGTGGGCCGTGCCGCACCCTCGGACCGATGCTCGAAGGGACCGTCGCCGCGACGAACGGCGCCGTCGAGCTCGCCAAGGTGAACGTCGACGAGAACCCGCAGGTGGCTGCGATGTTCCGGGTGCAGTCGATCCCCGCGGTCTTCGCCCTTCGCGACGGCCAGGTCGTCGACGGCTTCATCGGTGCGGTGCCCCAGGCGCAGGTGCAGGAATTCGTCGCCAAGCTGGTCGCCGCGCCAAGCGAGGTCGACCTCCTCGTGGCAGCGGGAGACGAAGCGTCGCTGCGAAAGGCGCTCGAGCTCCAGCGTGACCACCCTGCTGCCGTCGTCGGGTTGGCCCGACTGCTCGTCGATCGCGGCGAGCCGGACGAAGCGCTGGAGCTCTTGGCGCGCGTGCCCGAGACGGCCGATGTCCGTGCGCTGGCGGCCGAAGCCCGGCTCGCGGCCCGGGGTGTGCCTGCGGACCACGACGTCGCCGCGATGCTGGACGCCCTGCTCGACCGGGTGCGCGACGACGAGGGAGCCCGCCAGGAGTACGTCGACCTGCTCGAGACCCTGGGCGCCGACGATCCACGCAGCGCCGAGTACCGGCGGGCCCTCGCCAGCCGCCTGTTCTGAACGGTTCGTCTGAACGGTTCGTCTGAACGGTTCGTCAGCCGCCGAGCGGCGTGCCGCTAGCGGCGGGCGGGTGCCACCGTGGCAGGCAGCTTGGTGAGATCGGTGCCCCCCCGCTCGATGAGCGGCTCCACCTGGTCGGCCGGGATGGGGTGCGACAGGAGGAACCCCTGGGCACGCACACAGCCGAGCCTCACGAGGGTCTCCAGATCGTCCATCGTCTCGACACCTTCGCCGACGACGTCGAGCTTGAACGCCCGGGCGAGCCGCACGATCGTGTCCACGATCGCTTGATCGGTCGGGTCGCTCGAGATGTGGTCGACGAAGACTCTGTCGATCTTGAGGACGTCGACGGGCAGGTTCTTCAGCTGGCTCATCGAACTGAAGCCGGTGCCGAAATCGTCGATGGCGAGCTTCACCCCCATCGAGCGGATGTCTTGGAGCACGCGGACCGCCTGCTCGACGTCCTCGATGACGGCCTGCTCGGTGATCTCCAGGCACAACCGCCCGGGAGGCAACCCGGACCTGCGCAGGCAGTCCCCGACGGATCCGACGAGCCCGGCGATCGCGAGCTGGGCGGGCGAGACGTTGACCCGCATGACGAGATTGATGTCACCGTACTTGCGGCGCCACGCGGCGAGCTGCCCGCAGGCCTCGTCGAGCACCCAGCGGTCGATGTCGGTGATGAGGTGGGTCTCTTCTGCCACCGGCACGAACTGGCTGGCCTCCACGAGGCCCTTGCCCGGCCGGTACCAACGGACGAGCGCCTCCACCGCCAGCAGCCGCCCGTCGCGCAGGTCGAATTCAGGTTGGTACAGCACGCGCAATTCGTTCTCGGCGAGGGCCTGGCGCAGGAGGAGCTCGGTGCTCGAGCGCTGGGCGACGCGGCCTTCGAGCTCGTGGTCGAACACCACGGTGCGGTTCCGGCCCCGAGACTTGGCCGCGTACAGGGCGATGTCGGCCTGTCCGAGCAACTCCTCGCCGGTCGTCGTGGAGCTCTCGGAGAGCGCGATCCCGACACTTCCGGTGTGCGCGACCCGCTGCCCTCGGACTTCGATCGGCAAGACGATCAGGTCCAGGAGGCGGTTGGCCGCGGCCACGGCCGCAAGGCCCCCGTCGGCGTCGTGCAGCACGACGACGAACTCGTCGCCGCCCAGCCGTGCGGCGAAGTCGGCCGGCCGGAGCGACGTGCGGATCCTGTCGGCGATGACCTGCAGCACCTTGTCGCCCGCTCCATGGCCGAGATGGTCGTTCATCACCTTGAACCGGTCCAGGTCGATGAACAACAGGGCGAGCGGCACTGTGCCCGCGAGGTGTCGCTTGCTCACCTCCTCGAGCAGCGCGCGGCGGTTGGGCAGGCCGGTGAGGTCGTCGGTCAGCGCGTTGCGCCGGAGCCGTTCTTCGGCGTCGACCCGCTGGAGGAGCTGGACGAGCAGCGCGGCCATCGCCCGCAGCGCGTTCACTTCTTGTTGGGTCCACGTGTACTTCGAGAGGTAGACGAACGCCAAGACGCCCACCGTGGTGTCGCCGAGCACGAGGGGTACCCCAGCCCCCGTGAAATCGTCGGCACCGGCGGCGTCCCGCACGCGTTGGCGGTAGCGCTCGTCGGTGTCCGCTGCGTTGCGGACGATGAGGGGGACCTTGAGGTCCTTCGTCGCGGCGAAGATCGGGTCGGCGTCGAACGGCACGATGCCGAGCGGGTCCTCTTCGAGCGGGATCCCGCGCGGCGGATAGAACGACATGAGGACGCTCATCCCGAGCGCGTGGTCGTTGCGGCGGAGGAACGCCACATCGGCACCCAGGAACTGCGCCAGCGTCTCGACGGCCCAGTCGAGCGCCGATTGCAGCGTGGGGACCGTCGTCGACATCAGCCGCTCGCTGATCGTCGAGACCAGGTCGTCGAGACGGCGCTGCGACGCCAGCGCGCCTGTCGGGTCCCTGGGCAGCGTGGCCGCCCCGCACAGGCGCGCGAACAGCTCCAGCGTCTTCGCGTCTTCGCCGCCGATGGACGTCAGGTCGCTGAAGGCGACGGCGAGGACGCCGGCGAGCTCCGCGGGCTCTTCCGTATCCTCGCTTGGAGCCCCGGTGGACGAGGTTGCGACCATCGAAGGCTCGATCCACGCCGTCCACGAATCCGCGGCAACCTCTCCCCACGGACCGCCGCTTGCGAGCCGCGCGGCGGCGACCGTGTGCAAGGAGGCCGCCAGACTGGCATGTGTGAGGTTCGCCAGGACGACCGGGCTGTGCATCGACGAGGCGGGGATGAACTCGGCAGCGACGGAACCCTTCAGCAGGCGCATCGCGCCAGCCAGCAGCTCGCTCAGGTTGTCGTCGCTGACGCGGCCATCACCGATGGGTAGCTTCGCGCTCATCGTCCCCATCCCCGAGCTCCCGATCCGACACCGATGCCGGGGAGATACTACACCTGATCAGGCCAGATGTCTGCTTCCTCCCCCCCTCCGGCCTGGATCGTGCGGGAGCGGGGGACGCCGACTCGTGGCGCCTCGTGCGCGTGGAGACGTCGCGCTGCGCCAGATGTCGTGGTGCCGCGACGCCGGAGCATGCTGTCGAGCGGGAGCCGCGCGCTGCGCACCATCGGCGGCGGGGCGTGGCTGAGTCGCAAGACGAGCACGCCGACTGTCCGCGTCGCCAGGCCGACGACGCGGCGGAAGCGTTCGGCGAGCTCCCGCAGGGTGGGGGACCACCGGGGGCCGACGAGCGCGTCGTAATCTCCCTGCTGGACGGCGTAGAGGAAGGCCGGACCGATGGCCTGGACGGCGAGCCCTGCGCGCTGCGCCTCGATCCAGACGCGCTCGAGGGCCATGCCGCCAGTGACGTACGACGCGGGACTGCTGCTCTCGACGGTGACGTAGGCGAGTGCCGAGCTGGAGCGGACGGCTCCTTTCAGGTAGTCGCCGAGCCCGTCGCCTGCGTCCCAGCGCTCGAGCAGCTCCATGGCGTCTCCGCGTCGCAGCAGCGCGAGCGCGCCGGTGTCGGATCCGGAAAGCTCCAACGTCGCGACGTCGATCCCGGAGCGCACGTCGTCGCCGGGCCAGCGCAGCTCCCGCACGGTCTCCTCGCGCAGCGCCGGCGTCAAGAAACGGACCCGCTCGGTCGCGCCGAGGATGTCCGCGCACTCGAACATGCGCTGGCGGTCCGTGACGAGGTGCAGCGTGCCCCCCTCCTCCGACGCCGCCCGGGTGAGCCGGGCCACGACGTCCACGTCGAGCGGCGTGGGGGTGCCGAGGCGGCGGTTCGAGCAGCGTTCGAGCATGGGGGCGTAGAGCGCCGCGAGCTCCGCGTCCGCCGAGCGCTCCAGCGCCAGCGTCGCGACGACGTCGGAGTTCGGACCCTCGGGGAAAAGCTCGGTCGGCCCGAGGCGTGAGCCCGCGGCCGCCGCGACCCGCGCATTGAAGAGGGCGGCCCCGATCCCCACGTAGCTCGCGCGGGATCGGACGTCCATGGTGCCGCAGCCCTTCGACCTGTCGAGCTCGATGGCGAGCTCGCGGCTGCTGAGCTCGAACCGCCACGGCTGTCCGTTCCCGCATGACGGGGCCATCGCGGCCGCGTGGACGATCGCGAGCTCGCGGTCGGGCGGGACGGACGACGCGGCCGCAGGTGCGGCGCCGACGACCACGCGCGGGCTCGCGTGCCCGCCGTCGGGGTCGCTGTCGTGCGGTACAGGTGTCTCGAGGGAGGAGACGATCGTCTCGAGGTCGATACGAACGCGCCCCGACGGCACGGGCTCGCCGAGACCGAGCCGGCGCACGGTCGCCGCGATCGTCGCACCACCGAGCGAGACGTCCGACCCGAGCTGGGGCCACGTGGACAGGGTGCGGCCGATCTCCGCGAGGGAGGCAGCGCCACGGGCAGACGCCTTCGGCGCGTCCACGATGGCGAGCACGTGGGGGATCTTCTCGGTCGTTGACAGCGACGCGAGCGACGATGCCCGCACGTCCCCGAGGAGCCCGTGGAGCACGGGACGATCCGGCTCCTGGTCGAACCGCTCGACGTCGAGCATGCCACGGTCGCTCGTCTCCATGACGACCGCGACGTGCTGGCGACGCGCCACCTCGCGCACGAGCACCTTCATCGCGATGTCGTCGCACTCTTCGACGAGCACGTCGAGGCCGGCCACGAAATCGTCGACGTTGCCGGCGTCGAGTCCCGAGCTGAGCACGTCGACAGACAGGTACGGGTCGATCTCGGCCACCCGGCGAGCCGCAACCACCGCCTTGTTGACACCGATGTCGAGGACAGACGCCGGCAGGCGGTTCAGGTTGGTGAGCGCGACCTCGTCGAAGTCGGCGAGCTTGAGCTCCCCGCACAGGCCCTCGAGCGCGATGGCCGCCGCGGCCGCGTGCCCTGCGCTGAGGCCGACGATGCCCACCCGCTGGTGACGCAGCCGATCCTGTTCGGCGCGCGTGATGCGATTGCGGTTGCGGTCGAGCCGCACGGCCGAGAACGCGCGCGGCCCGAGCATGCGTACGACCGTCCTGCGCCACGGGAAGTACACATGGACCGGGGGCTCGTCCACCAGCTCCTGCTCGGGTACGGGCAGCAGGTCCACCAGCTCCGCGCGCTGGCGCTCGGCGACGTCGATCACGTGGATGCCGGGGTCGGCGCGCAGGTTCGAGATGATCTGACGGTGCGCCCGGCGTTCCGCGTGCAACAGGACGGGCCGCCACCCCGTTGTGACCTGGTTCTCGGGCGGGCGCCTCAGCTGCTCGGCGTCCTCGCGCAGGAGTTTCGCCTGCTCGTCGTCGATCAGCTCGCGGTAGCGGGCGCGGCGGATCCCGGTCAGGATCGTCCTGTACCGCTCGGTCGGGTAGGGCGACGCCTCGTTGCCCATCATGATCCCGCCCACGCTCGCGAGGATCGGCTCCATTCGATCCGCCACCGCCGCGAGGAGCACCTCGGCACCGAGCCACTCGATCGCGTGCACGCAGCACCGCACCATCGGCCCGGTCACCGCGTGGTTGCCGTTGCCGCTCCTCGAACGCCAGGCACCTTTCATCTCCACGACCCCGTACGGCGAGATGGATGCCACGGCCTCTTGGTGGTCGCGCCACTCGGGAGATGCCGCCATCTCGGCGAGCGCTGCGGACGCAGCCGCGTCGTCGAGCGGCCCGTGGCAGCGGAGGCCCGCGACGACGCGGTCGTCGGCGTCCACGCCGACGAAGAACAAGGAGACGCCCTCTCCGCGCTCCAGCTCGGGGAGGTCGACGAGCCCGCCGATCCCGTAGCGCTCGTATTCCCGGGCGGCGCCGTCGAGGTACGCGCTCCACCGATCGGGGCGACTCGCCGGGTGGTGCATCTCGAACCGGAGCCCGGTCGTCGGGTCGACGAACGAGGCGCCGTACCGGTATGGCGTCACGAAGCGGTCACGCCTCTCGAAAGGAAGCGGTTCAGTGCGCCGAGCGTCGCCCGGGACGCGGCGTCGACGTCGCGCGCGCCGGTCGCGACGCCGATGCGCTCCGCGGTGCCGTGCGATGTGCACGACGCTTCTCGGGGGGCGAGCACGACGACGACCGCGTCGCCCGGGACGCCCTGCATGCGTTCGGCGGAGACGAGGTAGAAGGGGACGTCCATTCCGAGGGCGCCGAGCGCCGTCAGCGTCGCTTGCGCACCGCCGGCCAGCGGACCCGCGGGAGCACGCCCGGTGCCTCGTGCGGCCCCGTATGCGAGCGACACCTGGCTGATGCCGCGCGCGGGGTCGAACGACGCGTCCACCAGGGTCACCCGTGACGTGCCCCCCGCTGCGGTGGCGCCGCTCGGTGCGCCTGGTGCCGTTGCCGACAGCAGCCGGGTTCCGGCCATCTCCGCGCGCGCCGCGCTGTGACTGTGCCCGTTCCCGTGCCCGTGCCCGTTCCCTAGTGACGTGCGTGTGTTCCGGACGGACGGCGCGGTGTCGGTGGCGTGTCCAGCGGTGTGCGGCGGGCGCCCATGGTCGCTCAGCGCGACGACGCGCAGGGGAACGTCCGAGAGGTGCGCACGGACGCGCCGGTTCAACTCGTCGTGGAGCGCATCGCTCTGCGACGTGCAGACGATGGTGACGGTCCCTCCTGGCGCGTCGGAGCCCATGGCGACGCACACGACGCCGGGGACGAGGCGAAGCTCGAGCTCGAGTGTCGACCCCGACACTCCGCTCGTGCTCGTGCTCGTGCTCGTGCCCGTGGCCACGGCGTCGATCTGTGCCAGCCGCTCGCCCGCCAGTCGCCGGAGCTCCACCGGGTCGACCGTCTCTTGAGGCGTGCTGGCCGTGGCGCAGTGGAGGTCCGCTCCTTCCCAGCCTGCGGCGTTCAACGCGGCACGGACCCTCCCGATGAACGGGCGGACCGCGTCGGGGCCGGCATTCCCCAAGATGGCGATGGCGGTGCCGGAGCCCGCGACGCCGCACTCGTCGCCCGACCGCAGCGCCTGGCGCAGCGCCCCGGCGAGCGCCGCCCATCGCTCGTCGGGCGCGCCTTCTCCCGTCGTCGTGAGCAGCACCGCGGTCGACGACCATCCGTACCGTGCGGCGCACGCCGTCGCCCGGGCGAGCGCCGCATCGATCACGGTGCTGCTGGCGAGCCCCGTCGTGTCGAGTGCCGCGCGCATGGCGGATGCGTGCGTGCGGAAGGCAGCGTCGCACAACATGCCGACTGCGGTGCTCGTGGCGGGGTCGATGACGTCAGGCTCGCCGTAGACGCCGACGGGCCGTCGCACGAGCTGCGCCGCCGCAGCGGACGGCTCCGCGTCTGGGTGGAGGGAGAAGAGCTGGGTGCCGCCGGGCTCTGGGTGCAGGACGAGCCACGCCCCGGAGAGGCCATGGCGCGACGCGACGTGCTCGAGGGCCTGGTACGCCCAGGCCACGCCGCCGGTCGCCTGAAGGAGCACGTTTGCGACCGCGGAGATCTCCTCGTCGGCCGTGCACGACCTGTCGACCACTACGCTTCCCTTCCGGATCGTGGGATGCATGCTGCAGTGCCCGCTCGATCATCCCCTTGGTACGCAGCTGCGCACTGCCGCCTCGGCATCGATCCTACGGCACGGGGTTGGTGCAGAAGTGGACCTTCATGCGACGCCGACGCACCGTGCGGCGGCCTCGCACGCCCCGCACCGCACGCGTCCGGCCGTCCTCGATGCCCCCCCATCGCCACGACTACGGTTGCAACAATGGCGGAGGGTGAGGTGGGCGAGTCTGTCGACGAGGCGCTCCGGACCGCGCTCGATCTGTGCCTCGGACTCGGGGCGTTTGCCGTGAGCATGACAGGTGTCGTGCACCGCGTGACCGCGGACGCCATGGCGCCCGAAGACGCTGTGGAGCGGATCGAAGCGCTCGCCCGCAGCTGCCTCGCCCATCCTGCAGCGCATGGCAACGCGCTCTTTTGGAACGCGGAGGTGTCGACAGAGGCAGGGTCGGCCGATCGCTCCTTGGCGTGCGTCGTCGTCCCGGTGCGGGCAGGGAGCGCCCAGCTCGGCCTCCTCGGCGTGGTCGACACGTGGCTGCCCGAGCCCGACGACCACCAGCGCGCCGGCCTCGAACGCATTGCGGCAGCGGTCGCCCGGATCCTCCCGCACGGTTCGCCCGCACCGGGCGGCCGCCCGTCGCACGTGGTGCACACAGGAGGTGCAGACGACGGCGGGGTCCCCGTGGCCACCAACGGGGCGGTCGCTGCCGTCGCGATCGACGCCACCGAGCTGATCGCCCATCTGGACGATGGCGTGATGTGCCTCGACGCGTCGGGCACCGTGGTGCTCGCCAATCGGGCAGCCGATGCCCTGCACGGACTGCCTCCCGACCGGACCCTCGTCGGCTCGCCGCTGCCGATGGCCACGGCCCTGCGCACCGAGGACGGCCACGTGCTCGCCCACGACCACCACCCCGCCGTGCTCACGCTTCGCGACGGCGACGCGTGCGTGGCGCATCTCACCGTGGGGGAGCACGGGGCGGGCCAGCGTCACGTCGCCGCATCCGCACGCCCGTTTCGCATCGGGGACCAGATGGGAGTGCTGGTGGTCATGCGAGACACGACCGCAGAGTGGATCGAGCAGCAGCGCCTCACGCACTACGCGCTGTACGACCCGCTCACCGGCCTGGCCAATCGCTACCTGTTGCTCGAAGAGCTGCGACGGATGCTCCAGGGGCTGGGACGGCGCGGCGGTTCGGTTGCGCTCGTCTACATGGACCTCGACGACTTCAAGCACATCAATGACGACTACGGGCACGACATGGGTGACGAGGTCCTCGGGGCGGTCGCGCGACGCCTGCGCGGCGCGGTGCGCAGTGACGACGTCGTGGCCCGACTCGGAGGCGACGAATTCGTCATCGCGCACGCGACCGCCGAGAGGCTCCCCGATGGCGATCTCGTGGTGTCGCGGCTGCGCAAGGTGCTCTCCGCGCCGTTCAGGGTCCGGGGGCAAGCATTCGACGTCGGCGCGTCGATCGGCTGGGTGAGCACGGACAAGGGCGATGTCGGGCCCGACGCGCTGCTCGCCAAGGCGGATCGCGCGATGTACCGCCACAAGCGCGACCGTGCAGTCGCGAGACGTGGGACGACCTGAGGAGATCGGCGGCAATTCGTGCACGTGAGCAATTCTGCAATCGAGAACCTGCTGCGGGTGGCCCGCAGCGAATGCGCCTCGGCGCTTGCGTTCGCGTCCATCGCCGACGGAGACGAGCTCGAGATGTTCACCGTGCCGCCGGCCGGGTCAGCAGGCGGCCTGTCGTGTGAGGCCCTCGCCGAGCTGGTCCGTCAGGCGTCGATCGACCCCGAAGTGCGCTATGCCAGCGTCTTCGTGCGCCGTGTGCAGATGGGCGAGCCGCTGACGCTCGCCGTCGCGCCGGTGCCTGCATGCGGGGACCGCAGTCTTGTCGGGGTCGTCGGGGAGGCGGATCGCCAGTTCGAACCCCAGCACCTCGAGCTTCTGGAGTGGTTGGCGCAGCGGCTCTCCCGCCACGTCGGCGCGATGAAAGAACTGGAGATCGCTCCCGACGCGGGCCCGCCGTCGGCCACCTCTGCGGCAGAGGACACAGCGCCTGCCCCGGTCCACCAGGCGGTGTCGCTCTTCGGACCCCGGCTGCAACCTGTGCCCGTCGACGATGACAGAGCGTCTCAAGACGCCGCCCGCACGAGCGGCGCGGAGACGAGCGCTCGGGACTCGGCCGAGCCCGATGCCGGACGTGCAGGAGAGGCGGGGATCGACAGCCCCCACACGTGGTGGGCGGCGTCGGATCCGCTGACGGGGCTGGCGAGTCTCGCCCAGTTCTTCAGCAGGGCCGGGCGTCTCCTGTCGAGTGAGGCGCGCGCGTCGGGTGCGCTCGCCCTGGTCCTCGTGGAGATCCCGGACGAACGCACAGCCCCCGCTGCAGCACGCGCGTTGGCCACGCAGCTGCGGTGCTCCGATCCGCTCGCGCGCGTCGATCGTGACCTGTTCGCCGTGGCGGTGCTGCTGTTTCCCGCGGGCATGCGGGCCGGCGCGCTCGAAGAGCGGTTGGGTGCGGTCGTGCGGTCGGCGCTCGACTGGCTCTCGCCCGTCCGCACCTCGCACGTCGTGGCGGAGCCGGGTGACCGGCGGGACATCGACGAGCTCCTGCGCCAGGCGCTCGCGGAGCTGCCGGGCCGGACAGCCGGTGGCGGCGGAGCCCCCTGGCGGGGGGCGGGGGGCTCCGCCGCTCGGCTCCCCATTCCCTAAGGCGATCTCGTGGGGAGTGCGGCGGCGCCCGGTGCGCGCGCCACGGCGCGCAGGTCGGCTGCCAGGAGCCGGAGCGGTCGCGCTCGCCGCACGACGTGCGGCTTCGGCTCTCCCATGCGATGCACTCCCCCTCTTCAGCTCTGGGAGCGACCCGGGAGATACCGGAAGGGCGGCATGCGTGCTGCAGCCGATTCGGCGGCCCGGCCAGCTCAGCGAGCTCCGTGACTTTGCGTCCCCCCCTCGCGGAGGGTTTGCCTTTTCGTCGGCGCCTGCACCAGCGCACCGAGTGCATGACACCATACTCCTCTGAAAGCGGCGTTGCAAGTGGCAACGTGTGCACGCCGGCAGCACCGCCCGCCGCACGCCGGCAGCACCGCCCACCAGGCTCGGGACCCGGTCGCTACCGTTCGGTAGCGTCGCCTCCGTGCGCAGCAGTGACCACATCGGCCGCTCCGTCCCACAGCTTGCTCTCGGACGACGCTGCTACGACGTACGCCACCGGGCACTCGTGATGGGCATCTTGAACAGGACGCCGGACTCGTTCTACGACCGCGGCGCGACCTACGAGCTCGACGCGCTGCTGCGGCGTGCCGAACGCATCGTCGACGAAGGGGCGGACCTGCTCGACGTGGGAGGGGTGAAGGCAGGGCCCGGCCCTGAGGTGACCGTGACCGAGGAGCTCGACCGGGTCGTCCCGGTGGTCGAGAAGCTCACCGCCCGCTTCGACGTGCCGGTCTCGGTCGACACGTGGCGCGCCACCGTGGCACGCGCCTCCTTCGATGCCGGCGCGGTCGTCGGCAACGACATCAGCGGGTTTGCCGATCCGGACTACCTCTCGGTGGCCGCGCGTGCGGGTGCGACCGTCGTCGCGACGCACATCCGGCTCGCGCCCCGTGTCGCAGACCCGGAGCCGGCGTACGCCGACGTGGTGGCGACCGTCGCCGGGTTCCTGGCGGATCGTGCGAGGCGCGCCCGGGCAGCCGGCATCCCTGCCGAGCGGGTCGTGCTCGACGCCGGGCTGGATCTGGGCAAGACGGCGGAGCAATCCCTCCAGCTGCTGCGCGCCTCGGACGTCCTGGCCGGGCTCGGGCACGCGCTCTTGCTGTCGGCCTCCAACAAGACGTTCCTCGGTGCGCGCTTCGGCCTCGAGCTGCACGAGCGCCGTGAGGCGTCGCTCTGCGCGGCAGCGCTCGGCATCGCGCGCGGCTGCCGGATCCTCCGGGTGCACGACGTCGCCGGAACGGTCCGCGTCCGGGACACGATGGCCGCACTCATCTGCGCGCGAGACCCGGGACCGGTCCTCGCCCGGCGCGTGCCATGAGCGCGCCGGCGCCCCGTGCCGCACCGTCCGCGCGCACCGCCCACCTCGTGCGCGGTGACGACCCCGGGCTCGTCGCACAGGCGGCACGCGCGCTCATCGGCCGCTTGGTCGGCGACCTGGACCCCGCGTTGGTGGTCGAAGAGCACGGCGCAGCAGAGGATGTGGACGTCGGGGCGATCGTCGACGCGTGCACCACGCCCCCGTTCCTCGTCGACCGTCGCGTCGTCGTCGTCCGCGATGCGGGGCGGCTCGATCAGGCCGCCGCCGCCCGCCTCGCCGAGACGATCGAGCATCCGCTCGAATCCGTGCACCTCGTGCTCGTCTCGGGAGGCGGCACCCTCCGGCCCGTCCTGGCCAAGGTGCTCGCGGCACGAGGCGAGGTGGTCGAGGCCGCAGCTGGGCGGGGACGCGACCGCGGCCGATGGATGGCGGACCAGCTCCGCCATGCGCCGGTCCGCCTCGACCCGCACGCTGCACGCCGGCTCGAGGAGCACCTCGGCGAGGACCTCGGCCGGCTGGCGGGCATGCTCGATTCGCTGGCTGCCGCCTACGGGACGGGCGCGACCGTCGGCGTCGACGGGCTTCAGCCCTTCCTCGGTGAGGCGGGGGCGGTGCCGCCGTGGGAGCTCACCGATGCGATCGACGCCGGTGACGCCCCGGGCGCCCTCCGGGCGCTCCACCGGCTCATGTCGGCGGGCGGGAGGGCGGGTCCGGCGGTGGTGGCGACGCTGCACGGCCACTTCTCCTCCATGCTGCGACTCGATGGCGCCGGTGTGGCGACCCCCGACGATGCGGCAGCGCTCCTCGGAGTGAAGAGCAGCTTCGTGGCCAAGAAGGCGCTCGAGCGCTCCCGGGCGCTCGGCAGCGAGCGAATCGGGCAGGCCATCACGCTCGTGGCGGATGCCGACCTCGACGTGAAGGGCCGGACCGCACTGCCGCCCGAACTGGTGCTCGAGATCCTCGTGGCTCGGCTCGCTCGCCTCACCCGCAGCCGTTCGGCGACGCCGAGCCCGGCGCGCACGCAGGCGAGGGGCACCCGGCCACGGCGCTGAGCGCACCCGGCCACGGCGCTGAGCGCAGCCGGGGGCGGCGCTACGAGGAGATCTTGGCGATCCTCCGCATCAAGCGCGACTTGCGGTTGGCCGCCTGGTTCTTGTGGATGACGCCCTGCGCGGCGGCCTTGTCGATGCGCTTCACCGCCGAGCGGAGCGCCTCGAGCGCGCTCTCGGCGCCGGCCTCGGCGGCTGCCACCGCCGTCTTGCTGCGGGTGCGGATCTCGGAGCGGACGGCCTTGTTGCGAAGGCGCCGGCGCTCGTTCTGCCGGTTGCGTTTGATCTGGCTCTTGATGTTGGCCACGGTGCGTTCCTCGGGATCTGCGCTCGGGTGCCACCGGCCCGGGAGGGCGGGGCGCGGTCGCGGCCTCGGGCCGGCCCGAGTCGCGGCGAACGGCCATGGTAGCAGCCGGCACCCATGTGCCCCGTCGACGGGGGCTTCGCCGGACCCCACTACGATCGACGAACCGTGTCAGCTTCTGGCGTGCCGGCACCAGGCAAGGTGCCGAGCGACCGCATCCGCAACTTCTCGATCATCAGTCACGTCGACCACGGCAAGTCGACGCTCTCGGATCGCATCCTCGAGCTCACCGGGGCCGTCGACCCGCGTCTCATGCGCGAGCAGTACCTCGACTCGATGGACATCGAGCGTGAGCGCGGCATCACGATCAAGGCGCAGAACGTCCGCGTCGTCTATCGGGACCACATCCTGCACCTGATCGACACGCCGGGCCACGTGGACTTCGGCTACGAGGTGAGCCGCTCCCTCGCGGCCTGTGAGGGAGCCGTGCTCCTCGTGGACGCGTCCCAGGGGATCCAGGCACAGACGCTCGCCAACGGCTACCAGGCGATCGAGCACGACCTCGAGATCGTGGCGGTCCTCAACAAGATCGACCTGCCCGCCGCCGACCCCGACCGCTGTGCGAAGGAGATCGAGCAGGTCCTCGGCATCGGGGCCGGCGAGATCCTCAGGATCTCGGCCAAGACGGGGGAGGGCGTGGCCGAGCTGCTGGACGCGATCGTCGAGCGGATCCCTGCGCCCAGGGGCGACCGCTCCGCCCCGCTGCGCGCCCTCATCTTCGACTCTGCCTACGACCAGTACCGGGGGGTCGTCTCCTCGGTGCGGGTCGTCGACGGCGTGCTCGGGACGCGCAGCCGCCTGCGCTTCATGCAGGCGGGTGCCGTCCATGACGTCGAGGAGATCGGCGTGCGAGCTCCCGACCCGACGAAGGCGGACGAGCTCGGTCCCGGTGAGGTCGGGTACTTGATCGCAGGGATCAAGAACGTCGGCGAGGCCCGCTCCGGAGAGACCGTCACCGACGCGTCCGCCCCGGCCGGCGAGCCGCTCGCCGGTTATCGCGATCCCAAGCCGATGGTCTTCTGCGGTCTGTACCCCATCGACGGCGACGAGCTCCCCGAGCTGCGCGACGCCCTCGACAAGCTCAAGTTGAACGACGCGAGCTTCACCTACGAGCCCGAGTCCTCGCATGCGCTCGGCTTCGGGTTCCGCTGCGGCTTCCTCGGCCTCTTGCACATGGAGATCATCCGCGAGCGCCTCGAGCGCGAGTTCGACCTGTCGCTGATCGCCACGGCGCCGTCGGTCGAGTACCGCGCGTACCTCACCGACGGGATCGTGGTCGAAGTGGACAACCCGACCGACCTTCCCGACGCGAGCAGGATCGACCACGTCGACGAGCCGCTCCTCACCGCCACGATCCTGACCCCGTCGGAGTACACGGGCACGGTGATGGAGCTGTGCCAGAGCCGGCGTGCCGACATGCAGCGGATGGAGTACCTGTCTCCCGAGCGCATGGAGCTCGTCTACACGATCCCGCTCGCCGAGGTGGTGGTGGACTTCTTCGATCAGCTGAAGAGCCGCACGAAGGGCTACGCGAGCCTGGATTACGAGCCGTCCGGGTACGCGACGGCGAACCTGGCGCGCGTCGACCTGCTCATCAACCACGTCCCCGTGGACGCCTTCTCGACGATCGTGCACCGGTCCCAAGCCGACGTCTACGGCCGAAGGATGGCCGAGAAGCTGCGCGAGCTCATCCCTCGCCAGCTCTTCGACGTCCCGATCCAGGCTGCCGTCGGGGGGCGGGTGGTGGCGAGGGAGACGGTGAAGGCCAGGCGCAAGGACGTGCTGGCCAAGTGCTATGGCGGCGACATCACCCGCAAGCGCAAGCTCCTCGAGCGCCAGAAGGAGGGGAAGAAGCGCATGAAGAGCATCGGACGCGTGGAGGTCCCCCAAGAGGCCTTCATCTCGGCGCTGCGACTCGAGGATTGATGGGCGCCGCCCCCTGCGCCGGGCCCGGCGCGGGCGGCAGCACCCCTCCGCCCCTGGCACTCGGTAGAATCGAGTGCCAGGAGCTGGCACGCAGACGCCGTCAACGGAGAGCCACCATGCCCGACACGCAGGACCTCGACCCGCGCAAGGCCGCGATCCTCGAAGCCGTGGTCACCGAGTACATCGGGAGTGCCCAGCCGGTGGGGTCCCACCACGTGGCCCGCGCGGCCGGGATCAACGTGTCCTCGGCGACCATCCGCTCCGAGATGGTCGCGCTCGAACGAGAGGGCTACCTCTCCCAGCCCCACACGAGCGCCGGGCGGATCCCGACCGACAAGGGATACCGCTTCTTCGTCGACCAGCTCGCCGAGCCGGGGGTGCTCGGGCCGGCCCAGCGTCAGAAGGTGTCGAGGTTCTTCGAGCAGGTGCATGGCGAGATGGAAGAGATGCTCGAGCGCACCTCGGGACTCTTGTCCGACCTGACGTCGTACGCGTCGGTCGTGCTGCCGCCGGGCCACGAGTCGGCTCCGGTGCGCTCGGTCCAGGTCGTCGGCCTCGGGCCTCGCCTCGCGCTCTTGGTGGTGGTGCTCGCAGACGGGGCCGTCGAGAAGCGGACCATGGACCTCGCAGAGGACGTCACCGACGAGGTCCTTGCGGCCGCCAGTGCCCGGCTCCAGGCCGCCGCCCAGTCGCTCCCGCTCGGCGCGGCGTCCGTGTCCGCCTCGAGCGGGGATCCGGCCGTCGACTGCGTCGTGGCCCTCGCCCGCGCGGCGATGGCGGAGGTTGCCGCCGAGGCGCACGACCGCGTCTTCGTGGGCGGTCCCTCGCGGCTCGCGTCGGCGTTTGACGCGGTGGAGACGGTGCGCGCGGTGCTGTCCACGCTCGAGCAGCAGCTCGTCGTCGTGTCGTTGCTCCGCGACGTCCTCGAGCGCGGGCTCTCGGTCGCCATCGGTGCCGAGCACGGCTACGAGCCGCTCTCGTCGTGTGCGGTCGTCGTCGCCCCGGTCTCGGTGGACGGGCAGAATGCCGGGGCGGTCGGCCTGCTCGGGCCCACCCGCATGAATTATCCGCAGGCGCTCGCCGCGGCCCGTGCCGTCGGTGAGCGGCTCGGCCAGCGCCTGGGCGGCTCGCTCGATCCCGCGCACGGTGCCCCTGTGCCCTCCGGAGCGAGGAGGAGAGCCCATGGCAGGGGCTGAGGCGATGGGGGACCTCTACGAATTGCTCGGCGTCCGCCCCGACGCCACCGACGACGAGATCAAGCGGGCGTACCGGCGCCGCGCCCGGGAGCTGCATCCCGATGCGAACGGGGGCGATGCCCAGGCGGAGGCGAAGTTCAAGGAGGTGTCCTTCGCGTACGAGGTCCTGCGCGACCCGGAGCGCCGCGCCCGCTACGACCGCTACGGCCCCTCGAGCTTCGGTGGCGGGGCCCCCGGCGCGGGCGCGGGAGGGATGGGCTTCGGTTTCGACGGTGGGCTGTCGGACCTCTTCGAGGCGTTCTTCGGCTCGATGTCCGGCTCCCCGGGGCGCGGGCGCCGGCGTGGACCCCAGCCGGGGTCCGACGCCGAGGTCACCTTGCACCTGGAGTTCGCAGAGGCGGTCTTCGGCGCGCAAAAGCAGCTGTCGGTGCGCCTCCCGGTGACCTGCGAGACATGCGGGGGCAGGGGGACGCGCCAGGGGACCGAGCCGGCGACCTGCCCGGAGTGCCAGGGGAGCGGCGAGCTCCGACGGATCCGCCAGTCCCTGTTGGGTCAGGTGGTGACCTCGGTTGCCTGCGCGCGCTGCCAGGGGCTCGGTCAGGTGATCGCCGATCCGTGCCCGGGCTGTCGCGGCGAAGGCAGGCGCATGGAGGACCGGGAGCTCACCGTCGAGGTCCCCGCCGGCGTCGACGACGGCTCGACGCTGCGGCTCGCCGGAAGGGGCCCGGCCGGCCCGCGGGGAGGTCCGAACGGGTCGCTCTTCGTCCACCTGGCGGTCGCCGGGGACGAGCGGTTCGAGCGCGTCGGCGACGACCTGCACACCACGCTCCATGTCGGCGTGGCCCAGGCTGCGCTCGGCAGCGCCGTCGACGTCGAGACCCTCGACGAGGCGCGCCAGGTGGTCGTGCCCGCGGGCACCCAGAACGGTACGACCGTGCGACTGCGCGGTCTCGGGGTGCCCCACCTGCGCGGCCGCGGGAGGGGCGACCTGTACGTGCACCTCGCCGTGGACACGCCGACCGATCTCACCCCTCGCCAGCGCGAGCTCCTCGCCGAGCTGGCCGCCGAACGGGGCGAGGAGGTGCACGGGCACGACGGTGTCCTCTCCCGGATCCGCTCCGCGCTCGGCTGACCCAGGCGGCGCGGGGGGCGCGTCCCTGCGCCGGCACGCCGCGGCACAGGTGTTCGTCGAGGATCCCGCCGCGCCGGCCCTCTCCAGGAGCGATGCCCACCACCTCGGGCGCGTCCTCCGGCTCCGTCCCGGTGAGGTCGTGGTCGCGAGCGACGGTTGTGGCCGGTGGACCGCGTGCCGCTACGGACCAGGTGGCGCGCTGGTGCCCGACGGCCCCGTCCACGCCGAGCCGGCGCCACGGCCGCTGCTCACCGTCGCGTTCGCCCCGGTCCGGGCGGAGCGTCCCGAGTGGGTCGTCCAGAAGCTGACCGAGGTCGGCGTCGACCGCATCGTGGTGCTGTCGACCGCGCGCTCGGTGGTGCGCTGGGAAGCCTCCCGGGCGACGAGCATCCTCCAGCGCCTCCGCCGGGTCACCCGCGAGGCCGCGGCGCAGTCGCGCAGGGTCTGGGTGCCCGAGGTGTCCGGTGTCGTGGGCCTGGACGCGCTCGGGGGACCCGGCGTCGCCCTGGCCGAGCCCGGGGGTCCCCCGCTCGACCCCGGTGTCACGGGCATTGCGGTGGGGCCCGAGGGCGGCTGGGCCCCCGAGGAGCTGGCGCTCGGCTGGCCGATCGTCGGACTCGGGGCCCACGTGCTGCGGGCGGAGACCGCGGCGCTTGCCGCAGGCGTGCTCCTCGGCGCGCGACGCGCCGGTACGGTGGGGCGGATCGGACGGTGAGTGCCCGATGGCACGCGGCGGTGGGAGCATGCAGATGATGGCGGAACAGGTGCGCTGGCTGAGCACCAAGGATGCGTCCGCACGGCTCGGTGTGACGCTGCGCAGCCTCTACCGATTCATCGACGACGGGGAGCTCGCGGCATATAAGTTCGGACGCGTGATCCGCGTGAAAGAGGAGGACGTCGACCGGTTCATCGAGTCGTGCCGCATCGCCCCCGGAGACCTCGACCACCTCTTGCCGCCCCGGCGCTCGATCGACGGGCGGGAATCCTGAGCACGCCCAGCTGTCTGTTCTGCGCGATCGTCGCCGGGGACGTCCCCGCCGACATCGTGCACACGACCGAGCGCACGGTCGCCTTCCGGGACATCGCGCCCCAGGCACCCGTGCACGTCCTCGTGGTTCCCCGTCGCCACATCGACCACGCCGGCGCGCTCGGCGAGGACCACGCCGGCGACCTTGTCGCCATGTTCGGAGCCGCGCGCAGCATCGCCGCCCAAGAGGGGATCGACGGTGACGAGCGCGGGTACCGACTCGTCTTCAACGTGGGGAAGGACGCGCAGAATTCGGTGCCTCACCTCCACCTCCACGTGCTCGGCGGCCGGCCGATGACGTGGCCGCCCGGATGACGACTGCAGACCGCGTCGACGGCGCGACCGGTACGCCTCGCAGTGAGACGCCCGACGGAGACGCCGCCCTCTCGCGCACCGAGACGATGGTGCCGAACACGCATCTCATGGCGAGCCTGCTCGGACCGCACGACGAGCTCCTCCGGCTCGTCGAGCATTCCTTCCCCGAGGACCGCATCGCGGTGCAGGGCAACCGCATCGCCGTCGACGGGCCCGAGGCCGAACGGCTCTCCCGGCTGTTCGAAGAGCTGGTGCTCGTGCTCGAGTCCGGGCAGGGGTTGGACGCGGCGAAGGTGCGGCGCACCATCGACATGGTGCGCGAGGACGTCCGCCCCTCGGAGGTCTTGAACGCAGAGGTCCTGCGCGGCGCTCGGGGTCGCTCCATCCGGCCGTACACGGCGGGCCAGAAGCGCTACACCGACGCCATCGGCGCCAACACGGTGACGTTCGCCATCGGGCCCGCGGGCACCGGCAAGTCGTATCTCGCCGTGGCGCTCGCCGTGCAGGCGCTCCAGACGCGCGTCGTGAACCGCATCATCCTCACCCGCCCGGCCGTCGAAGCGGGCGAGCGGCTCGGCTTCCTCCCCGGCGACCTCATGGCAAAGGTGGACCCCTACCTTCGCCCGCTCTACGACGCGCTGTACGACCTCTTGGAGCCCGACGGGGCGCAGCGCCTGCTCGATCGGGGCTCGATCGAGGTCGCGCCGCTCGCCTTCATGCGTGGTCGTACGCTCAACAACTCGTTCATCATCTTGGACGAAGCGCAGAACACCACGCCGGAGCAGATGAAGATGTTCCTCACCCGTATCGGCTTCGGCTCCAAGTGCGTCGTCACCGGCGACGTGACCCAGATCGACGTCGCGGGCGGCCGATCCGGCCTCGTCGGTCTCGAAGACGTCCTGGGAGAGGTTCCCGGCCTCGAGTTCATCCATCTCAGCCGGCGTGACGTCGTTCGCCACCAGATCGTGGCGGACATCATCCGGGCGTACGAGGAGGCCGAGCACGGCGGCGATGACGGTTGACGTCTATGCCGCCGACGAGCAGGCGGACCGTGCGGTCGACCTCGATCGCTGGGCCCGGCTCGCGCGTGCGGTGCTCGAGGACCGCCGGGTGCATGGCGAGGTGGAGGTGTCGCTGCTCTTCGTGGACGAGCAGGCGATCGCCGCGCTCCACGCGCAGTTCCTCGGACGCGACGGCCCCACCGACGTGCTCGCGTTCCCGATCGAAGACGACCCGCTCCCCGGTGGGCGCTCGCCGGACTCGGGCGGGAGCGGTCCTGGGGCCTATCCGGGCGACGATCCCCCCATGCTCCTCGGCGACGTCGTGATCTGCCCCGCCGTCGCCGCGCGCAACGCGAGCGCCCACGAGGTGAGCGTCGACGACGAGCTCGCGCTCCTCGTCGTCCACGGGCTGCTGCACCTGCTCGGCATGGACCACGAGACAGTGCGTGAGGCCGAGGCGATGGAAGGGCTCGAGCGCGAGCTCCTGGCCCGCCACCACAAGGGCGCCGGTTCTCCGTGACCGCGACGGCGCCCATCGTCGCGAGCGCGGGCTTCCGCTCCACCGACTGGGCGCTCATCGTCGTCATCGTCGCCCTGCTGGCCGCGTCGGGTCTCTTCGCGCTCGCGGAGACGAGCCTCGTGCGCACCAGCCGGGTCAAGGCGAAGGCGCTCCTCGACGAGCACCGCCGCGGTGCGCGCCAGCTGGTCCGCCTCGTGGAGCACCCCGAGCAGTTCTTGAATCCCGTCCTGCTGCTCGTCCTCATCTGCCAGCTGGTGTCCGCGACGCTCGTCGGCGTGCTCTCCTCGGCGTGGCTCGGCGCCTGGGGCGTGGTGGTCGGCACCGTGTTCGAAATCGTGGTGATCTTCGTGATCTTCGAAGCCGTGCCGAAGAACTGGGCCGTGCACAATCCCGAGCGCGCCGCGCTCTTCACCGCGCCGATCGTGGCTGCGCTGGTGCGCTTGCCGCCCGTGCGCGCGATCTCGGCCGTGCTCATCGGGCTCGCGAACCTCCTCATCGGGCGCCACGCGTCTGCCAGCGTGTCCCCGCCGCGGGTGACCCAGTCCGAGCTGCTCGCCATGGCCGACGTCGCCCAGGCAGAAGACGTGATCGAGCTCCAGGAGCGCACGTTCATCCACTCGATCATCGACTTCGGCGACGCCGTGGTCCGCGAGGTCATGGTGCCGCGGCTCGACATGCTCACGCTGGACGCCTCCGTGAGCGTCCACGACGCCCTCGAGCAGGTGCTCGCAGCCGGCCGCAGCCGGGTTCCGGTCCACCAGGGCGACATCGACGACGTCGTCGGAGTCGCCTACGCCAAGGACCTGATGCGCGCGGAGCACGACGGGCGTGGGGGCGACCTCGTGCGCGCGCACGTGCGTCCCCCGCACTTCGTGCCCGAGACCAAGCGGCTCACGGCGCTGCTGCGCGAGATGCAGGACGCCAAGTTCCACATGTCGATCGTGGTCGACGAGTACGGCAGCACCGTGGGTCTCGTCACCCTCGAGGACCTCATCGAAGAGCTGGTCGGCGAGATCGTCGACGAGTACGACGTGGAAGAGCCGGTCGTCGAGAGGCTCGCCGACGGCACCGTCGTCGTGACGGGCCGGATGGCGATCGACGACGTCGACGATCTCCTCGGCACCGCGCTCCCCCAGGAGGGGTGGGACACCGTCGGGGGCCTCATGCTGGCGGTGAGCGGGCACGTGCCGGCCGAGGGGGAGTCGGTGGAGATCGACGGCGTCCGCCTCGTGGCCGAGCACGTGCAGGGACGCCGCGTCAGCCGCGTGCGCATCGAGCGCACGGCGCCCCTGCACGTCGCGGGGGACGGCGGGGAGTGACGATGAGGACGGGGTTCGCCACCGTCGTCGGCCGCCCGAACGTCGGGAAGTCCTCCCTCGTCAACCGGATGGTCGGCACGAAGGTCTCGATCACCTCGGCGCGCCCGAACACGACGCGCCATTCGGTGCGCGGCATCATCCACCGGTCCGACGCGCAGATCGTGCTCGTCGACACGCCCGGCCTGCACCGTCCGCGCACCGCCCTCGGCGAGCGCCTCGTGGGCACCGCCGACGCGTCGCTCGCCGACGTGGACGTCGCCGTCGCGGTCCTCGACGCCACCGCGGCGATCGGCCCCGGCGACCGCATGGTGCTCGAGCGCGCCCTCAGCTCGGTCGGACCCGCGGGCGCAGGCCTGCTCGTCGCGGTGAACAAGGTGGACAGGGCACGGTCCGCAGAGGTGCTCGAGCGACTCGTCACCGCCTCGGCCGCCATCGACGAGCTGGGCGGCGCCCCGTCCGCCGAGTACTTCCCCGTCTCCGCGTTGACGGGGGAGGGGGTCGGGCCACTCGTCGACGAAATCGCGGCACGCGTGCCCGAGGGTCCTGCGTACTACCCCGAGGAGATGGTGACCGATACGCCCGAGGCCCTGCGCGTGGCCGAGCTCGTGCGCGAGCAGCTGCTGCGCAGGGCCCGGGACGAGCTGCCGCACTCGATCGCGTGCCGGGTCACGGAGTGGGACTGGCCCCACATCCGCTGTGAGATCGTCGTCGAGCGGGAGTCGCAGAAGGGCATCGTGATCGGTCGGGGCGGCGAGGTGCTGAAGGAGGTCGGCATCGCGGTGCGCACGCAGCTGCCGCCCGGCGCCTACCTCGACCTGCACGTGCGCGTGGAGAAGCACTGGCAGCAGCGCCCGGACGCGCTCGACCGCTTCGGCTACTGACGGTCGCCCCGGCCCGGGTGCGGCGTGCCGTGCGTGCCCACCATCGCTCACTCGCCTGCGACGGCCGTCATCCCGAACGTGCGCCAGCTCTTCTGCGTGAGCCCTCCGAGGACCGCCGCAGCGAGGATGCCGGCGGTGAGAGGGAAGAAGGGCGCGGGGCCCACGTCGTGGACGACGACACCGCCCAGGAGCACCGACACCGGGAAGATCCCGAAGGAGCCGATCATCACGACGCCCATCAGCCGCCCCAGGAGGGACGGAGGCGCCCAGCGCTGGAAGGCGGTGAGGGTGAGGACGTTCGCAAAGCCGCTCCACGCGCCAAACCCTCCGAGCGCCACGCCCGCAGCGACGGCCCCGCCGAGATAGGGGACGGCGGACAGGCACGCGGCCGCCGCCAGGAAGGCGAGCGAGGCGACGACGGCGGGCCTGCGGGCCCTGCGAGCCTGCGCCGCCACGAGCGTGCCACAGAGTGCGCCACCGCCGAGCCCCGCGATCAGGGCCCCGTAGCCGGTCGCACCGGCGTGGAAGGGCCCGTGGGCGAGCGCGGGAAGGGCGACCTCCCCCATGCCACCGGACCCGAGGTTGGCGGCGACGGTGAGCAAGAGGATCATCTGGAGCACGCGCTCGGACGCGACCAGCCGCCGGAGGGTCGGCTCGGGCGCCTC
>JAJYPY010000115.1 GCA_021794995.1 Actinomycetes bacterium | reverse complement strand
GGGTCATGTGCAGACAGCGCGGCCGGCAACAGCCTCCCTCGAGCAGATCTGAGGGCCGCGCCGTGAGAGCTGCATCGTGACCTCCCTGGTGACCGATCAGCCCGTCAGGTGGCTCACGCCCGTTCAGGAGGCCACCTGGCGGGGCTTGCTGCGAATGGAGGCGCAACTCGGCGCCCACCTCAGCCGGCAATTGACCAACGACAACGGGCTGTCCATGCAGGATTACTCGGTCCTCGTGACGCTTGATGAGGCCCCTGACGGCCGCCTCCGCCTCTACGAGCTGGGGCAAGAACTGGGCTGGGAGAAGAGCCGAGTCTCACACCACACCGCTCGCATGCAGACCAGGGGACTGGTCGAGCGCCGCCCCTGCCCGAGCGACAAGCGAGGACTGTTCGTCGCCATCACCGGGGCCGGCCGGGAGGCGCTCGCGGCTGCCGCTCCCGCCCATGTCGAGCACGTCCGCCGGGCGTTCGTCGACCGGCTCTCCGACGGGCAGATCACTGCTCTTAGCCGGATCACCGAAGCTGTGCTTGCCGGGCTGGCCGCCAGCGACGACGACCACGACAACGCCGGAGAGCGCTGACGCCCTCCGCACAACACACGTAACCCATGCCACTTTCTGACGACAGCAACACCACGCCAATGCCCACCCTCACCGTCATCATCGGTTCGACTCGCCCTGGCCGGGCCGGTCTGCCCATCGCCGAGTGGTTCATCGACCGAGCCCGGCAACATGGCGGCTTCGACGTAGAAGTGGCCGACCTCGCAGAGATCGCCCTGCCTCTCCTCGACGAACCCAACCACCCCCGCCTACGCCAGTACACCCAGGAGCACACCAAGGAGTGGAGCCGGCGGATCGAACGGGCCGACGCGGTGGTGATCGTCACCCCCGAGTACAACTACGGCTATC
This sequence comes from Actinomycetes bacterium, assembly GCA_021794995.1. Lineage (GTDB taxonomy): Bacteria > Actinomycetota > Acidimicrobiia > Acidimicrobiales > RAAP-2 > JAJYVT01. The sequence continues at coordinate 7,260 of JAJYPY010000115.1, read as the reverse complement.
CCGCCACTGTCAAGAACGCGCTCGACTACCTGCACGGCGAATGGAAGGACAAGCCCGTCGGGTTCGTCTCCTACGGGGGGGTTGCCGCCGGCACCCGCGCCGTCCAACAGCTCAAGCAGGTCGTCACGACCCTCAGGATGGTTCCGGTCTTCGAGTCGGTCGCGATCCCGTTCCACACCCAGTTCATCGACGCTGAGGGCCGTATCCAGGCCAACGAGGTGATGGAAGCGGCCGCTGACGCCATGCTCGACGAGCTCGCTCGCCTTGAGGGCGTCCTCCGCCCCCTCCACCACGCCGCCTAGCCACCGTGGGAGGCGGACTTCTGCTGAAGTCCATCTGGTGGAGGTGACATCGTTAGTCCGCGCGCATCCGTGCCTCTGATCCTGCGAACCCGCCGGTAGCCGAGCTTGCATATGGCGGCGCCATGGCGGCCGCCTTCTCAATCTCGGGAATGACGAGCAAACCTTCACCGATAATCAGACTGTCCGCGCGTCGAAGGAACGCCGCCTTCCCCTGGCGAACCCTATGCCGCCACCATTTCAGAACGGGGAGCAGAGACCCGCGATGGATGGGGCACGGTTTGGCTCGCGGTAGAGGGAACACTGCGGAGCTGGAGCAAGGGATGGCGCCATGACATCACCTAAACGCGAATGACCGACAACCCGTCCAGTTCGACATAGTCGTCATCCTGTACGACCACCGGAACCTGGAGCGCCATGGCAGTCGCGGCGATCCACGAGTCGTTGACCGGCATACGCCGCCCCATGTCCCGAAGAAGCACCCGGAGCCTGGCCCACTGCGCAGCAACGTCGTCGTCGACCGGCACTGGGTCCAGCTCCATCGCCGCCGTCAGGGTCGTCAAGCGCCGCTCTCGAACGCGCACGTCGTCCGCGGCGAGCACTCCAGCACGCAGCTCCCCGACGGTGACGATTGAGACCGCGAGCTCGTCGGGCATGGAAGAATCGTCGAGCCGTCTCCCGGACTCCCTGGCGATGAAGACGGACGTATCGGCGAGCCCTCGGCTCACCGTTCGAGCTCGTCAGTCATGTCGGGTGCGAGAGCACGCAATTCGGCGTCGAGGCCCGGATCCGCCTGCCGCCCGGTAAGACGCTGAACGAACTCGGTTCTTTGCATCCAGCGGGGCCGGCGCCGTAATGGTCGGAGTGCGGCTACTGGCTCGCCGTCCACCGTGATCACGATGTCCTCTCCCCCCGCAACCCGACGGAGGAGCCCTCTCGTGTCGTTGCGGAGTTCTCTTGACGCTACCTCCGTCATGCCACAAATGTAGCATACGTGCGACAGAGCATGCCTGGTCGAGCGAAGCGACCGAGTTTCCGTGGGACCTGCCCTGATTATTGCCGCCGTCGAGGAGCATTCCGACGACGTCTTCGCGCGCATGCGCGACTCTGATCCAGCGGCAGTGGCGTGGGCAGCTGTCTCGCACCGTCCCGCTGCCCAACCAGGGTCACGGCAGGCGCACATTGTCATACACACTAGGATATGCGTATGACAATGTTGAGCTTCCGCGTCGAGGACGAAGAGGCTGCGCGGCTCCGCGAGTGGGCCGACCGGCTCGGCGTGGATCGCTCTGAACTGCTTCGGGAGGCGCTCCGCCGCCACTTGCTGCGGTTAGCGAGCGAAAACGATGCTGTGACCTGGATCGATCAGCCGCTCGACGAAGGAGAGCGGGCACTCGCTGCGATCGCTGATTGGGGACCGGCGGAAGACTGGTCGGACTGGGCCGATGCAACGCGGTGAGATCTGGTTCGCGGCTACCCCGGGTGGAGCTCGCCCAGTTCTCGTGATCACCCGCGACCCGGTTGCAGATCGAATCGGCTCCGTGGTCGTAGCGGCGATCACCCGCACGCGCCGCGGCCTGGTGTCGGAGATGGAACTCTCGGCTCGATCTGATGGGGTGCCGAGCGACTGTGTAGTCAACTTCGACAACGTCCACACTTTGCCGAGAGCGGCCTTCCGCCGACCGGTGACTTCTCTGTCTCCGGCCCGGCTTGCCGAACTCTGTCGCGTGCTTGCCGCCTCCACGGGCTGCTGAGACACCGCTCCGTGCGGTGGCGGGCTTCGGATTTACCGTAGTAGCTCACCCCTCGCGGGCTTCCGACGCACCCTGGCAGGATATATCGTGTCTATACTGACCGTCAGTGAATATTGACGTAGATGGGGCGTTAGAGGCTCTGGGGGATCCCACCCGGCGTAGGATCATCGGCCGGCTGGCTTCCGGTCCTCTTGATGTGAAGAGGATCTCGGAGGGCATGCCGGTCGGCCGTAGTGCAGTGTCGATGCACCTGCGGGCACTCAAGGACGCGGGGTTGGTAGCCGATCGGCCCGTCGGCAACCGTCGCCTGTATCACCTCCGGCGCGAAGGGCTGCGCCAGTTGCGCGACCACTTCGATTGGTACTGGGAGCGGTCGCTGTCGGCCTACGGGGAGGCTGCGGAGACGAGAGCGAGGGAGCAGAACATGACGATCGAACAGGAGGTCATTGTCGCAAAGACGGAGCGGGTGAGGGCCCCTCTTGCGGTGGCGTTTGAGGTCTTCATCGAACAGAAGTGGTGGCCCGTGCGAACCCATCACCTCGCTGAGCCGCCTGGCCGCGAGGTCGTGCTCGAGCCCTTCGTCGGCGGCAGGTGGTACGAGCGAGCTACCGACGGGACCGAGACCGACTGGGGCACCGTGCTCGCCTGGCAGCCGCCCTATCGGCTGCTGCTCACCTGGCAGGTGAGCCCAAAGTGGACCTACGAGGAGGATCCCGGCCGCGCCTCGGAGATCGAGGTCACCTTCACCCCGGAGGGTCCGCACCTCACCCGGGTCGACTTCGTGCACCGCCGTCTCGAACGCTACGGCCGGCACACCAAGCAGATGCGTCGGATCCTCGAGGAGAAAGGCGGTGGACCTCTCAGGGCCTTCGCAAAGCACATTGCCAAGCGGCGAGCGGAAACATGAGAACCGGAGCCCGGGACGCCGGTGAGTTCAAGCACTGAAGGACGCCGACTGTCGGCTTTCCAGCCACAACCTCGACGTTTCGGGAGCGCGTCTGGATCTCTGGTTCTGTGAAGCCCACACACTGGCGGGGACTACGAGGGGAGACCGGCTGGGCTGCTTTGTGAGCGATCCGCGATCAAGCGTGTCCGGTGAGCGGCAACGAGTACTACGTGACTACCACGTTCCACATCATCCGCGGGATAAACCGCGGGATGACGTCAGTCAGGCTGCCAACAAGTCGCCCAGACAAGCCTGTGACCAGGGACAACGGTGAGTGGAGGTGACATCGCCAGCTTACGCGCACTCACGCCTCCGACCTCGCGAAGATGCTGGTGACCGAGCTTGCCTATGGCGGCGCCATGGCAGCCGCCTGCTCACTATCGGGCGAACAGGGTGCCGTCGCACCGATGATCAGTCCCTCTCGCTGATCTCCTGGAGTCGACGTACCGCCGCTTCCAGTTCGGGGAGGTCGTCGGCGACCGTCGCCGTGACGATTGCATGGGAGGTGTCGAAGTAACGGTGCGCGAGCTGGTCGCGCATGCCGGCGATCTGCGGCCAAGGGAGGCTCGGCTCATGGCCCAGCAGATCGGCGGGTAGCGTCTTGACGGCCTCGCCGATCTCGATCAGCCGGACACGCACGGCGTCGAACACCAGGCCGTCGCCCAGGTTGCCACGGTCGAGGTATTCGCGGATCGCCGTGATCGCAGCGAGAATGTCGTCCAGACGCTGGCGGTCGCGGCGGGTCACAGCCTGCGAGCGTCGGATGTCACGCTGCCCGCGATACCAGCCTTGAGGTCAGCTGCCGGGACGAGGTCCACACGTGCATCCAGCAAGCCTTCGAGCTCGGCTCGACAGCGTGCCAGCTCAAAAAGCCCTACACCGGGCGCCACGTCGACGAGGAGGTCGATGTCGCTGTGCGCTCCCTCGTCACCGCGAGCAACGCTGCCAAACACCCGGACGTTGCTGAGTCGATGGCGAGCGGCGATTTCGTGTACCCGCTCGCGGTGCTGGCGGAGGCGTTCACCCAATGGTCCTTGGGTCGCCGCTCGCGCCGTGAGTTCCAACTCGAAGCCGGTAGCAGCCACGAGCCGCTCCAGCATCGGCACCGACGGTTGACGGGCACCGGACTCGTAGGCGCTGACCACGCTTTGGGATACACCGGCGCGTCGGGCCAGCTCGACCTGCGACAGCCCGGCTCGACGACGAGAGTCGCGCAATACGGTACTGGCGGAAACCACAGGGCGAGTATAGCGGATCGTCGATAGTGGAGGCGCTCAACTCGATGAACCTGCCGCCTGTGCGTGTCAAGAAATTCATCCATCGGCTGTGAGCTGGACTTTGACGGCTGACGCCGGGCGCGGCGAGCATCCGGCAATGACCCTCTCGTTCCTCTACCGGTACGTCGAGCATGACAACGCGCACCGGCCCGACCGGTCTCTCGACCAGCGCGTGCCCGGCGGCCCCGATCGGACTCCTGCACTGATCGGCGCCCCTGACATCCCCAGACTACGAAGAACCGATCGTCTGGGCGGCCTCATCCACGAGTACCGGATGGTGGCCTGAGCTGGATGGACGGGGTTCTCGGCATCCACAGCCATAGCGGCCGCCTGCTCAATGTCGTGCGCGTTGCGCTGCTCTTCACCGACAATCGCCGGGACGGGTCGTCCAGTGCATGCACCCGCAGCATTCAGCCATCAGCGCGATCGGTAGGCCGAGCGACGAATGCTGGACGCGATGGGCGGGGATGACCTTCGCGGTGTTGTCGATACCGTAGATGCCCCGGTGTCGCCGCGGCGAGCCGAGAAGAGCCCGCAAGCTCATCAGAGGGCCCAGCCGGACTCGAAGATCCAGTCCGGGTACGCCCCGCGCAGGATTGGCAGCGCTGTCTCCCAGTCGCTCGAGGCGAGCGGGGTTGGTTCGATCAGTTCGGCCGGCTCGCCAGCCCGGGTGGCATAGCCCCAGCGAAGACCGAAGCATGCAGCGGAGCGACGGCTGAGGACGGCGTCGGGACTGGCCGTGAGGAAAGAATCCGCGATGAAGCGGATATCGCTCTCGGTTGAAGCTGGAGCATCGGAAAGGATCGGGGAGGGACCGAAGGAGACGAAGGGGACGCCGAGGCCACTCAACTGTGGCGGACCGTCGACCCAGCTGTGGTCGCCCGCAGGCGCCTTCTCGCCGCCCTGAACCAAGGAAGTGCTCGTATCGGCCACATGAATGCGCACGATCTGAATCCAACCCATCACCGCCGCATAGCCTTCGAGCGGCGTCGAGACACACGCTCGGATGACTGGCAGTCCATTGGCGAGGCTCGGCGGCCAGGGAAGGTTGAGTACTCCGTAGCCCCAACGTTCGGGGTCGGCGTTCTGTTGAAACTCGACTGTGACCGTGCCCTCTTGGTCGCGCAGCGTGAATGGGAACGTCGCCACTCGGATCATCCTCCTGCCACCATCCCTGCGCAGGGGCGAGGGCGGCTCACCTCTCGGACGCCGGCCAGACCGTCGTCGCCGCCCTCAGGCATGAAACGTCCGCTCCAACGCTGGCCGATGTGTTCAAGTCCCGTCCGCCGGACGTACCAGTCGACGACCATCCCGGCATCCACACACATGGACCCCAGCTCGCAGGCCGCCGCGCGGGCGCACGAGGCCTGCGCCGTTCGCTGCGCGACGAATGAGCTCGAGGGAGCCGAGCCGTGCGCCCCCGTCGCCCGGACGGCCCGAACCATCACCCGGTAGCCGGTAGCCGGTGGCTTGTCATGGAATGAGTTTGTCACTCCGTCGGTCGGACCGACTTCACGCCCGACCTCCCGCAATGCAATCCCCGAGCCAGTGATCGAAGCCCAGCTCCGACGTGCACGAATGGAAACGCGGCCACGCAAGCCCTTCCACCTCGGCAAGCGAGGAGCGAGAGGCCCTCCCCGTGACCTGGGTCGACCGTCTGGGTGGTCGGCGAGTATTCGGGGAGGCGGATTCATGCAAGCAGTTGGTCTATGGGCGTGCTCGATGTGGACCCGGATGACCTTGTCGCCTAATACACGCGGCCCCAGCTCGTGGCATCTCCGCTGCACATCGGTTCTCCTGGCGCGCGGACAAGATTTCGCGCTCGCCAAAGTCTGCACTACCTCGGGCTCGTTCCAGAGCGGCGACAAGAGCGAGGGCGGGGTCGAGTTGGCCTTGGTCCCACGCGTGTTCCATGGCGACGAGCACTTCATCTCGAGCGAGTAGAGCGGCGGTTGCGTCATCGAGCACTCCAGCCGCGACGGCCGACCGCCTGAGCCCCTCGGGCGCAGCGGTGGGTCGATAGTCCCAACCCTCGAGACCGATGGTCTCAGTCGCGACGTCCAAGATGGCGAGCGCGTCCCACAACTGCGTCAGCTCATCATCTGAGAGGCGCCCGGTCGCGGCGACGCCGGTCGCCATGTCGTAGACCTCAGAGTCGCGCCGAGGTCCGAGGCAGAGCACTTCGATGAGACCGGTGCCCTCGACGACGGAAGCCTTGTAGATGACGCGCTTTTGGGCCGACAGCACGTCAAGGGTGTTCCAGCCAGCTAGAGGCTTCTTCAGCGGGTGCTTGCCTCCTGGTGCTTCGCACAGCACGATGATGGCGGCGAGGACGTCAATTCGGTCGGATTCGCTGAGGTCGGCCTCGAGCTGCTCGACGAAGATGTCGGAGAAGACAACTTCGGCTTGGTCGTCAGGGAAACGATCCCCCCGCCTCACCGAGAGCGGAGTACTTCGGCTCGCTTCTGCACGGCGTTCTCGTCCAGTCCGAGGCGAGCGCAGACCTCGGTCAGACTGAGCCCCTTCGTACGCTCCAAGGCGCGATCGGCTCCAATCTCAACCACAGCCCGAGCTGCCTCGCGCACAACCCGCAGGTCTTTGTCGAGCCGCTCCGCAGAGTCGACGACAGCGACGGGTCGGCCGTGGCTGGTAAGCAGAATCCTGTGGCGCTCGGCCTCGGCCGCGATTGCCGAGATCCCCTTGCGGGACGCCGAAGAGATGGGCATGCGAAGGGCTGGCTCCATGACTGCAATACTAGCTATTTCTGTGTAGAACTGCAATAGCTCCGAACCAGAGACCCTGTCGGTGCCGATAATGCCATCCGTAGCCGGCGACCAGCTCTTTGAGGGCTGGACTCGGGCGCGGCGAGCATCCGGCCGTGACCCTCTCGTTCCTCTACCGGGCGTTCTGGCGCCTCCTCCAGCTGATCCGCCTCGTCGCTCGCAAAGATACGGACCTCGCGATCGAGGTCGTCGTGCTGCGCC
>JAJYPY010000114.1 GCA_021794995.1 Actinomycetes bacterium | reverse complement strand
GGATGCGGCGATGGGCGCGGCCACGGCCGCAACGGCCGGCGACGTCGTCGTGGGCGTGCGCCCCGAGCACCTCGTGATCGACCCCCACGGCACCCTCGACGCGACGGTGCTGATCGTCGAGCTCCTCGGGGCCGAGGTGCATGTGGTGTGCCAGCTCCCCGACCAGACGACGCTGGTCGTCCGCCAGGACGCGGCCGCGCCGCACCCCCAACCTGGCGACACGCTGCGCCTCTCGGTCACGCCCGGCTCCGTCCACCTCTTCGCCGGCGCCGACGGCGCGCGGGTGGAGTGGGACGCGTGAGCGCGGGCCCGGTGCGCCACCGCACGCGGCGCGTGCGCGCCGCCCGCGAGGCGGCGCTCGGCTACGCGCTGATCCTCCCCGCACTCTGTGTCTTCGGGGCCTTCGTCTTCTATCCCTTCATCGAGAACTTCCGCCTCGCGCTCTACCGGACGGCGCCATACCCCGGGCTGCCGAGCCACTACGTCGGACTGCAGCAGGCCGCGCAAGTGCTGTCGTCGCAGGGGTTCCTCCAGAGCCTCGTGTCGACGGTCCTCTTCGTCGTGATGGTCGTCCCCGCGGGTCTCGTGATCGGGCTCGTGCTCGCGGTCGCCGCGCATCGCGCGCTGCGGGGCATGGCCATCTACCGCACGATCTTCTCCTCGACCGTGGTGACGTCCGTCGCCGTCTCCGCGCTCGTCTTCGGCACGCTCATGGACCCCGTCGTGGGCTTCTTGCCGTGGCTCGGGTTGAACCCGTCGCCGCCGATCCTGCAGAACACGACGTGGGCGCTGCCTGCGATCGCGGTCATGACGATCTGGCAGTTCCTCGGCCTCTCCTTCATCGTCATGTCCGCGGGCCTGAGCGCGGTCCCCGAGGACGTCCTCGAAGCCGCGCGGGTCGACGGGGCGTCGGAGGTGACCGTCTTCTGGCGCGTCACCGTGCCGCTGCTCTCCCCCACCATCTTCTTCGGCGTGGTGGTCGCCACGATCTACGCGTTCCAGACCTTCGGCCAGGTCGACATCCTGATCGGCTACGGCAACGCCGCGTTCGAGCACGTGAACCTGCTCGTCTACGACATCTTGAACACGATCGAGATCGCCAAGACACCGGGGCAGGCGGCCGTGCTCTCGATCGTCCTGTTCCTCCTCACGCTCGGCGTCACGCTGGTCCAGCTGCGCCTCGTCGAACGCCGTGTCCACTATGGCGGCTGACCCCGGTCCGGAACGCCGACGGGCGCGCCGGCGGCGGGCGTGGCGCACGGGGGCCCGCTACGCGCTGTTGACCCTGGGGGCGGTCGTGGTCCTGGGCCCGCTGTACCTCACGGTCGTGAACTCGCTCCTCCTGCCGAGCGCGCTCGCCCAGCGGCCGCCGCCGTTGGTCGCGCTCCATCCGCAGTGGCACGACTACGCGACGGCGTGGACACAGGGCCACCTCGGCATCTACCTGCGCAACTCCGCCGTCCAGACCGGGATCATCGTGGCCGGCCAGCTCGTGACCTCGGTGCTCGCGGCGTACGCCTTCGCGTTCTTGCGCTTCCCCTTGCGGCGGAGCCTGTTCGTCGTGTTCCTCGCCACCTTGATGATCCCCTTCGAGGTCACCATCGTGACCAACACGCAGACCATCTCGAGCCTCGGGTGGTACAACACGTTCCAGGGCCTGACGGTGCCGTTCTTGGCCACGGGCTTCGGGACCTTCTTGCTCCGACAGGCGTTCTTGCAGATCCCGAGGGACCTGCGCGAGGCGGCGACGCTCGACGGCTACGGGCACCTGCGCTTCATGCTCCGCGTCGCTGTCCCGCTCGCGCGCCCGGCGCTCGCGGCGCTCGGCGTCTTCTCCTTCCTCGCCGCGTGGAACCAGTACCTGTGGCCCCTGCTCGTCACGGGAAGCGGGAACAACGTCCGCACCGTCCAGATCGGGTTGAAGCTGCTCCAGGGCACCCAGGTCAGCCACGTCGACGTGGCGCTCGCCGGGACCGTCATCGCCGTGGTGCCGCTGCTCGTCCTCCTGGTGGTCTTCCAGAAGCAGCTCGTCCGCGGCCTGACCGGCGGTGCGGTGAAATAAGCCCGCACGGCGGCGTGGCAAGTGGCAGGCTGCACGTGTGAGACGAGCCGTGCGACATGCCCTCGGTGGCGCCGTCGCCGCGCTCGCCGTTGCCGCGCTCGCCGCCGCCGCCTTGGCCGTCCCTCTCGGCGCGGGCGGCGGTCCGGTGGCGGGCGCCTCGTCCGGGACAGGCGGCTCGTCTGGGGCGGGCGGCTCGTCGTGCCCGGTCTCGGCGCTGGCCACGCACAAGGGCACCGTGCACATCACCTTCTGGGAGTCCATGGTCACAGCGAACGGCAAGACCCTCAACGCCCTCACCGACGCCTTCAACGCCGCGCAGCACAAGGTCCACGTCACCCTCGTCCAGCAGCGCAGCTACACAACAACGTGGATCAAGTACCAGGCCGGCCTCAGCAACGGCCAGCTCCCCAACGTCGTCCAGCTGACATCGATCGACCTCCAAGGCGTCGCCGACTCGCGGTCGGTCGTGGACGTGCGGTCCTGCATGAAGGCCGCGCACTACAAGACGTCGGACTTCTTGCCGCGCGTGCTCTCGGCCTACCAGCTGAACGGGGTCCAGATCGGCATGCCCTTCGCCGTCTCGGGCCCGGTCCTCTTCTACAACCAGCTCGCGTTCGCCGCCGACGGCATCACCTCGCCCCCCGCGACACTCTCCGAGCTGGTGGCGGACGCCGCCATCTTGAAGGCGCACGGCAGCGGCATGGGCCTGAAGCTCGACCCCTGGCACCTCGAGACCTGGCTTGCCTCCGCCGGTCAGCTCTTCGTGAACCACGACAACGGACGCAGGGGGCGGGCGACGAAAGCCGTCTTCGACACCGCGACGGCCCGCAAGATCTGGGCGGACCTCGACAAGTTGGTGAGGAGCGGCGACGCCACGACCAACCTCGCGACCGGGTCCGCCGCCTACGACAACCTGCTCGGCATCGGGTCGGGCAAGTACGGGATGTCGATCGACACCACCGCCGTCCTCGGCACCGTCGAGGCGGTGCTCGCGACCGGCCAGTACCCCAACGTGAAGCTCGGCGTCGCCCCGTTCCCGGTGTTCCGCACCGGGCGGCGCGGCGGGATCGAGGTGGGGGGCTCCGCCCTCTACATCTCCAGGCACGGACCGCCCATCGACCGGGCGGCGGCGTGGTCGTACATCTCGTACCTGGACTCGACCGCCAGCCAGGCCGCGTGGGCGAAGGGCACCGGCTACATCCCGATCCGCAGGTCGTCGGCCAGGACCGCCACGGTGAAGGCACTGTGGGCCGCCAACCCTGGGTACAAGGTGGCATACGAGCAGCTCCTCGATGGCGCCAACACCTACGCCACGGCCGGCGTGGCGCTCGGCCCGTACACACAGGTCCGGGCTGCAGAGCTCGCCGCCGAGGAATCGATGTTCCAAAGCGGTGTCACGCCAGCGGCGGCCCTCGCACACGCGACGAGCCAGATCGACCAGATCATCGCCCAGTACAACCGGCGCATCGGATCGTGAACGCGTTGCGGGTGGCCGGAGGTCGCGCGCGGTCCCTGCGCCTGTCCCGGTCCCTGCGCCTGTCCCCCTCCGTGTCCCTGTCCCTGTCCCGATGACGCCCTCTTCCCGGTGACCCGAGTCGTTGCGATCGGCGGCGGCCACGGCACCGCGGTCACCTTGCGGGCGGCGCGTCGCTACGCGACTGAGATCACCGCCATCGTCTCGGTCGCAGACGACGGGGGGTCGACGGGGAGGCTCCGGCGCCAGCTCGGCGTCGTCGCCCTCGGGGACCTGCGCAAGTGCCTCGTCGCCCTCGCGGGGTCCGACTCGGTGCTGGCCAGAGCCTTCGAGCACCGGTTCAGCGAAGGGGACCTCGGGGGGCACGTGCTCGGCAACGTGGTGCTCGCCGGCATGGTCGAGGTCGCGGGCGGCCTCGTCGCCGGGATCGACGAAGCCGCCGCGCTCCTCCACGCGGTGGGCCGGGTCCTTCCGGCCACCACCGAGAAGGTCGTCCTCAAGGCCACCGGAGACGGTGTCGAGGTGAACGGCCAGGTCGCCGTCTCGCGAGCGGGGCGCATCGAGCGGGTCTCGCTCGTCCCCGAGGGGTGCGCGGCGCCCGACGAGGCCCTCGACGCCCTCGCGGGGGCCGACCAGATCGTGATCGGCCCGGGGTCGCTGTACACGAGCGTGCTCGCCGCCTGCGCGGTCGCCGGCATCGCGCGGGCCATCGCCGCGTCCCGAGCCCGGTGCGTCTACGTCTGCAACCTGCGCCCCCAACTCCCCGAGACCGAGGGGTACGGCGTCGCCGAGCACGTCGCCGCCCTCCGGCGTCACGGGGTCGCCGTCGACACCGTGTTGTGGGACCCTTCTGCCGGGATGTCCCTCGGCGATGCCGGGGCGGCGGACCTGGACGGGACCACCGTGCTCGAGCGCGACCTCGCCGGGAAGGACGGGCTCGCCCACGACCCGGTGAAACTGGCGGCAGCGCTCGGCGATCTGCTGGCATCGGTGCAGGAAGGACGCAGGGGACGATGACGAGCAACGCGATGACGGGCAACGTGATGACAAGCAACGTGATGACGAGGAGTGTGATGACGGGCAACGTGATGACGAGGAGCACGGGACGATGACCGTACGTATCGGGATCAATGGCTTCGGCCGGATCGGCCGGAGCTTCCTCCGCGCGCTGGCGGAGCGCGACGCCACCGCCGGCGGCACCCGCGCCGCGGCCGGCGGCACCGGGGTCGAGGTGGTCGCGCTGAACGACGTCACCTCCCCCGCCACGAACGCCCAGCTCCTGCGCCACGACTCCACCCAGGGACGCTTCCGCGGGACGGTGGAGGCCGGGGACGGACACCTCGTGGTGAATGGCCGCAAGATCGCCGTCTTCTCCGAGCGCGACCCTGCCTCGATCCCGTGGCAGGACGCCGGCGCCGAGGTCGTGCTCGAGGCGGTGGGACGCTTCACGTCGCGCAAGGACGCCGCAGGTCATCTCGGGGGCGGCGTGTTGAGGGTGATCATCACGGCGCCGTCTCCCGACGCGGACGCGACCTTCGTGATGGGGGTGAACGACGGCGACTTCGATCCCGAGCGTCACGTCGTCGTCTCGAACGCGTCCTGCACGACCAACTGCTTCGTGCCGATGGTCAAGGTGCTCGACGACGCGTTCGGGGTCGTGAGCGGCCTCATGACGACCGTCCACGCCTATACGAACGACCAGGCCCTCCTCGACGTCGCCCACAAGGACCTGCGCCGTGCGCGGGCGGCCGCGCTGAACATCGTGCCCACGTCGACCGGCGCGGCGCGGGCGACGGGGATGGTCCTCCAGGCGATGACGGGACGCCTCGACGGGCAGTCGCTGCGGGTGCCCGTCCCGGTCGGCTCGATCACCGACTTCACGGCGGTCGTGCGCGGGAACGTCTCGGTCGACCAGGTGAACGCGGCGTTCGACGCCGCGGCGAGCGCCCCGCCGCTCGCCGGGTTCCTCGTCTACAGCGAGGAGCCGCTCGTCTCCTCCGACATCGTCGGGAGTCCCGCCTCGTGCACCTTCGACTCGGCACTCACGATGGTCCAGCCGATCGACGACGAGCGGACGCTCGTGAAGGTCCAGGGCTGGTACGACAACGAGTGGGGCTACTCCAACCGCCTCGTCGACCTGTGCAGCGTCGTCGGCGCCGGCGCCGGCGACGCGTCCGGGTCGCGGTGACGACGGGGACGCCGCGGGTACCCGCGGGGCGCACGGAGCGGTCTGCGGCGCTCGCGGGACTGCCGCTGCTCGAGGACCTGCCCGACGTGGAGGGACAGCGCGTCCTCGTCCGGGTCGACTTCAACGTGCCTCTCGAAGACGACGGCCACGGCGGGCGTGCCGTCGCCGACGACTACCGGATCCGTACGGCGCTCCCGACGCTGCGCTGGCTGCTCGACCAGGGCGCGCACGTGACGGCATGCAGCCACCTCGGCCGTCCGCCCGGTGCGCCGGACCCGCGCTGGGACATGGCACCCGTGCGCGCGCGCCTCGAAGCGCTCCTGCCCGGGGTCGCGCTCTCGGAGAACCTGCGGTTCTCTCCCGGGGAGAAGACGAACGATCCGGCGTTCGTCGACGAGCTCGTGGCCGGTCAGGACGTCTATGTGAATGAGGCGTTCGGGGTGTCGCACCGCGCGCACGCCTCGATCGTCGGGCCCCCGGCGCGGCTCCCGAGCGCGGCCGGCCGCCAGCTCGCCAGGGAGGCCGAGGTCCTCGGCGGTCTCCTCGGCGCGCCCGCCCGGCCGTTCGTCGCGGTGGTCGGCGGGGCGAAGGTGTCGGACAAGGTCGGGGTGCTCGAGGCGCTCGCCGGCAAGGTCGACGTCTTGTGCGTCGGCGGGGCGATGGCCTTCACCTTCCTCGCGGCGATGGGCCATCGCGTCGGGGACTCCCTCGTCGACGCCGAGCACCTGGAGGCATGCGCAGCGCTGCTGGACTCCGGTGTGCACATCCTGCTCCCGGTCGACACCGTGGCGCTTGCCTCAGGCGAGCCGTTCTGCTCAGGCGAGCGCGCGCCGCTCGAGCGCGGCGCCGCGGCGCGCACGGGCCCCGGCGGTCCACGCGTCGTGGGCGACGACGTGCCCGACGGATGGCGGGGTCTCGACATCGGGCCCGAGACCGCGGCGCAGTTCGGCAAGGAGGTGGCGGGCGCGGCGACCGTGCTGTGGAACGGGCCCCTCGGGGTGACCGAGGACGAGCGCTTCGCGCAGGGCACGCGCCTCGTCGCCCAGGCGGTCGCGTCGTGCCCCGGGTTCACGGTCGTCGGGGGGGGCGACAGCGTGAGCGCGCTCCGCCACCTCGGCCTCGCAGACCGCGTCGACTTCCTCTCGACCGGCGGCGGGGCATCGCTCGAGCTGATCGAGCGCGGCGACCTGCCGGGCCTCGCTGCGCTGCGCGCCGCGGTGAACGCCCCCCCGGCGCACCCCGACCCGCCACCGACCGGCCCGGCGCACCCCGACCCGGCGCAGCGCTGAGCCATGGCACCGTCCGCGCGCCGGCCGCTCGTGAGCGGCAACTGGAAGATGCACCACGACCACATCGAGGCGCTCCACACGATCCGGGACCTCGGCCTGCGCTGCAAGCCCGAGGATGTCGCGCACGTCGACGTCTCGGTGCACCCTCCCTTCACCGACCTGCGGACCGCCCAGACGCTCATCGAGGCGGAGCGCATCCCCGTCGCCCTGGGCGCGCAGCACTGCAACGACCACGACCGCGGCGCCTACACCGGCGAGGTGAGCCCCCAGATGCTGGCGCGGCTCGGGGTCCGCTACGTGCTGGTGGGCCACTCGGAGCGCCGCCAGCTCTTCGCGATGTCCGACGAGGCCGTCGCCGCAACCCTACGCGCCGTGCTGCGCCACGAGATGACCCCGATCTGCTGTGTCGGGGAGACCGCTGAGGAGCGCGCCGCCGGCCACACCGATGCCCGGCTGGCCGCCCAGCTCACTGCCGCGCTCGACGGGCTCGACGCCGTCCAGATCTCGAGCCTGGTGATCGCCTACGAGCCGATCTGGGCGATCGGCACCGGCAACGCGGCGACGGCCGTGGACGCCGAAGACGCCTGCCTCTTCGTCCGCCAGACGATCGGCGAGCTCGCGGGGGCCGAGGCCGCCGCCTCCGTGCGCGTCCAGTACGGGGGGTCCGTGACCGCCGAGAACGCCGGGTCGTTCCTGGCCGAGCCCGATGTGGACGGGCTGCTCGTGGGCGGGGCGAGCCTCGACGCCGGATCGTTCCTCGACATCGTGCGGGCGAGCCGCCCCGTGCAGCGGACCCGCGGCTGAGCACGACCTCTCGGCACCGGAGAGGGCTGCTACCGTTTGCGCGGGTTGCGCGGCGGGCGCCGTGCGACAGTGCCGGCCCGCGTGTCTGAAGGAGCTGTCCGGGTGCTGACCTGGGTGTACATCATCGTCGAGGTGCTCGCCGCCGTCGGGCTCATCTTCCTCATCCTCATGCACAGCGGGAAGGGAGGGGGTCTGTCCGACATGTTCGGTGGCAGTGTCGGCGCCGCGGCTTCGGGCTCCACGGTGGTCGAGCGGAACCTCGACCGGATCACCGTCACGGTGGCGGTCGTGTTCGCCCTCACGACGCTCACCTTGGACCTGCGCCTGCAGTGAGCCGCCCGGGCAGTGGCCCGGGCC
>JAJYPY010000113.1 GCA_021794995.1 Actinomycetes bacterium | reverse complement strand
GCTGGCGGACGCTCTGCGACCTGCCCGGTGCGACACGGCTGCGCCGAGTTATAACCGAAAGTTGTGGATCCGCGATCTCACGAAGGGCGCGACGTACCCTCCAAGTTGACACCAATCAACGAGTCCGCTGGCGTGACGCCGGCGGGGAGGGATACGCCAATGTTGAAGCTAGTCCATGACGCCACCGCGGACGCGGTTGGTGAGAGCGAAGCGTCGACGATCGACCTCGACGAGCTGTGCCGCCTGGCTGCGAAGGAGATGCTGGCCGTGGCTCTCCTCGCTGAGCGCCGCGCCTACCTTGACGCGCACGCCACAGAGCGCGACGCCACCGGCCACCGGGTGGTGGTGGCCAACGGGTACGCCCGACCGCGCGAGGTCGTGACGGGGGCGGGAGCGGTCGAGGTGACGGCCCCGAGGGTGGACGACCGCCGGCAGGATCACCGGTTCTCCTCGGCCATCCTGCCGGCCTACATGCGCAAGTCCCCGAAGGTCACCGAGGTCCTCCCGATCCTCTACCTGCGCGGGCTCTCGACCGGGGACTTCGCCCCTGCGCTCGGTGAGTTCTTCGGCACCGAGGCCGGTCTGTCCGCCTCGACTGTCAACCGGCTCACCGAGGCCTGGCAGGCCGAGCACGCCGAGTGGTCGGAACGCAGCCTCTCGGACGTCGACTACGTCTACATGTGGGCCGACGGTGTGCACTTCAACATCCGGCTGGAAGAGGACCGGCTGTGCTGCCTCGTGATCGTCGGCGTGCGTCCCGACGGCACGAAAGAGCTGGTGGCGCTCGCCGACGGCTACAGAGAGTCGACCGAGTCCTGGGCCGAGGTGCTGCGGGGACTACGTGACCGTGGTCTCTCTGCACCGGTGCTGGCCGTCGGCGACGGAGCGCTCGGGTTCTGGGGGGCGCTACGCGAGGTGTTCCCTGCGACCAAGGAGCAGCGTTGCTGGGTCCATGTCACCGCCAACACTCTCGACGCCCTGCCCAAGCGCCTCCACGCCGACGCGAAGTCCGCCCTCCAGGCCATCTACAGCTCCCCGACGCGCACCGCCGCCGTGGAGGCGGTGAAGCGCTTCGCCGACACGTTCTCCGACTTCCAAAAGGCCGTCGTCAAGATCACGGGCAACCTCGACGTCTTGCTCGCCTACTACGACTTCCCAACCGAGCACTGGGTTCACCTGCGCACGACGAATCCGATCGTTATCTCGAGCCATCCAGAAGGCGTCCACCACGTAGCCGACGAGCCTCTGCGATCCACCACCCTTCGTCGTGGACCTGATTATCTACAGCGTTCCAGCACGCAGGCTCCGGGGAGGTTCGGTGTTCGTTCAACGGGTGGTGTTGCCAGACTCGTCGCGTGAGTCGTGGACGGTTCTCGACGAGGAGGGCCGACCGATCGACCCGGTGGAGCGCTATCTCAGCTACCTGAGCGATATCGAGCGGTCACCGAACACGGTCAAGGCATATGCGCACGACCTGAAGGACTGGTTCGACTTCCTCGGCGACCGGTCGCTGGACTGGCGGCAGGTTCGCCTGGACGACGTAGGCGCGTTCGTGGCCTGGCTGCGCCTGCCGCCTGTGGTCCGTTCTGCTCGGGTTGCGGTGTTGCCGTCCGTCGAGCAGCACTGCTCCGAGGTGACGGTGAACCGCAAGCTGTCGGCGGTCAGCGCCTTCTACCAGCACGCCGCCCGCAACGGCGTTGAGCTGGGCGACTTGTTGACGAGCTGGCAGCCGGCAGGGCGCCGCGGAACCTCATGGCGGCCGTTCTTGCACCACATCACCAAGAGCCAGCCGATCCGACGCCGTGCGATCCGCCTGAAGGCGCCTCGCAAGCAGCCGAGGGTCCTCAGCCCGACCGAGGTGCAGGCGATCCTCGATGGTTGCGAGCGATTACGAGATCGGCTCCTGTTCGCAGTGCTCCACGACACCGGGATGCGCATCGGCGAAGCGCTCGGACTGCGCCACGAGGATTGGGCGGCGCCTGAGCGAGAGATCACGGTGATGCCGCGAGCGAACGACAACCGTGCTCGCTCCAAGTCAGGCCAGCCACGCACGATCCCTGCGAGCGTGGAACTGTTCCGCCTCTACGCCGACTACATGCACGGCGAGTACGGGGATCTCGACAGCGACTACGTGTTCGTGAACCTGTGGGCCGAGCCGCGCGGTCACCCCCTCAGCTATCCGGCCGCCTACGACCTGGTCTGCCGGCTACGCCGGCGCGCGGGCTTCGACTTCGACCCACACTGGTTCAGGCACTCGGCGGCGACGCGCATGCTCCGGGCAGGGGTGCCCGTCGAGGTCGTGAGCCAACTGCTCGGCCACGCGTCGGTGAGCACCACGAGCGAGATCTACGGGCATCTGAGCGCCGAGGACGCTCGTCGGGCACTGGAGAACGCAGGATGGTTCGCCGACGCGGCGGTGCGGCTGTGACCGCGTCGGTGACGGTTGCCGGCTTCGAGAAGCGCACGACGGGGTTCGTCGATCTGCTCCATGAGACGCTGCGCCCCGAGTTCTGTCGAGACGTGCTCGTGTTCCCGGCAACCGATCCGGTCTTCGGCGGCGGCGCTTGCCTCGTCGGGGGCTGTGCCCGCTCTGCCCGCAGCTTTGGGCTGTGCACGGGGCACTACCAGCGCTGGAAGGACGCGGGCCGTCCGCCGGTGGAGTCCTTCTGCACGACGACCGACCCGAGATGGCGCCGACAACAGCCCAACGCCAGCTGCTGGGTCGCAGACTGTGGCTACGGCGTGACCCGCAGCGGGTTGTGCTCGGGTCACTTCCAACGCTGGGACCGCTCGGGCCGTCCGGATCTCGAGTCCTGGCGCGCCGATGCTCCGGCGGTCAGGGCGCCCGAGAAAGGAGCGCACTGTCGGATCGCGCAGTGCGAGCTCTGGCCGCATGGTGCCTCGGGGCTCTGTCGAGCCCATCAGGCGACCTGGCGTGCCAACGGGCGGCCCGACATCGACGAGTTCGTGCTCGG
The DNA here is from genome assembly GCA_021794995.1 of Actinomycetes bacterium. Lineage (GTDB taxonomy): Bacteria > Actinomycetota > Acidimicrobiia > Acidimicrobiales > RAAP-2 > JAJYVT01. Next base: position 5,223 of record JAJYPY010000113.1, on the reverse strand, counting down.
CTTCGAGCCGAGAACCGCCACCGCAGACGAGACCATCGAGCTCCAGGGTCTGAGCGCCCAGCTGAAGCTCGAGATCCAGTACGCGCTGCAGTCTCGCCGTGACGATCGCGCCGGGAAGATCGCACCGGCCGTGGTGCGCCGAACGGTCGCCTTCCTGGCGGCGACCAGCGTGCGCTCACTGCTGGATCGGACCGAGGGCCAATGGCGGACCCACGCGCGTCACAAGTGTCCGAAGGATGCGGCGGTCGCGCGGCTCGTCGCCTACGCACATCGCAAGCTCTCGGACCTCGCCGATGCCGAAGGCTGGGAGGCCGAGTTCCCCCGCGACGTGTGGCTGTTGCGACGGCTCGGCCGTCCAGGCAACGAGACGCTCAGCTTCGAGCAGATCTGCCAGCCGTGGTTGCGCGACCTGGCCAAGCGGTGGGTCCGCGGCAGGCTGTCCGGCGAGCTGAACCTCGAGACCGTTCGTCGGGGCCTGCGCTCGCTCCACCGCTTCTCCGCGTTCTGTGCCCGTGTCGGAGTGGACAGCCTCGCCGAGGTCGACCGCTGCACCCTGGAGCGCTACCTGGCCGACCTGCACGCAGAGTGGGCCGGTCGCCAGCGCCACAACGACCACATCGGGCAGCTGAACAACTTCTTCCACTCGATCCGTCAGCACCGCTGGGACGAGACGCTGCCGGCGGACGCGCTCATCTTCGCCGACGACTACCCCAAGCGCACCACCTTGGCACCACGGGCGCTCGCCGAAGCGGTGATGGCCCAGGTGGAGCAGCCCGACAACCTCGAGCGCTGGGACAACCCGGCCTTCCGCCTGGTCACCTTGATCCTCATCCGCTGCGGACTGCGGGTCAGCGACGCACTACGCCTTCGGATCGACTGCATCGTCACCGATGCAGAAGGCGCCCCCTACCTGCGCTACGTCAACCACAAGATGAAGCGGGAGGCGCTGGTCCCGATCGACGAGGAAATCCGCGAAGAGATCACCGCGCGACGAGGAAACGGCGGCGCGGGACCCTGGCTGTTTCCCCGCCCCACGAAGAACCCCGACGGGCGCTTCCCGAGCGCTGCCACCACCTACAGGGCCGCGCTCTACCGATGGCTGCAGTGCTGCGACGTCCGGGACGAGCACGGAAAGCCCGTGCACCTGACCCCGCACCAATGGCGCCACACCCTGGGAACCCGACTGATCAACCGCGATGTCCCCCAAGAAGTCGTGCGCCGCATCCTCGACCACGACTCGGCGGAGATGACCGCCCACTACGCCAGGCTGCACGACACGACGGTCCGCCGACACTGGGAGGCCGCCCGCAAGGTCGACATCACCGGCAAGACGGTTCTCATCGACAAGGACGAGACGCTCTCGGATGCCGCGTGGGCGAAACAACGACTCGGTCGGGCTACCCAGGTCCTGCCGAACGGCTTCTGCGGCCTACCCGTCCAGAAGGCATGCCCACACGCCAACGCCTGTCTCACGTGTCCGATGTTCCTCACCACGGTCGAGTTCCTTCCCCATCACCGTCGACAGCGCGAGGAGGTGGTGCGGCTTGTCAAGACGGCAGAGGCTCGCCGCCAGATGCGTCTGGTCGAGATGAACCGGCAGGTGCTCACCAACCTCGACCACATCATCTCCGGGCTGGAGGAGGACATCACGGGCACCGAGGCAGCAGATGCGAGCTGACAACTCCCGCAACCTGATCACCGCAGCGCGTCGGCGTTCGGAAACGGCACGACGGAAAGCTGCCGCGGCGCTGCGTCGCATGGACGCAAGCGGAACCGCGGTCAGCTTCGAGGCCGTCGCCACCGAAGCTGGTGTATCGAGGTCCTGGCTCTACACCCAGCCCGAGCTGCGCGCCGAGATCGACCGGCTCCGGCAACGTCACTCGCCACGCCCCGAACCAACCATTCGTCCACGGCAGCGTGCGTCTGAGGCCTCCCTGTTGCGCAGGCTCGAGGTCGCCAGCGAACGAATCCGCGACCTGCAGGCCGAGAACGCTCGCCTTCGAGCCGCCCTCGCCGAGTCACTCGGAACCAACCGCGCCTCCAGAACCGGATGACGCCTACGCATGTCACTCGAACAAAACTTTTCAGGCCGACAGACCCGCGCGGCGACTTCCGTCACAGACAGTGTCCAGATGACAACACCCCAGCTCAAAGGCCCATTTTACATCGTCGCTCAAGATAACGATCGAGTCGACGTTCTCGACGGTGCGCCTCCGGACGAAGGTCACCCGGGGAGCAGGGTCGCGCAAGGCCGGGCTCGCGATGGCCTACAAGCTGCTCGACTCCGCCCAGGTTCGCTGGCGCAGGATCACCGGTGCCGAGCTCGTTCCGCTCGTCCGGGCCGGCGCCACGTTCATCGACGGCAAGCTACGAGAAAGGAGCGATCAGTCGGAGCAAGAAACCGCCGACACCGACGAAAAGACCGGGTCCGTCGCAGCCTGACTGAGATTTCTGAAAGCGCCGGGATAAACCGGCAAGGAGGAGGAGATGGAAGAGCTCCACACCGAAGGGCCAGCGACCCACGGTGACCCCGAGTCATGCGTTGGCGACCCGTGAGGGCGCAGCGAAGCGTTGGCAGGGGCACGTGCAGGCCGGGCTATTGAGCCGCGAAATCAAGGCGATCGGGGTGCCCACGTCGTGGGAATGGCGGAAGGCAACATCGCTGGCAGCGTTATCGCGAGCAGCCAGCGGACCCCGCGCGGTCGTAGAACCATGGCATGTACGGAACCTCCTTGCGCGAGAACCGGGAGATCCCATGCCCGACCCCCTGGTCGATCACCAGACGGGCCGCTCGGGGAAGGCTGAGGCCGCAATCCCGAGATGAACGGGCATGGGAAGTCGGATGGGCGCGTAGTACCTGCGAAGCTGGCGAACAAAGCCGTGGAAGCGGTGGCGGAGCCGGTGGAGGAAAGGCGCCCAGCCAAGGGGAACACGGGCGGCTCGACACGTCCCGGACGCAGAGCCGGAACAGACGTGCCAAGCGGGCTCGACCGTGTGCGTGAGGCAGCACGGAAGGACAGGAGTGCACGGTTCACGGCGCTGCTGCACCACGTCGACCTGTCTCTCCTCTGGAAGAGCTACGTGGCGATACGACCACAGGCTTCACCGGGGGTGGACGGGGTGACGTGGGAGGACTACGGCGAGAACCTCAGGGAGAACCTTGAGGACCTCCTCCGACGGGTCCTCAGCGGCGCCTACCGGGCGAAGCCCTCTCGGAGGGCGTACATCCCCAAGGCGGACGGCAGGCAGCGGCCGCTTGGCATCGCTGCGCTGGAGGACAAGATCGTCCAGCGAGCCGTCGTCGAGGTGCTGAACGCCATCTACGAGGTGGACTTCACCGGCTTCTCCTACGGGTTCCGGCCGGGGCGTAAGCCCCACGATGCGCTCGATGCGCTGGCCATCGGAATCACGAGGAAGAAGGTGAACTGGATGCTCGACGCTGATCTCAGCGACTTCTTCTCCACGCTCGATCAGGCGTGGTTGATCAAGTTCCTCGAGCATCGCATTGCAGACGAGAGGGTCCTGCGGCTGATCCGTAAGTGGCTGGCCGCAGGGGTCATCGAGGACGGGAAGTGGTCGGAGACGCCACTCGGGTCGCCGCAGGGGGCATCGGTCTCGCCGTTGCTCGCCAACGTGTACCTGCACTACGTCTTTGACCGATGGGTCCGGCAGTGGAGGAGAAGGCACGCTCATGGCGACGTGATCGTCGTGCGGTTTGCCGACGACTTCGTCGTCGGGTTCGAGCATGAGGAGGACGCTAGGCAGTTCCTCTCCGACCTCCGGGATCGTCTCTCGGCGTTCGGTCTGGGACTGCACCCCAAGAAGACCAGGCTGATCGAGTTCGGGCGTCATGCTGCCCGCAACCGGGCGGCCAGGGGTCTCGGGAAGCCCGAGACCTTCGACTTCCTCGGCCTGACGCACATCTGTGCGAAAGGGAGGAACGGAGGGTTCTGGGTCAGGCGGATCACCATCTCGAAGCGGATGCGGGCGAAGCTGAAGGTTCTCAACATCGAGCTGAAGCTGCGTCGGCACCAGCCCGTCCCCGTCCAGGGCCAGTGGCTCGGCAGCGTGGTCCGGGGACACCTGAACTACTACGCCGTGCCTGGCAACGGCGACGCCATACGAGCCTTCCGCACGCAGCTGACCCGGCACTGGTTCAAGGCGCTCCGTCGCCGCAGCCAGAAGACCCGGCTCACCTGGGTGCGCATGGGCCGATTGGCCGCCCAGTGGCTTCCTCCCGCCCGCATCGTGCATCCGTTTCCCGAAGTGCGATTCGCCGCCATCACCCGAGGCAGGAGCCCAGTGCGGTAGTTCCGCACGCTGGGATCTGTGCGGGGGGCCGCCCGCAAGGGCGGTCCCTACCGCAACCGTCCACAACTCTTGACAATGACTCGGACCGCCATCGTGATGCGCTCTGCGTCGGAGAGCTTGGGGGCGATGCCCACCTTGGGGCGATAGAGACGAAGGGACGGGGTGTCCCTGAGCGTGTCGTCGATCTTGACGTACAGTGCGGTGACGAAGGTGTCCATATCGGCTTCCATGCGGCCTCCAGGGTCGGCGTGGGTATTGGCAACGCCGATTGTGGACGCCTTCGTCGCGTCTTTCGCGGACCCTGGGTCGCTCCCGACCCCTTGGAATCACTGATCTAGACGCCGCCACGTCCCGCCGAGCTGAAATCGTCGCTCGACAGGACGCCCTCGTCGCGGATGCCGTGACCGAGGTTGCCGGAGCTGTAGCCGAGGCGGCCCGCGTCATGGGCATCGACGTTGCGGCCGCGGTCCTTGGCCTGAGCAAAGCAGAGGTCCGCCGTAGGACTCGTCGCCGCGCTCATCGAGGACGTTGTCGAGGTGGCCCGCCGCCTTGCCGCCGCATCGCCGGGGGCTCGGTTGGACCCGCCGCTCGGTCTCATCTTGGACGAAGCTGCCAACTACCCGATCCCGAGCCTCGGGGCGCTCATGTCTGAGGGAGGCGGCACCGGGATCACCACCCTCGCCGTCCTCCAGTCCCTCGCCCAAGCCCGGGACCGTTGGGGCCGCGAGCAAGCCCAGGGCATCTGGGACTCGGCCATCGTGAAGATCATCCTCGGCGGCGGCGGATACGCCGAGGACCTGGCGGCCATCGCCCGGCTCGTCGGGGAGCGGACCGAACGCGAGTACAGCGAGACGAGCCAGCCCGGCGGAGGCCGGTCGGTCTCCGCGTCCAACCGGCAACGGCCCATCCTCG
>JAJYPY010000011.1 GCA_021794995.1 Actinomycetes bacterium | reverse complement strand
CGAGTCCGTTTCGGGACGTCAGCGCGACGACGCAGCGGTCAACAGACTGCTCAAGACCTGCGACGTCAGCGAAGAACTGCCAGTGCCGCTCGCTCGCCGAGCAGGCGAACTCCGCCACCGCGCCCGCCGTGGCTCCGCGGTCGACGCGATCGTCGTCGCCAGCGCCGAGCCGGGAGGCATCATCCTCTCCGGTGGCGTCGAGGATCTCGGGGCACTCGCGTCGTACGCCAAGAGCGTCCGCATCGAACGCGTCTGAGGCCGCCCATAATCACGAGCAGGCGGCTGCCTTCCCACGTCTCCGAACGCCGGGAGAGGGGCGGCTTTGTCTCCTCCGTCGGCGCGAACCACCGTAGTTCGGCAGTTGCCGAGCGTCACCGAGCGCGCTTCCTCGCGTAGACGAAACACCCGCGCTTGGTGAGGGTTACGGGCGGCGTCACCCGGTCGGCAGCCTCTGGCGGAAGGAAGTGAGAGCGACAGAAGGCGAGCACCGCCGCTCGGTCGGGAAGGACGGTGAGTGGCGCGTCCCAGGACACCACGTCCACATCATCGAAGACCCGAGCGACAATCCGTGGCGCCTCTTCGGCGTCGAACGTCGTGGGCGGATAGCCGTCGGTCAGCTCGGGATCGCTCGTCCGACTCGCAGTGGCGGCGACGAACAGTCCGTCATCGCACAGAGCGCGGCGTGCCTCTGCGATTGCTTGTTCGGGATCGTCGAGGTGGTAGAGCAACCACAGCATCGCCACCGCGCCGACCGACGATGAGGCCACGGGCAGCGCGGGCGCGCTCGCCCGGATCTTGGGAGCCGGGGCCCCTCGCAGTTGGGTAGGCGAGTTGCCGACGAGTATGACCGGCCAGTCCTCCGGGAGCGCTCGCCCGAGCGCCCCGGCCCCTCCACCGACGTCGAGCACGGGGCGGGCGGCGAGCGAGGTGATCCGCTCGGCGACTGGCGCGAACGGGTCCGCCCGCAGCCATCCGCTGTCGTGTGAGCGCCACCGCCCAGGGTCGGCGTCGTAGTCGTTCGACACTCGTCGCATCCATCCGATCGTAGGGTCGGCGGGGTTCTATCCGTATCGACGGCGAACCGTCCCCTAACCCCGCCGCACTCTGGAGGCTCGACTGCCCGATATCGCCGGCCCGGGGCAACGCACTCAGCGACTGGGCTGGAGAGAGTCGAAGATTCGAAGCGGCGTCATCCCTGTTCCACTGAGGCCGATCTCGACGAGGTCAGGACGAGTGCGCCCGGGAAGGTACACGTCCGCCGTCAAAAGACCCGGGTAGTTTGTGGCCGAGTAGCCCCCTGCAAGTCTGTAGGGCTGGACGCAGACACGGAGCCCGTTGAGGGAGCGGCACTCCGTTCCGTGCAGCTGGGCTTGTGTAACAAGGACCTTTGATCCGGCGAAGACCTTCATCCCTGGGCGCGCGGCCATGTAGCCCGCAGTGTTCGGCGGTGGCATACACGAGGGCGCGAAGATCGATCGTGCCCCCGAGAGGAGGAGCGTCGATCGGGCGATGTTGAAGGGGCATCCGCCGATCCATATGACCCTCTCAGTGGTCCATCGCTTGGGCACCGAAAAGCTGAGCCCGCCGAAGGCCAGGTGCCGCCAGGCCCTCGGCACGGACACCCGGTATGGTCCGAGGACCACCGACCTGGGCGAGTGCGTGATCGTCCGGACGATCGTCGTCGCAAGCGGACCCGTCGCCGCGATGGTCATCCCTGTCACCCGCGCGAACTCGGTCTCGGTGCGGTGATCGCTCGTGAGCGTCACCTTCAGACCATGAATGAGCACCTGTCTGCCACTCGACGGCGCAGGACCGTTGGTAGCGCGAAGCGAGACAACGTTGGCAACGGCGAAACGTTGTGTGCAACCGCGTTCGGGTAGGTGGAGACCCCGTCCCAAGAGCACCACGCCGTTGATCCGCCCGCAGACGGTTTCGCCCGGAGGCTCGACCTGCCAGGAGGCGGGAACCGACACCTGGATCCCTGTCAGCGGTACCGCTGCCCAACCGGCGGGCGTGATCCCCACGTCGGCCAGAACGGAGTGCGCGGGCGATGTCGGACCGTGTGCGGCGCCAACGCCGCCGGCTCCCGAGACCGAGCCCTGGCCGTGTCCTGCGCCCTGTCCGCCCCCAACACCGATGCCAATCCCGAGGCCCGATGCGAGGACGAGCGCGATCACGAGGCCGATGAAAGACCGGCGTCGCGTCTCTCGCTGGCGGGCCTCGGGGATGATGACCTCCGGGGACCGCGGTGGATGGTCACGAACCGACGGCGGAGGCTTCTCGAGCACGTACATCTCCGACCTCAGTTCGGAAAGCTCTGAAGCAGGGCGATCAGGTCGTCTCGTCGGAAGCCGTTGCGGCGTCCAAGTTCGAGCAGCTCCGTCGTCCGCTCGATGAACGCGGTTCGCTCTGGGGTGCCTGCCACCTTGATGCCACGACCTCTGCCGATCTCCAAGAGCCCCTGATCCCGCAAGAGCCGGAGCGCCTTGAAGACGGTGTTGGTGTTCACGCCCAGCACCGCGGCGAGATCCTTTGCCTGCGGCATCCGCTCGCCTGGCTTCGCTTCTCCCTCAGCGATCGCTCTGCGCAGCTCGATAGCCACTTGCTCGTGAAGGAGCATTGGGTCGCTGCGATCGACAGCAGCGAGACGCAGGCGAGCCTCTTCGGTGCTCCGGGTAGGTCGGCGACTCGCGTCCATAACGCTATTAACTCTAGCGTTAGCCCGTAGTAGGTCAAGTCGCTCCGCCCGGGAGAGACGCCCCCTTCCTCTGTCCCCGAATGCGGCGCTCGTGTACTCGAGAAGCGCTGCCGAACGCCGGGTCGGCAGGACGCTGCTTGACTCGCCTCGTCGCCCAGGGCACCATGGCTCCGGCGAGTTCCGCGCCCCCCTCCGCCGGCTACCCCAGCAAGCCGGCACTTGGAGGAAAAGGGGATCATGTCCTCGGGTCGTTGTCCGTCAACCCATTCCGAGGGTGCAGCTGGGGTGCCGATCGGAGTGCGTGAGACCGGATGACGACGAACAAGCACCTCAAGCGTCTTGTCAGGTCGCGTGCTGCTCAGACCGGTGAGCCCTATGCCACCGCCCTGCGGAACATCCGTCAAGAACAGGAGACCCGCATGTCTACCAATGCTCTTTCAACTGAGGGCATGACGACGTCCTGCTCGTTCTGCGGCAAGCCGAACACGGCAGTCGAGCGGCTCGTCGCCGGTCCGGGTGTCTTCATCTGCAACGAGTGCGTCGAACTGGCCCTCGTGGTCGTCGAGGATGCGGCCAGCGCGACGCCTGAGGAGTCAACTCGCTGGCGAGCTGCGCGCCAGGACCCCTCCACCGAGGACCTGCTCACGATGCTCCCCGCCTTGGTCATGAGTGCCGACCGGGTGGAGCTCGAGTTGGCCACCTCGATCAACCGCTTGAGGGAGCGAGGAGTTGCCTGGCACACCATCGCCGAGGCGGCCGGCCTGAGCGTCGATGCCACCCGTCAACGGTTCGGAAAAGCGGGAGTGGAGTAGACGCCGTCGCCAGTTGCCGACCGGGGGCGTCCCCGATCGTCGTGACGATCGGTCGCCATCGCTCGCCCCGAACGCCCGCTATGAGTGCCGGCGCTCGGCCAAGCGCCAACTGAACATGACTTGAGGAACGGCATCGCGTACGCCTCCCGCAGTCCTATAGGTCGCCAGGGCCGCAGGGTTCGAGTCGTCAGTGAGGACCCAGACCTCAGTGCAGCCCGCCAGACGAGCCTCATGGACGAAGGCGGCAACGAGCGCAGCTCCCACTCCACGCCGCCGGGCCCTCTCGACTACGTCCAACGCGTAGAGGAGCGTCGTCGCCTCCCCGTCCGGATGAATGAGTTCGTGCCCGTACACCCAGCCGCTCACTTCTCCGGCTTCCTCGGCCACCAACAAGATGTGCTTGGCACTGGCCAGGAACCGTCCAGCGTTCATGGGCCCCACGTCTCCAAAGACCCGACACGCCGCCTCCGCAATCGCTTCGTCACCCGGGCCAAGTCGCCGGATCTTCATCGGCATAGCCTGCCGCTGCTACTCCGGAAGTGCCACCAGCCGGTCCAAGAGCCCAAAAGGAGTACAGCTGCTACAGCGGCCGGCATGTCCCCGAAGCGCCCGCGAAGGTCCGACCTTGCTCGCGCATAACGCCGGGACGCGGGATGCCCTTCACGGGGTGGCTCCGCCAATTTCGACTTCGCCCACTTCGGCGACAATGGTCAGCGTGACGAGTTGGGACGAGCTCAGAGTGATCCTAAGGGGCCTGGAGACGGTTGAACCGCGGCCATTCTGGACGTCTCCAGCATCCAGAGCGGAGAAGATGGCGTCGCCGTTCCGAATCATGCTCAGACCGTGGGCAGTCGACGTCGCTGAAGAACTCAACGCGCGGTTCGGCAACGACGTACTCCTCACCGTCGGCTTTCTCCCCTACCCCGTACCCCGACCGACAGACCCACTGGGCGCAGACCGCTCCGCGCCGACAGCCTCCAAGGAGCCTCTACTCGACCCAAGCATCGCGGAGGCCGCTCCGGTTCAGCCCTTGGTGGTTCGTTCGGGCTACGAGATCCACTCCGAACTGCTCGTCAGCAACCGGGGCACCACCCCACTTCTCGTCGATAACGCCGACGCGCAATTGTGTCATGTCCTCGATCCCGCGACGGGAAAAGTGGTTGGAGCCTCCGCTGAGGCCCACGCGTGGGCAGGAATCGCTCCTTGGGTCCGGGACGTGCGCGCAGACACGCGGGCCGCCCCCGTGCGGCTCACTGCTCTGCCGGACGAGACGGTCACCGTACCGATCCTCGTGGGCACGGCGTCGTACCGAAGATTGCTTGGCTATGCCGTCCCCCCGGGCGACTGGGTGGCCGAGGCGGTGCTCGACCTTGGAACCGAAGGAAGGCGACGCACGCTGTTTCCGCTGCGCGTGACGTCGTAACCTAGTTGGACGACTTCGGCAAAGCGCCGTCCCCTACCACTCCGCTGGTTCAGCGCCGCGATGCGCCCCGATCGCCGGAGCGGAGGGCAGGCCGAGTCTTCAGTTGCTGTCGCCGCCCTCGAACCCGATGAGCCAGTGGACGCCGTACCGGTCGATGACCTGTCCGTCGGAGTCTCCCCACGGCCGCACCTGCAGGTCATCGACGACCCGGCCGCCGTCCGAGAGTCTGGAGAACCAGTCCCTCAGTGTCGAGGGGGTAGCGGTGCCCAGCAGAGACAGCATCAACCCCTCGCATCGCACTGGCTTCTCGTCGCCGGCAACATCAGCACCAAAGAGCCGGACCGGGCCGTCGCTAAGACCGCCGTGCGCAATGGCGTCAGCAGGCCCATCGGTTCGATGGAACTCTTCGAACGTGTGCACATGAGCCGAGCAACCGAAGACGTCGGCATAGAAGGACAAGGCTTCCCGAGCGGTGCCGGGAAAGTGGATGTACGGCGTCGGGGGCGTCGGACCTGTCATGGTGCCCTCCTGTTCATGTGTCGCATCCCTCAGCATGGAGACGGAGGAACTCTGTGATTCTCATCGCCCCGCTGCCCCCTCGACGATACCCGACCTGTCCCAGAACGCGCGAGACGTTGATGACGCCTCTGTGACCCTGATCGCCGGGCGCGTGGCATTTCGCGCCAGCAGGCATGCCCACAGCGGAGTCACGGCACCGGGACAGCTTCGCCGCGTGGTAGGTGATGGGGGCCCCGACTGATCAAGCATCCTCTCTCGGCCGGACCATGGCCCCGTCGAACGACGCGCTGACGGGTCCGATTTCGTACGCGGGCCACTCGACGCTCAGTCGGACCTCTCCGGGAGGTGGGAGAGGCATCACCCACAACCAGAACGTGTCGTCGCCGAATCCTCGACGTCCGAAGGTGGTCACGGTGATCGGTCCTTCGTGGTCGTCGCGTTCGACGTCGTCGAGGAGCTCTTGGCGCCCGTCGGCGTAGTGCAGCCGCACTTGGAGCCCGGCAAAGGGGTTGGCGCGCCGTGCACCAGGCCCTCGCCACTCTGGAGTCGGTGGCGGGCCAAGGCCGTGGCGCCGAAGCTCGATCTCGAAGCCGTCCTTGTAAGGAATCACCCGCTTGCAGGTGAGCGACGCGTCTTCCCTGCGCCACAGCACCAGAGGTTCGGGGAGCACCGAGGGCGGAAGCACAAGTTGTTTGGGCTCGTATTCGACGCAGACCTCCTCGGCATCGGCGCCAGAAGCCAGTGCCTCCTCGACGAGGGCCGCCATTCGATCTGCGTCTTGGGCGAGCGACGAGGAGCAGAGCAGCACGCCCGGCAGGACCAGCACTGACCACTCGCCTTGCACACCGAGCAGGAAGATCGCGGCGCGCACGAGACCGGGAGGAACGTCCGACCGATCGAGGACCCTCTCGGCGATCTCGTCGATCGGCACGTTCAGCAATCGCCCCGGTGGCCGAGGACCGTGCTCAGTGAGGCGGCGCTTCTGGTCACCGGCCCATCGGCCTGCCTCGGCACCGACTTGCCGCACGGCGTCGCGGAGATCGGGCCACGAGGAGAGCGCATCCAATGTCGGCCAGTCGAAGAGACGGTCGTGTACGGCCGACATCGCCGCGAGCGGGTCCACCCCCTCGGGGAGCCGCAAGGTTCGAAGGTCCTTCGCCCCCTCGAACTTCAAGATCTCCTCCCACCACGAGAGCCACTGGCTCCCCGCCCGAAGATGTCGCTCGGAGTCCATGGCGCCGGAGTGGTCGACGACCGCGCCGTCGAGCGGGGGCGGACCGGTCGGGTTCTCGGGCACCTGGAGGTGACAGGCGTCGCGGACGTAGAGGGCGACGTGCATCACGTTCGAGACGTCGATCGACACGTTCCACGACTCTCTGTCGGCTCGGCGCACCGGACCTCCCTTCAGCCTCGACCGGCGCTACCGGTCTTCACGACCACGCTTGTCGCTGGCACTTTCGGCGGCACTGTCCCCGTCGCCGGAAGGGGCGGTGTCCCTGACTTGGCACGGATCTCGAGCATCTTGACCGCCACGTGATCTGGGACGGTGACCGACTTCCCGTTTTCGAGGAGGAAGATCGCCTGTCCTGTCCGCGTGAACTTGATGCCTGCGTAACCCACGGCGTACATGGGCGCAACTCCGTGGGATCCCTTCGCTGTGTTGCGCGACGGAGCTTGGCCCTGTGGCGATGTTGCAAAGGAACCCGTCGCGGGTCGGGTGCCCAGCGATGCCCCTGTCGCCGCATAGAACGTCACCGCGTTTCCGCGTCCGATGTCGTCGGAAGGGACGGCGATCACGTACCAGCCGCCCGACGCGGTGCCTGTCACGAGGTGGATCCCTGAGGAGGAGACGAAGGCTACGGACGTCGTGCCTGGGGGACCCTGCCCGAACGAGATGGCGTACTGCGTGCCTGTCGGAGATGTCCATGCCGCTGTCGACGTGCTGTAGCTGCGTCGTTGTCGCGATGTCGTCGATGTGTGGACAGAGCCCTGACACAAAGAACCTGCGATTGTGGGCTTCGATCCGGGCTCGCTCACCGCGAGCGCCTCGCAGGTGCCCTGGGGCACAGATGAGCTCCCGACGAGAAGGGTCGCGCCGTCGGGACCTGGGGCGACGACGCGGGTCGCCTCTGTCGGCTGGGTCCAGTTCGCTGTGAGCGTGAGGTTGTAGGCGGCTCCCCAGACCTCTTTGGGCGTCGGTGCCGAGAACACCCCGGCGGCCGCAGCGATCCCGGTGCCTGCGCCGACGAGCCCGCCGACGACCGCGATCGCGAGGCCGACGCGCCGACGGCGACCCTTTCGTGGGGGCTCGGGCGCCTGGTAGCCCAGTTCGGGTCGACGGGCGCGCGCGTCCGCCCAGGAGGTCGGTGGCTCGGACGGGAGGGTCGCGACCGCCGCCCTGAGTGCCTCGGTGAGGCGACGCTCGGTCAGCTCGTCGATCACGGTGACAACCTCCCTCGGACGTGCTCGATTCCCCGGTGGATCAGGGACTTGGCCGTCCCGAGCGGGCATGTGAGCTGGGCGGCGACCTCGTCCACGCTTAGGCCGAGGTAGTAGCGCAAGACGAGCGCGTGGCGCTCCCGGCTTGGCAGTGCTCGGAGCGCTGCGAGGAGGTCATCGGCCTCAGAGGCGTCACCTGCTGGCTCAGGCTGCTCCAGGTGCCTTCGCTCGACCTCCCGGTGACGTTGGAGCATGCGGACCCCGTTCACCACTGCCGTCCGCAGATAGGCAACGGGCTCTGAGACCTCGTGGAAGCGTTGCTCGACTCGCAAGAACGCATCGTGGACGACGTCCTCACCGTCGTGTCTGCTGCCGCTGAGCAGCCAAGCCAGCCGGACCATCGGTGCCCACTGGGATCGGTAGAAACCCTCGAAGGCGACGTCGGAGGTACCGCCATCCTCCGTCGCGGCCCGATTCACGACATGTAGATGCGCACCTGACCCCAAAGGTTGCAGGTCTTTTCGCGAGGCGGCCGCTCCCGGCCGCGAGAGCTCCTGCGAACAACCCGGAAGCCGTCCTCCCTTACCATCCACCGCTCCGAACGGTAGCCAGTGCTACCTCGGTCCGGCTTGAAGACATCCGCCACGGTCGTCGGTCGAGTGCCCTGGCCGAGACGGCCGTCGATGCCTTGACCGTTGCTCATACCGCGCGCCCCATATCGTCACTCGTCCACGGTGCCGACCCTCGCCCAGAACGCCGGGTCGGGGGCGTGCGGTGGACGTATGCGCGTCCGCGCGGCGGGCCGGCGTCGCCGACGCAATGCCTCGAGGCATCGTCGGGCAACCTCGAGGTCCTGGAGCGCCAGGACGCCGCGTCGCCCCTAAACGTCTCAAGCGATCGCCGACTCCGCGGTGACCGGAGCCGGCCGCGTCAGATCTCGTGGAACCCGAGTGAGCGGTAGAGGTTCAGCGCCGGAGCGTTGCTCGCGTCGACCCGAAGCCCGATCATGTCCTCCCCCACCATGCTCGCGGCCGTCGCGACGGCTGCGAGCAACTGCTTCGCATATCCGCGCCGCCGGCGCCCGGGGTCCGTGAACAGTTCGACGACGAAGGGGCCGTCGGGGGTACCGGCCCACGGCGCGCGCCAGACCGTCAACGCGACGCCGACGACCGTACGGTCGACCTCGACGACGAAGGAGCCCTCCGGCCAGAAGGCCCCGTACTTTCCGTCGAAGGTCGCATGGATGTCGGCGATCGCGTCCTGCAGATCGCACGCCGCAATCCCCGGCGGGTATGCAAGCCAATAGAGGTTGCCGATTACGTCGGCGTCGGCGCGCTCGACACGCCGCAACCGTCCCGATGCGGTTTTGACGTCGTCGGAGCCCGCGAGCGGGAGCGCGAGCGCGAAGGTAAGCAATGCCTCGTCGTCCATCGGCGCCCCGTCGTCCATCGCTCGATCGACGATACGCCCTCGAGCGACTGTTGAGCGGATCGCTACTGTAAGAAGCTGATGCTGGCGCCCGGACTGTCCCCGAACATCCGCCCTCCCATGGCCACGCGCTGTTGCCGAACGCCGGGAGCGTGTCACCCACGGGGGCTTCGTGAGCGGCCGGCGCTTGGGCGTGAAACGTTGGCCACCGTTCGTACATGTAGGAAGAGGGATCAGGGAAGCGCGTCAGACGGGGGGCTCATGGACGACGGGCGACAGGAGCGCTTCCAAGCCCTCTACCTCTCGGCGCGCCCGAGGCTCCTCGCGTATGCCCTCCGCCGGACCCGCAGCGCCGAGGCCGCGGCAGACGTCGTGGCCGAGACGTTCGCCATCGCCTGGAAGTGCCTCGACGACGTGCCGGGTGGGACCCAGGCGATTCTGTGGCTCTACGTCACGGCCCGAAACGTGCTCGCCAACGAGGTCCGTCGTGACCACAGGCACGGCCAGCTCGTGGCCCGGATCGGGGCCGTCCTCACCGACCACGAGACCGTGGTCGAGCCAGCCGACGAGGCACACATCGTGGCGCTGGCTGCCCTTCGGGCCCTCGATGACGACGACCGGGAGCTGCTCATGCTCGTCGGATGGGACGGGTTGGACGCCGCAGGTGCTGGGGTTGTCCTCGGCTGCTCACCCGGTGCGGTCCGGATCCGTCTGCACCGGGCGAGGAGGCGCCTCGACGCGGCTCTTGAGACACTCTCAGGTGATGACCGACCTCCGAAACGTCAAGCCCTTGCCGGACATAGAGGGAGTGAGGGCGCCGCGCCCGGCTGCGTGCAAGAGGAGGCATGAGCGCCATGGACGAGCTCATCGTGTTGGAGGGGAGCGATCCCGTCGACCGCGGGGCAGTCGAGCGCGCGCTCGCGGATCCCGTCTTCGACGAGTTGTTCGAGGCAATCGTCTCCAATTCGCCCGAGGAGCCAGACGAGCGGCCGATTGAAGTCGGACGCCAGCCCCGCCGACCCACCCGCCGCAGCTGGCGGATGCCGGTGGCCGCGGCTGCTGCGGTGATCGTGCTCCTCGGTGTGCTCGTCGGGGTCGGGGTCGGCGGAGGTGGCGGACTGCGCCGTCCCTTCACGACGTCGTGGAAGGCCGCTCGGCCGCTCCTCTCCACGGGCCAAGGCGGTGCGGCCACGAAGCACGGCAGTTGGCACCTGGTCGACGCGGTGTTGAGTGGGACCTGGCAGCAGAACGTCTACGGCCCGCCTCCCGGCATCTTCTCGTGCTCCCCCTCTGGCACGTGCTACGACCTCGCAGGGAGGTACCCCTCGTCCGTAGCGACAGCTCCGCTCCTCTCACAGGATCTCTACGTGAGCACCGACGAGGGTGCCAGCTGGACTGCGCTGCCGGTCCCCTCGGGCCTCATACCCGCGACCCCGCTCGAGTGCAGCGGCCCGCGGTGGTGCGCGACTGGTGCCACCTACAAGAACCAACCGGTGCTCGCGATCACCCGAGACGGTGGACACTCGTTCACGATCGACCCGCTTCCCACAGGCGTCGGAACCTTGCACACACTGTCATGTCCTTCGACAGGGGTGTGCATGGGCCTCGTCTCGAGCTCACTTCATACACAGGCGCCCGTCGACGCGACGCTCCTCGTGACGAGCGATGGGGGTTCGACCTTCGCAGACGAGCCAATTCTCACCGGTGACTCGATGGTCGGCCTCGCCTGCACGACGAGCACCGACTGCACGGCCGTCGGGATGACGGACGCCTCCTCCCACGAGCTCGTCCCCGTCGGCGTCTCGGCGGTCACGACCGACGGCGGGCACACCTGGAGCACCGGCTCGCTCCCGAGGGGCTTCGACGTGAAGTTCTCCCAGCTCAGCTGTGCCGACTCCACGCACTGCTTCGTCTCCGGGTTCGTGCCGATCCCCAACACCTCCGCCAAGACGACAGCGCAGTGCGCATCGACACGCGCCTCGCCCGCCCGTACATCGACCTTTCCGGCCATGAGCCCGCAGATGGCGGCCATCTCGAAAACCGAGACCAGGCTCAAGGCCGCCGCGGCAGCCCAAGAGGCTGCGAAGTACCACGTGTCCGGGGGCACCTGCCAACCGGTCACACTTGTCAGCGACATCGCCTCCAGCCGTGACGGAGGGCTCACCTGGACGCCCGACGTGTTGCCGACAGACGTGCCTGCGCCGAACCTCAACGGCCTCTCGTGCCCGACGGCCACAGAGTGCTGGGCTGGTGGCCAGGAGGAGGTCGGCCAGAAGGTCGGCAGCGGCGTCGACATGGGCTCTCCGGTGCTCATCGGAACGACGGACGGCGGTTCGACGTGGTCGAAGGTCGTCTTCAGCGTCCCATCGACAGCTCCCAACGCCACAGGCCAGTCCTACCTGTCAATGGGGTCGGTCACCTGCCCGACGAAGGACGTCTGCCTTTCACGAGGCATCGCCGCGAAGGGCTCCCGCTACGCACCCGTCTACAGCCTCGTCGCACCGGGAAGCTGAGCCTTCCACGCCCTCCAGCGCGCCCCCTAAGGTCCGCGCGCGCACAGGACCTGTTGCCTACCGCCGAGACGGGGTTACGCGTGGCTGGGATCAGAGCGAGCGATCTGTCGCGACGCCGATCCGACACGCGGGCCAAGCCGTCGGTCTCACGCGGTCTCGAACCTGTGCACGCGGAAGCTTCGATTGAAGACCACGAGCTCGAGCAGCCAGAAGATAGTGAAAGAAATAACATCGGCGATGAGGACCAGTATCGTCTGGCCCAAGTGGTCCATGTGGGACGTGTGACTAAGCCTCGATCCACCGCGTAACGCCGGCTGACCGCATGCCGATGGCCGGGCGGTTGCGCAGGACTCGTTCTCGCTGCTGAAACGCCGGGGCGACCCGAGCATGGACGTGATCGACCAGAGACTCTTGTGGTTGGCGCGATGTCAGCGCACTGATGCGGGTCGTCTGCGGCTGCGCTGACCGCGGAAGCCGCGGTTCAGGTGACGGCGACTGCGAGGGCGCGCAGGTTCGAAAGCGCGCGGGTGAACGGCTCCTGCCACGGCCAGAGGCTCGGTGCACGCAACGTCGGCGTCCCCGAGCGGTTGACGAGCCGACCCGGCAGCGACACGAAGCGCGTGCGGATGGTCCGTGCGACGGCCGGACGGTGGCCGTCGCGGCCGTGGAGGCCGCCCAAGAGTTGGGTCCAGCGAACCAGGTTGTGGGCCAAGACGGCGCACTGGAGCCAGGCGGCGTTGGCAGCGAAGCTGCCCGAGGGGCAGTGCTCCATGCCCGCCCCCTCCTTCAGGTCGCGGATGTCGAGCTCTGCTTGGGCGCGCTCGCGGTGGAAGGCATCGAGGGCGACAGCGGTGCCGGTCAGATCGGTGAGGAAGGCGAAGTGGCGCCAGTCGGGCCACAGCGTCGCCTGGGGTCCCATGAGCCGCGTGCGCCGGACGACGAGGCGCCTTCCCTTGTAGGTCGTCTCGGCGACGGCGGCCTCACCGCCGTCTGGGTAGACGATTGGGACCCAGTCCTCCTCGGCGATGGTGGCGATGACCTGGGCGATCGCCTTGGTGCCTGCCCGCACGGCCATGGTGTAGGAGACCCCGAGGCGCTCCAAGGTAAAGAGGAGGTCTTTGGACCAGAACCCCGAGTCGAAGCGCATGACGAGGTCGCCGGTCGCCCCGGCTCTTTTCAGGCGGGCGACGAGCTCTTCGATGAAGCGCTTGACCCCACGTTGGGTGTTGGCCGACCCCTTGCGCAGCCGGGCGTGGAGCAGCTCTCCGGTGTCTGCGCGCGTCGCGAGCAGTGGGTGCAGCCCCAAGACCTTGGTGTAGCCGTAAGCGGCGCCGGCCTTCTTCTTGCCCGCGACCTCGCAGATCCTCGAGTCCACGTCGACGACGAGACGGGCGGGCAGGGTCATGGCGCTCCATGCGCGCCGCAGCACCTCGCCGACGACCGCTTCGAGCTGGCGGACATGACCGAAGGTGAAGGCCCGCAGGAACGTCCCGAGCGTCGACGGTGCCATCACCCGATGAGAGAGGACCTCTTCGGTCGCACCGGCGCGCAACACGTCGGCGTGGTCGATGTGGGTGGCGCCGGCGACCATGGCGTGGACGAGCGTGAGCACCTTGCGCCCCGGTGAAAAGCCACCGAGCTTGGACGGGATGCGCACCATGTTGTCGATGACCGCCTCGAGGTCGAGGCGCTTCACCAGCGTGGCGATGAGCAACAGCCCGGCGTTGGCCACGAGACCGGGTTCATCGAAGGTCACCGCGATGCGGTCGATGCCGCGCGATACTGGACTCACTGGAAGTGCCTCCTTGATCCTGCACGGAATGGTGCGTTCGCAAACACCATTCTCGCAGGTCAGGAGGCATTTTCCGCGGATGCGCGCTGGTTCAGTTCAAGGTGTCACGCGGTGGATCGAGGCTAAGGGAGCGGGCCGCGTTGGCAGCGACGGCCGAGAAGGCGATGATCGCCGCCGACAGCACCCAGAAGGGGAGGACCTCCTGGGACACGTGCGAGCGGCCCCGCTTGCCCCAGGTCCACCTGTGGTGCAGCCAGTAGGAAGGGAACACCGCCGTTACGTTGGCGAAGATGGTGCACGGCACCGGGCTCCACAACCGCATGACGCCGTAGACGATCCCGACCATGACCAGAGAAAAGGTCATCGTGGTGGCAGACACCATCGTGTAGCGGACGATCCTGATCCCCGGGGGCGTTCGGAGCCAACCCCAGAGGCGCCGGGCTCGGTCGGGCATCGGACGACATCCTACCTATCCAACCGTCCTGCGACTGGCCGGCGCCGCCCTCGAGGAGCTGCCCGGTGACCGCTTTATCAACCACGTCCGTTGGTCTTCGTAGCTTCGCGCTCGAGCCGAGCCGCCGCCTCGAGAGCAGCGAATACGACGCGGTGAGTGAGGTCATGGCCGGGTCGGCGAGCCTTGAGTAGGACTCCGAGACGACTGCCCCGTACCGCTCACTTGCTCAAGAGTTCCAATAGGCCCGAAACGCCGGTCCGGAGACAGGTCGAACTAACCCCGGGCCATTGGCCGGGCACTATTGAGACGTGAGCGACATAGACGCCTCTCAGGCAACAAATACGACCGACCACTGGGCGGCCTGGCTTGCCGAACGGCGCCATGGCGGTGATCGCGAGTTCCTCCGCCAGACGCTTGAGTTCCTCGGCCCCATCCGCGACCGGGTGATTGCAAACGCAGACGTCTCCACAGGCGCTCGTGTCCTCGACGTCGGCTGTGGGGAGGGCCTCATCGCCTTCGCAGCTCTCGAGAAGGTCGGGCCATCGGGTGAGGTGATCTTCAGCGACGTCTCATCGGATCTGCTCGAGCGCTGTCGGGAGCTCGCCCGAGCGGCGGGAGTACTCGGGCGATGCCAATTCGTTCGTGCGTCGGCGAACGAGCTCTCCGCCATTGAAGACGCTTCCGTCGACGCGGTGACGCTGCGATCGGTCCTCATCTACGAGAAGGACAAGGCCGGTGCATTCGGCGAATTCCACCGGGTGCTTCGACCAGGGGGGCGACTTTCATTCTTCGAGCCGATCAACCGGTTCGGCCATCCAGAACCAGCGGACCGGTTCCACGGCTACGACGTGGAAGCAGTGGCGGAGATCGCGTCCAAGGTGAAGGCGGTGTACGAGAGTCGCCAGCCCCAGGCGACCGACGCCATGTTCGACTTCGACGAGCGCGACCTTCTTTCGCTGGCAGAAGGTGCCGGGTTCAGCGAGGTGCACCTGAGCCTCGAAGTGGACATCGAGGCGTATAGCGCAAGCCCCTGGCAGACGTCATGGGAAGCCTGGCTCCACAGTGCGCCCAATCCGCTGGTCCCGACGCGAGCCGAAGCGATCTCTGAAGTGCTCTCTCCCGCGGAGGGGCAGCGTCTGAGCGACCATCTGCGACCTTTGGTCGAGACGGGTCAAGGACAGGTCCGTCGCGCCGCCGCATACCTGTGGTCCGTTCATTGAGCGGGATGAAGCCCTCACATCCGCCTGCCCCCGAACATCGGGGGGCGCGAACGACATTGCGCCCCCGACCGCCGGCTGCAGGCGCTATCGAACATGACACCCGGGTGGTCGCGAGATGCTCGGCCCCTTCCGAGTCGGCGACCATCACTACGATGAGGACGGTGCCAACGTTGGCCGACCTCGTGGATGCGCACATCCGGCGTTGGGAAGCTGCGAGCGTTGAGCAAGGAGTATTCAAAAGCTCTGAACCGGAAGTTGTGGCGGCCCAGATGGAGGACTTCGCTCTCGCAGCCCTGGGAGCGAAGGTGGCGGAGGCATTGTTTTACGGCTCGTCTGCCGGATGCGTGGCAGGCGTCGTGCTCGATGACGGCCGACACGTCGTGATCAAGGCCTACCAGAGCCAATGGGCCACCCCGTTCCTAACCTCGGTCCGCCGCATCCAGGAGCACCTCGCCGAATCCGGGTTCCCTTGTCCCCGCCCGATCCTCGGGCCGGAGTCGGCCGGACCCGCCTTGGCCACCGTCGAGGAACTAGTGCCCGACCCGGGCATGAGGACGCTCACCAGCGATTCGGAGATGGCCGCAAGTGCCCGGGGCCTCTCCCGCCAGGTGGCGCTGTGCCGCGGACTGACCGACCCGGGCCTGCGCGATCACCATCCCCTCCGGGCGCCGAGCGGGCAGTTGTACCCCCAGCCACATAATCCCCTCTTCGACTTCTCTTTGCGGGCCGCGGAGGCCTCCTGGATCGACGAATTGGCCGAGGCAGCCAAGGCCGCCAGGGGCGCCGACGATTCCGTCCCCACTGTCGCCCACACCGATTGGTCAGCCAGGAATGTGCGCATCGACGACCAAGAAGTAGTCGTGGTCTACGACTGGGACTCCCTGGCCGTGGTCACCGAATCGGTGGCCGTGGGCCAGGCCGCCGCCACCTGGCGCTCTACCGGCGAGGCCAGCGACCCGATCGCACCCGGGCCAGACGAGGTCCTGGCCTATCTGTCCGCCTATGAGGCAGGCGCCGGCCGAGCCTTCAGCCGGGTGCAGCGACGAGCGGGACTCGCAGCTGCACTCTGGGTGCTTGCCTACACGGCCCGGTGCGAGCACGCCTTGGAAGCAGCGACCGGCAGGCGAGTTGAGCGGGGACGGGCGCGCCTGGCCGCAGACGGACGGGCCTACCTCAGCAACTAGCCCAGAACCTGTGAGTTCTACTCAACGAGTGGAAGCCGCCGCGTCCCCTATCCGCGGTCGGTCAGGCCTGTCGCCATGTCCCGCCGGTTGGCGGGCACTCATCCGACGCTGCTGGGGCCGTCCGCTTACTATCGCGAGCGTTCGACCCCGCTGATTTCCGAAGCGCCACTAATCCGACTTCTCGTTGTACCTATTCGACCGTCAGGGCACAGGGGGCGAGATGCGCTGCTAGCCAAGCCAGGGACGGTCGGGCTGGGCGGTGTGTGCGTCGGCCCATCGGCTCGGCCACCTCTGGAAGCGCCAGTGATGAACCCCTGCGGTTCGCGCCCTTGACCAGGAGGGGCCCCTGACAACAGGCGCGTTTCTCCAGTCGAGCTGGTGATGCACCCCGAGGCTAAAGTTCTCGCATGGTAAGCCGCCGCACTTTTGGCAACATTCGCAAGCTCCCATCGGGCAGGTACCAGGCGAGCTACTGGCACGAGGGGCAGCGCCACGTCGCGCCCCGCACGTTCCCAGCGAAGGCGACAGCGAACGCTTACGTCGCCACCGTCGAAGCCGACATTTACAGAGGCGGTTGGATCGATCCGCACTCTGGAACGGTAACGCTCAAGGACTACGCAGCCCAGTGGCTCGACCGGCGCCCCGAGCTATCCATTCGCACCGTCGAGCTGTACCGCTTCCTGCTCGACCACCACGTAAGCCCGCAACTCGGCGCGTGCACGCTCGCAAGACTCTCTCCGTCCAAGGTCAGAGGCTGGAACGCCGCGCTCGCGACGGCTCATCCGATCACCGCGGCGAAGGCGTACCGGCTCCTCTCGACGATCCTCAAGACCGCCGTGGCCGATGGGCTCATCCTCACCTCACCATGCAAGGTGAGCGGCGCCGGCGTTGAACGCTCACCGGAACGACCGCTCGCCACCGTTGCTGAAGTCGCCGCGCTCGCCGATGCGATGCCCGAGCGGCTGCGGGTCCTGGTGCTGATCGCCACGTGGTGCCAGCTTCGACGCGGCGAGCTGCTCGGGCTTCGTCGCTGCGACATCGACGTGCTGCATGGGACGCTTTCCATCGAACAAACGCGGGTCACCCTCACGACCGGAAGATCGGTCTTCAAGGCGCCCAAGACGACCGCTGGCCGTCGGGCGCTCAGTATCCCGCCCAACATCTCACCAGCGCTCACGGGCCACCTGGAGCGGTTCGTACGACCGGAGCCCGACGCGCTCATCTTCACCGGCGCACAGGGCGCCCCGCTGGCGCCCGTGACGCTCTCCAAGGCGTGGAGCGACGCTCGCAATGCCATCGGCCGACCCGATCTGCACCTGCACGACCTGCGCCACGTCGGGCTCACGCTCGCCGCCGCTACCGGGGCGACCACGGCTGAGCTGATGTACCGCGCGGGGCACTCATCGCCGGCAGCCGCTCTGCGCTACCAGCACGCCACCCGTGACCGGGACAAGGCGCTCGCCGCCGCTCTCGCTGCGCTCGCCCCGACGGCCCCAGTGGTGCCGATCGCCGGCTCTGCCGAGGGCCGTCCCTGAGCCCGGCTCGCGGTCCCTTCGCGCACGTAGCGCGCACGGACGCTCCGTTGCGCTGACTTTCTAGGCCGATGACTAGGGAGTATGCCCGGATTACAGCGATAGAACATCAGCTTCCCAAGCTGAGAACGCGGGTTCGATTCCCGTCGCCCGCTCTCCTCTCCTCTCCTCTCCTCTCCCTCCGCTTTGTCCCCGTTTGTCCTCGTTCTCGAACGCTCGCTGCCGTCAGTGCCCTCGCCCCGGGCGCCAGGACAAAGGGTAGATGCGTACATGTACGTGTAAGCTTGCCGCATGGGCCCTGAACGCGACGGACCGGGACGACCTCGAGGAAGGACGAGGGGAAAGACGGCCAGGCGGGCCCGATGGGGGACGATCTCGCGCCGTCAGGTTGTCACCGCCGCGACCAAGATGGTGCGAGCCGGCGGCTACGAGCAGATGACGATCCGGAGTCTGGCAGGCGAGCTCGGCGTGTCCCCCATGTCGCTCTACCGCCACGTGCGGGACAAAGACGACCTGCTCGACGAGGTGGTCGACACGTTGTTGAGCGAGGTGTGGCGCCCTCGAGCCCGGGAGGACGAGTGGCGGGCCTGGACCGCCGAGGCAGCGGACAGGCTTCGAGGGTTCCTCGTGAGCCAACCGGCCGCCTTGCACGTCTACCTCGGTCATCCGGTCGTGTCGCCGTCGGCGCGTGCCCGCATGGAGGCGATGATGCGGGTCCTGGGGGCAGCCGGCCTGAGCGACGCCGCTGCTCGGCGGGCATACGGTGCCGTCCACACCTACACCATCGGGTTCGCCGCGTTGGAGGCGTCCCGGGCACGCGAGGCCCGTCACGAGGACGCCGCAGATGATCTGGCCCGTCAATTGGCTGCCTACACCACGCCTCAGCAGTTCGCGGAGGGCTTGGGCTACCTGCTCGAAGGCATCTCCCTGTCTGCCGGCGTCGACCCCAATCGGGGCGTTCAGTCGACCGGCGACACAGCAGAGCCGTCCCCATGACGGGCTGCACCGGGGCTCCCGGGCCGCACTCCGAACGGCCCTGGCCGGCGCCACACGCCTGGTTCTGCTCACCAGAGGAGCCGAGGTGCGGTCCGCATCCGCCGGTGCAGGAGCGCTGACGTGTCCCTGCCGGCAGGTGGTCCGCATCAGCATCGGGTGATCCGGTCCGTGGTGGCCAAGACGCCGTGGCGCCGGATCGCCGGAGCGACCGGTGCCCGAATCAATTCCATGTCGTACCTGCCGAAGTGGCTGATTCTCGCCTCGGTGATCGGAGTCATCGCCGGGTTGGGGGCGGTCGTGTTCTACGAGGCGCTCAGCGTCTCGACGCATCTCTTCCTCGAGGTCCTCGCCGGATACCGCGTGCCGACCCCTGCCGGAGAAGGCAACGCCGCCGGCTCTGCCCACTTCGCCAGGGCATGGGCGATACCGCTGGTCGTTGTGTTGGGCGCGCTTGCCTCGGGATTCCTGGTGTTTACCTGGGCTCCAGAGGCTGAGGGGCACGGCACCGACGCAGCCATCGACGCGGTGCACCACAACCCCCGCGGTATCCGCTTGCGCGCCGTCGTCGTGAAGATCGTCGCATCTGCCCTCACGATCGGGTCGGGCGGCTCCGGCGGCCGTGAAGGACCCACCGCCCAGATCAGCGCAGGGTTCGGTTCGCTGCTCTCCCGGTTGCTCGACCTGTCGCCCGAAGACGGCCGCATCGCGGTGTCGGTCGGGATCGGGTCGGGGATCGGCGCGATCTTCAGCGCACCTCTCGGAGGGGCCGTCCTCGCAGCTGACATCGTCTACCGCGACGACTTCGAGTTCGGGGCGCTGCTGCCGGGAGTCTTCGCCTCGATCATCGCCTACGCCGTGTTCGGCGCGGTCTTCGGCTACCAGCCGATGTTCGCCATCCCCGGCGGCTACCACTTCCACCAGCCGATCCAGCTCGTCTGGTTCGCCGCGATCGGCGCCCTGGCCGGGGGCCTCGGACTGTTGTACTCCAAGTCCTTCTACGGGATCGTCCACCTCTCCCATCGCCTTCCCTTCTCCAAGAAGCTGCGACCAGCCCTCGGTGGACTGCTGGTGGGGCTGATCGCCCTCGGACTGCCCGAGGTGCTCGGCACCGGCTACGGGTGGGTGCAAAAAGGGCTCGGCACTGAGATGCTCCACACCCCTTTGCTGATCATCCTCGCCCTGCCATTGGCCAGGATCCTCGCCACCGGCCTGTCGATCGGCACGGGCGGCTCTGGTGGGGTGTTCGGCCCGGGCGTGGTGATCGGCGCGTTCACCGGGCTGGCCGTGTGGCGGGTGCTGGAACCGTTCGCGCCGGGCGTGGGACACGACCCGGCCCCGTTCGTCGTCGTCGGGATGATGGCGGTCTTCGGAGGCATTTCGAGAGCGCCGATCGCGGTCATGTTGATGGTTGCCCAGATGACGGGAAGCATCGCCCTGCTGGGACCCGCCATGATCGCGGTCGCCATCTCCTGGTTCATCGTCAGCCGCTCCGACGACAGCATCTACCGCTCCCAGCTGCGGACCCGAGCCGACTCGGCGGCCAGCAGGCTGCAGTTCGGCCTCCCGCTGCTTGCGACCCTGAGCGTGGCGAGCGTGGTCAGCGATCCGACCGTCGTGCTGCACGATCACACCACCGCCTCTGACGCGCTGCAGGCGCTGCTCGCTGCTCGCGTTCCCGGGGCGCCAGTCGTCGATACGCACGGGATCTATCTCGGCACGGTCGACATCGACGGACTGGTCCCGGTCGTCGAGCGCGACGCAACCACCTCGATCGGCGAAGTGCTCGACGCCACCACGACCACCGTGGCCATCGGCACCACGCTCGACGTCGGGCTCGAGGCGCTCACCCAAGCTGGCGGCCGGTGGGTCACCGTGACCAGCAACAACCGCCAGGTCGTCGGCATCCTCGCGATCGGAGACCTCGTCCGCGGGTACCGCCGGGCGCTCGACACCAATGTGGGCAAGATCTCCCAGATCACCGCCCACGCGGTCGCGGTCGAAGAGCGGGTCGGACCACACTCAGCGCTCGCCGGCCACCCCGTTCGCCGGGCGGGGCTCCCCGCCGGATGCGTCATCATCACCGTCCAGCACGGCAACGAGCTGCTCTTCGCCACGGGGACAACGACCCTCGCCGAAGGAGACGTGATCAGCGCCCTCACCAGCCCCGAACGTGTCGACACGGTGCGCCGTCTCCTACGCGGCACCCCCGACGCGGAGCACGACGGGACCGAGACCCACCAGAGCACCATCGACGCCACGGGGTCGGAAACCACGACGCCCAGTGATGGCCCATAGCGCGAACCGCGTTCACGCGTTCGTGGCCGCAGTGCCTGCCGGCACGCCCAAGGGCCCGTGGATCTGGACGAGCGCGCAACCAGCCACACCTCGACTCCGCGACTGACACGACTCCCGCCAACCCCGTTTCGCCTCACACACGCCCGAGCTGAGCCGGCCCCCTCACCTCACGCACAGCGTGGAGCTGCAGGATCGGGGGTGTCACGCGGACGTCAGCACCTCCCACTACCGTGCTCCTCTCATGGCGCCAGCACACAGGCGGACCCACCGGCCGTTGCACACCCGCTCGTCGGTACGTGTCCGACGACGGCGCGCCGCGGCCGTCACCGTGGTCGTCGTGGTGATCCTTGGTGCGATCGCCGCCTGGGTGGCAGCGAGGACCCCCGCATCCCCTGCGAGGCGTCCGGCAGTGAGCCAGACCACGACGAGCTCCTCCAGCCCGCCGACTTCCTCCACGGTCCCCCCGGCCAAGTCCTCGAGCGGCGGTGTCCTCACGACGGCGCTCCTCCCGGCGAAGCTGCCCGCTCCCGTCAGCCGCGAAGGGGCCGTGACCGTGGGCCCACACGAGGCGCTCATCCTGGGGGGCCTGACCGGCACGGGGACAACCGCAACGAGTGTCGACGTGGTCAATCTCGCGACGGGAACGGCCCTACCGGTCGGCTCATTGGCGTTTCCCACGCACGACGCGGGGGCAACTGCGCTGGGCCGGCATGCACTCGTCTTCGGTGGAGGGCAGTCGGCATCCCTGGCGACAGTCCAGGCGTTCCCGCTCTCTGCAGCGACCGCGCGCGGTGCCAACCGTGCACCTTCCGTGTCCCAGGTGGTGGGAAAGCTTCCAGAGCTGCGATCCGACGACGAGGCCGTCACGATCGGTCGTACCGCCTACGTGATCGGCGGCTACGACGGGGGGGCGCCGGATCCCGCGGTCCTCGCCACCTCGAACGGAAGGACCTTCACCACTGTGGCCCCTCTCGCGGTCCCGGTCCGCTACGCCGCCGTCGCGACCCTGGGCAACCTCATCTACGTGTTCGGTGGCCAGGCTGTCACAGGGCCCCTGGCCGGCCAGGCCGTGGACGACATCCAGGTCGTCGATCCCGCGCGCCACACGGTGACGATCGTTGGTCATCTCAGTCAAGCGGTCGAGGCCGCGGCCGCTTTCGACCTCGGGGGACACCTCTACATCGCCGGCGGCGATACCGCGCCCGGGATACCGCTCCCGACCACAGTGACAGGAACACCCACAGCAAAGACGGCAACAGGCGCCGTGTCAGTAGCGACAGTGTGGCAGTTCGATCCGCAGACCACGGCGACGACGGTCGTCGGCCAATTGCCGGTCGCCGTGTCAAATGCAGGCGTCGCGGTCTCGGGAACATCCGCGTGGCTGATCGGCGGGGAGACCAACGGCATCGTCGTCGCCGACATCCAACGAGTCAGTCTCGGGAACGGATGACCGGCGAGCGAATCCGGCTCCTTGACGTCGGTCACGCACCGGTGCACTCGCACTCATTGGAGCGCGCGCCCAATCCGATGAGTCGAGGTGGCCGACACCCCCACCTCCCTCGGGCTTGCGTCGGCGTACGTCGATGGACGTCGATGGTCACTACAGGTCCGCGATCATCGCCTGGGCAGCTGTCTTGCTGATGGCGTACGGTCCGCCGAGGATCGTGAGGGAGGAAACCTTGTCCGCCACCATGCGATCGATCCCTGTCCTCCCCGCTTCGGAGAGGAACGCGGCCAGGTACTGACCGACCGTCGTGGGAGTCTCGGTGAGGACCAGCGGCTCTGGACCGTGCGCATGTGTCCTGCCTGCACCTGCGGCGACGATCGCGCCGGCCAACCCGTCGGAGTAGTAGTCGCCGCGGGCGATGACCGTACCGCCGTTCCCTGCCCAGCCCAAACCGAGATGACTGGAAGTGGTCGCCATCTCGAAGTCGGCCAACTGTGCCGCCGTGTCAGTGGCATCGATCCCGGCGACGCGAAGCACGGACGTGCCGAGCGACTTCAGCGATGTCACGACCGCGTCGGAGACGGCGAGCTGCCCGCCCATGACGATGACCTGTTTGATTCCCAGGTCGACGATGGCCGACGTCGCTTGCGGTGAGAGCGCCGTGGGCGTGGTCAGCAAGATCGGAAGGTGGTCCGCATATGAGAGGACACTCGCCGACTCGGCGTCTTGAAACGCAGTCCCAGTGGCCAGGATCGCCGTCGGGAGTGTCGCCGAAGTGGCAGGAGAGGACGACGCGTTGCCGGCTCCGTCGTTGTACTTGCCACTTCCTCCTGTGCGATTGGTGCCCGCGTATGCTCCGGTGACATCCAGCGTGCCGACCTGGGTGGCGTTCGGGAACTCGGCCACCCACTGCGCCGTGTCGTACTGGGTTGCTCCGAAGATGCGGGTCACCGCAATGTGGACGGGACCGTTCGATGTGATCGGAGTCGCACCGCCGCAGTCGTATGCGAGGCTCGCTTGCAGCTCTTGTGTGACGGCCGTGCTCACGGCGAGCGGGCCGCCCACGATGTACACGTTGGTCACGCCCTCGACGCGCAGCGCGTTCGCGGTCGCTTCGGACAGCGACCCGGTCGGCGTGAGCAGCTCCCCAGTCCCGAGCGAGCTCGCCAGGTACGCGCTCGCGAGCGCATCGGGGTAATTGGCGTCGGTCGCAAGTACCACAGGGCGAGACCCCGGCCGTCCAGGGCAGGCTGTTCCCACCGCGCCGAACTGGTGCTCGAGCTCGGCAGCAGCCGTCGCGTCCGCTGTCGAGCCGAAGATTCGGGTCACGGGTGTTCTCACCACCGTGAACGCTCCAGCCCAGCCGATCGACTCGGTGTCGTTGGTGCACGAGCTGCTCGTACCCTCGGTCGCGGTGACGTCGACGGGGCCGGGCGTTGTCCCTGCGTCGATCGCAGCCCCCGAGACCGTGTACTCGCCTACCGACGTGGACGCCACCGACACCTGGAACTGCATGGCGGCCGCTCCTGTCGACCCTGTTTGCTGATACGCGACGGTCGAGCCCGCCACCCCGTTGCCTGCGGACACCGTCACGGTGGGAGCGGCCGTGGTGTTGAAAGATGCCCCCGTCAGCGTCAGACATACGTAGCCTGCAGCGACGTGGGCGCTTGCGGACTCGATGAGGCTCACAGGGCTGATCGGCGCGTCATACGCTCTCTCCACGACGCTTACGGGTGGCGTGTCGGCCGCCACGGTGAGCCCCCCCACCGTCGCGTTCGACGCAGAGGTCGTGACCACCGAAGACGCGGCCACCGAGAAGGTTGCGGTCACGTTCACGGCTCCGGCGCCCACTCCTGCGGTTGTCGATCCCACCGAGTAGTGGATACCGCTCACGTCGATCCGCACCCCGCCTGTGGAGGCGCTGTCGAACCAGCCGTCGTTGGTAAACGAAATTTCGAGCCGATTCGGCTCAGCACTGGTACAGGTACCGCTGCTTACGAGCGACGTCGCGAGGGAGGGACTGACGGTGATGCCCGACGTGGCACCGACCGAGGCGGACGGAGTCCCGGAAAAGTACAGCGAGTCGTTCCCGACGCAGTTCGTCCCCGACGGCGGGGTCACCGTGATGAGCAACGTGTCTCCAGCGGCCCACCCTGCGCCGGAGGTGGAATTGCCCGTCATCGCGAGCGTCCATGTGCCGACCGACGCGCTCTTCTGGCCAATGCTCACGTGAGGCTGACTTGACGCCACGAGGCTCAGCGCCGGAGCGCTCGGAGGTGTCTGGACGAGCGTGGCGTTCGACGCCGACGACGGCGAGAACATCACACCCGTCAGGTCTGGGGTGACAGTCACGTCGCCTCCGGCACCAGACGTCGTGTACTTGATGTCAGTCACGTTGACGGTTGCAGCGGTGCCGTTTGCCTTGGGCCCAAGAACGATGCCAAGCAATGATCCACCTGCGCCGATGGTTCCGGCCGTGATGCCGATCGTCGAGACGCTGTAACTGTTCCAGTCGACGATGCCGGATCCAGTCGTCGGAGATAGGCGCAGCTGGAGCGTCTCTCCTGTCCCCAGTGATCCCGCGGCACTGAACCCAACCGTCAGCGACCCGGCTGTCTTGCCGGTACCCGTGCTCGGGACCATCGGCGACGATGTGGCCGAGATGGTCCCACTCGGCGTTGATACTGATGTGGTCGCTCCAGCGGGCACCGAGAGCACCGCCGCGGTCACCGCGCAGCCCGCAAGAGCGGTGCCGATCGCAGCCGCGGCGCGAAGAACCAAGGACACGTTGCGTCCGTTCACTCCATCCCCTCTCGATATCCCGAATAGTGCGTGCGCCCGCGCGATTGAGCACCGGGCAGGTAGATATTGCGTACCTTAGTATGCAAAGAGTATGGCCACACGGAGGCGCGAGCGGTGGATGGTCGCGGTGCCTCCCTGTCGAGCCGCCCATCGAGGCAACTGACACTGGTCCCGACTCGTCGCGCAAGTACGCTCGCCATGTGAGCCGGAACGGTCGACCGCCGGCGTCACTGCGCGCCCGGCCGCCGATCTCGGGCATCCTCCTCGCTCCTGGGGCGGGCGCGAGCGCCGATCAACCCGCCTTTGTGGCCTTCGCAGACGCCGTGGCACAGTCAGGGCTGGTCGTCGAACGGATGGATTTCCCTTATCGGCTCGCCGGACGCCGGCGACCGGATCCGCCGGCGGTCCTCGAAGCGACCGTTCGCACGCGGGCAGCCGAGCTGGCGCACAGGCTCGGAGTGAGCTCCGATCAGCTCCTCCTCGGCGGCCGCTCGATGGGTGGCCGGATCTGTTCCCAAGCCGTCGCCGCAGGACTCGGTGCGGGCGGACTCGTCTTGGTCAGCTATCCGCTGCATCCCCCGGGACGGCCAGAACGGCTGCGTACCGCACACTTCTCGGCCCTCGACGTGCCGTGCCTGTTCGTCTCTGGATCCAAGGACACGTTCGCCGACCCGTCCGAGCTCGAGTCGGCGACCCGCGCCGTGCCCGGCCACGTGACCCACGTCTGGATAGACGGCGCCGATCACGGGTTGGGGCGCCACGTCGTCAACGCTGCGGAGGCGGTCGTACGCTGGATCGAAGAGACGTTCTCACCGCACGTTCCCGGCACGCGATAGCAGTGGTTGCCGAGACACGAACGCGGTTCCGAGCACCCTCGTCCCTCATCGAGCGACCTTCCTCCCCCGGCCCGCACGCCTACACGACGGCGCGAGCCGCCTCGTGGTCCTCGCTGACCGCCCTGGCACTCGCCGTCGTGGCGCGAGGCTCGCGACCCGACGCAACGCCGTTCCCGAGGCCGAGGACCAGCATCGCGGCCACGACGAGCACTCCTCCGACGACGATTGCCCAGCCCAGGCGCTCTCCCGCGATCCAGGCGAAGAGCGCGGCGAACACCGGCTCGGTCGTAAATACGACAGCCGCAGCGGTCGCGGACAAGTGCGACTGCGCCCACGACTGCACGACGAAGGCGAACGCGGTTGCGGCGACGGCCGTCAGCACCACCGCACCCCACATGCCTGCGGACTCGGGCAGCCCGACACCGCGTGGCGAGGCCGCCACGAGCGACACCAGCCCCACCGTCACAAGTTGCACCGCGGCGAGCCCGTAGGCGTCCTTGACCGAGACCCAGCGGCCAAGCCCGACGATCTGGAGGGCGAACAGCGCTGCGGATGCGACGGTCAGCGTCTCGCCGACGCCGAACGACACCCCGCGAAGCGAGAGCACGGCGAGCCCCGTCGTCGCGACGAGAATGGCGGCCCAGGTACGAGCGCCGGGACGGTGTCGGAGGAGCACCCAGCCGATCAACGGCGTGAACACGACCTGCAGTCCCGTCAAGAACCCCGAGACCGCCGCGGGCGTGTAGCGCAGTCCGTACGTCTGTGCCACATAGCCGCTTGCCAACACGCACCCCAGCAGCGCGCCCTGTGCACAGCCACGCCAACCCAGCCGTACGACAGCGCGTGGCCGGAGAGCGACAAGCAAGAACCCGGCGAGCGTGAACCGCCAGGCCAGGAAGTCCATCACCGAGGTCTCGGCGATCGCGTGCTTGACCACGACGAACGTGGCACCCCAGGCGGTCGAAACGACGAGCAGCAGCAGCACGGCGACCACCCGCGGTCGCCTTCGCAACCCGTCCATCATGACTTCTCCGCCTCGTCTCTCGCCGTGGGTGCGACCGTCGTCCCGACCGCGAGACGACGCACCGTGTCAGTGCACTATATTGCCCATCAGTGGATGCCGAGCACGCGCTGCGCACACGGTCCGCCACGCCCAGGGCCACCGAGCTCCTCCGAGCTGTCGGGAGTCGCGTCCGCCATCTGCGCCTCGACCGCCACCTCACCCTCGACGAGCTGAGCGCGCGATCGGGCGTCAGCCGCCGCATGATCACCATGCTCGAGAGCGGCGGTGCGAATGTGAGCCTCGGCACGCTGGACAAGCTGGCGCACGCGCTGCACTGTGACTTTGCAACGCTCGTCGCGGTGCGCCAGATCCCGCCGTTGACTCCCGAGCAGACCCGAACAGTCGACCCGGTCTGGGAGGACGGGCGGGGTAGCACCGCCCGGCTCCTACACGCCGATTCTGGCGCCCGGGTCACCGAGCTCTGGCAGTGGCAGCTGATGCCCCAGGCGCGCTACGAGGCCGACGCGGATCCCTCGGGGAGCGAGGAGATCCTTCTCGTTCACTCCGGCCAGCTTGTCGTGGAGGTCGCCGGGGCGGCGACCGGAGCTACGCATCCTGATGGGCATTACGAGCTTGGGGCTGGGAGCTATCTCCGGCTTCCCACCGATACGCCGTACGCATACGTGAACACTGGACGCAGCGTTGCGCGCTTCGTCCGCCTCATTCTCATGCCGTGAGGCGAGGGGTGCCGCGCCGTCACCTAGAGTCATTGGACGTGTGGACGGCTTGCACCTGCAAAAAGACCGTCGGGTGAAGGCAAGCCCGGAGATGCGGGTTGGCATGGACTCCGGAACGAGTGACGCCCCCACCCCGCCTGCAGGTCAAGACGCGGAGTTCCCCGGATGGTGGCGTGCGCTCGTGAACCTCGAGACGATCCGCGCCGCCGCCCAGCGGCTCGAACCGGTTGGGGTTCGAACGCCGCTCCAGCACCACGACCGCCTGTCCGAGCGGTACCGCGCTGACGTCTTTTTGAAGCGCGAAGACCAGCAGGCGGTACGTTCTTACAAGATTCGCGGCGCCTACAACTTCATCGCCGGCATCGCCGCACAGCTCTCGACCCCCGGTGTCGTCTGCGCGAGCGCAGGGAACCACGCTCAGGGCGTCGCATGGAGCTGCCGGCACCTCGGGGTGCGCGGCACCATCTTCCTTCCCCGGCGGACTCCCCGGCAGAAGGTGGACCGGATCCGGGCGATCGGCGCGGACATGGTGGACGTCCGATTCGTCGGCACGACGTTCGACGACGCGGCCACCGCTGCTGAGGAGTACGCGACGCACGCTGGTGCGACGATCGTTTCGGCCTTCGACCACCCTGCGACCGTCTCGGGGCAAGGCACGGTGATGCTCGAAGTCATCCAGCAACTCGGCGCTGCACCCGACGTCGCGATCGTCCCCGTTGGCGGGGGGGGTCTGATCGCTGGCATCGCGGCGTGCCTCGACGGACTCGACGCGCCCACGACGGTGGTCGGCGCCCAACCCATGGGTGCACCTGGAATGGTGCGCTCCCTCGCGGTCGGTCACCCGGTCAGCATCGACATCGAAGACGACTTCGTCGACGGTGCGGTGGTCCGAACGCCCGGACGCATTCCCGTCGCGGTCACGGCCGACCTCGTCTCCGCGATCCACTGCGTCCCAGAGGGTCGGGTCTGCACGGCACTGTTGGACCTCTACCAGGATGATGGCATCGTCGCGGAGCCGGCGGGTGCGCTTGCGATCGCAGCGCTCGACGACGTGGCTGACCAGATTGTCGACACGACGGTCGTGTGCATCCTGAGCGGCGGCAACAACGATGTCGCCCGCTACGACGAGATCATCGAACGGAGTCTCGTCTACCGGGGCCTGAAGCACTACTTCATCGTCGAGTTGCCTCAGCAACCGGGATCTCTTCGCCGGTTTCTTGACGAGTGCCTCGGCCCACACGACGACATCTCACTCTTCGAAGCTCTGAAGAAGAGCCGTCGTGAGTATGGGGCAGCCCTCGTCGGGATCGAGCTCGCCGATCGCGATGACCTCGGGCCGCTCATGGCACGCATGGCCGCGTCGGGGCTGCAGATCGAGCCCGTCACGCCCGGAAGCGCCATCTACCGCTACCTGGTGTGACGGTCCGAACCGCTGCACACCCCGGCGGAACTCGGCAGTCCCCCGTTCCCCCTGTTCTCCCCGTTGGACCGGGCAGGCACCAGGTCTCTCGCCGTGGTGTCGCCGGAAGTCGCAACGGGTACCGTTACAGGGATGCGACATCGTTCACGCCTAGTCAACCTGCCGATCCGTGCCGCCGCGGGGGCGTTCATCTTGAACTCTGGACTGACCAAGCTCCAAGCCGAAAAAGAGACGCACCAGCGTCTCCACGGCTTCGCGTCGGGCGCCTATCCGTTTCTCGAGAACGTGCCGCCGGAGCAGTTTGGGAAGGTCCTCGGCGCCTCAGAGGTCGCGCTTGGGGGGGCGCTGCTGATGCCGGCGCTGGTGGGTGACGGCCTCGCCGGGCTCGCCCTTTCCTCCTTCGCCGGAGGCTTGCTGGGGTTGTACACCAAGACGCCCGGAATGCGCCGGGAAGGGAGTGTCCGTCCCAGCCAGGAAGGTACGGCTCTCGCCAAGGACAGCTGGTTGGCGGGCATCGGCCTCACGCTCATGGTGAGCTCGCTCACTTCGCGGCGCCTCTCTCGCCTCGAGCGCAAGGCGTCGAGGCGCAAGGCGTCGAGGCGCAAGAAGGACATCAAGACTGCGAATTGAGCAGCGGCCCACGGGTGGCTCCGGGGCGCGGAGCGTCTCCTCCCGCGCGGATTCAGCGGGGAGCGATTGAGGCCAGTTTGCGGTGATCCCAACTGACCGTGCGCTCCACGTGCAGCACGATCGCCACCCGCTTGCGCAGCATGGTCTCGACAGCGTCACGCTTGTCCTCGGCGTAAGGGGAGACATAGCGGCTGAAGACGCTGACGCCGACGGCCCATAGCCGCGCGGGGTCGTCGATGACTTCCCCGCGCCCCACGAGCTCGACGCCCCGCAGCTCTTCGTAGCGCTCGCCTGCCGCAACAAGGCACGTCATGCGAGGGTCGCGGGCCAGATTGCAAGCCTTTTGCGACTTGGCCTTGGTCTGCACCGCGAGGCGGCCGTCGACGATGCCGTACCACATGGCGACGGCATGGATCGTGCCGTCGACGTTGATGGTGCACATCGTCGCGGTGTGAGGCTCCGCGAGGAACGCGTCGATCTGCGCGGGGGACATTGCGATCGCTCGCCGTTGATGGGATCGGCTGCGGGGGGACGGAGCCGGCTCGGCCACTGCCCCCCGAGCGTAGACGGCGAAGGCGGCGAAGGCGGGGCTCGCGCGGGGAGCGCCGGCTCAGACTTGCTGGAGATTGTCGAACCGTGCGTACTGGCCGAGGAAGACAAGGTGTGCCGAGCCGGTTGGCCCGTTACGGTGCTTGGCCACGATGATCTCCGCAAGGCCCTGCCGGTCGATCGGGGTCTCGGGGTCGTAGAGCTCCTCCCGGTAGATGAACAGCACCACGTCGGCGTCCTGTTCCAACGACCCGGACTCGCGCAGATCAGAGAGCATCGGCCGCTTGTCCTGGCGCGCTTCGAGCCCGCGTGACAGCTGGGAGAGCGCGACGACGGGGCACTCGAGCTCACGAGCCAGGATTTTCAACCCACGGCTGATCTCGGCGACCTCCACTTGGCGGTTCTCGGCGCGACCGCGCCCGGTCATCAGCTGGAGGTAGTCGACCACCACCAGCCCGAGATCGCCCTCACTCTTCTTCAGCCTTCTTGCGCGGGCGCGGATGTCCATCACCGTGAGGTGGGGGTTCTCGTCGATGAAGATCGTCGACTCGCTGAGCCTGCTCACGGCGGTACCGACCTTGGACCAGTCGCTGTCGTGAAGATGGCCGGTCCGCATCCGCTGGGCATCCACGCGCGCCTCTGATGCAAGCAGACGCTGGGTCAGCTCGAGGTGACCCATCTCGAGCGAGAAGAGGAGCGCCGGTCGCCGTAGCGCCGTACCCACATGGGCGAGGATCCCAAGCGCGAAGCTCGTGTTGTGCGTCGGAGTCATGCAGCGTCCGGCGAGGAACAAGTGTGAAGGCGAGTTCACTGCGATGCAGCGCACGGGAACGCTCGGCACCTCGTCGATCGCGACGATCGCACGCCGGGTATGGCGCCCGCGCTCGCTCGAGTTGCTCACCACCTCGAGCCGCGCCGCTGCGTCCTTCGTCCGGAACACCGGATCCCGCGGCGTCCAGCAGAACCGCCAGGCCCGGGCCATTCCGCCGTCGCGACGCCGCACACGGGCCGCATGGATCGGGTTCGGCTTGTGGCCGAGCGAGCAGACGAGCTCCCACGCCTGCTCGAGGAGATGCCGGCTCACCAAGCGGAGCTCGACGGTGCCGCTCGAGTCCGTCACCGCCCCGGCGACGTCCATGAGGCCCTGGAGCAGGGCGAGGCGCTGCTTGGCGGACGCGCGAAGGCAGGTCGCTGGGATTTCTCCGGGCGCGCCGGCGGAGCGGCCGGAGTCCGACGGAGCGGCGCCCGTGAGAGGTGTGGGGGTTCCACTCGTCAGCGCTGCTGCGCTGCACCCGAGGACATAGGGATCGACCGCAAGGTCGATCTCAGGCCCGTCGATCGCCTCGGCAAGCGGGACATACCAGTTCGGTCGCCGTCCGTCGGGGGTCCGCACTCCCTCCGCCCGCATCTGTTCGGTGGTAACGATCCGTGCGCGACGTGGCGACCGCTCCCCATCGGCGGTCCACCCCTCGTCGTCGTACGCCAGCCAACGATGGCCGGCATCGGCGACCAAGGTGCTGCCGTCGTCGAAGCGCATGAGGTAGCACCGGTGCCCGACGAAGGTCGGCGACGTGTAGGTCACCGTGCAGGGTGAGCCGTGCTCGTCGAGGACGTCGTCACCCACGCGTAGCGACCCCATCGTCGTCCACCCTTGCGGCGTGGGGATCGGCGTGTCGAGTGCAAGTGCCTTTCCCATCGCGGGACGCGCGCCCACGATGGTGAGGCTCTGCGGTTGCAGCCCGGCGAGGATCTCGTCCAGCTCGTTGTAGCCGGTCGCCACGCCGGTGATGCGGCTGCTGCGGTGGGACAGCTCTTCGATCCGGTCGAGACTCGGCCCGATGAGGTTCCGCAGCGCTTCGACCGAATCGGTGGTCCGTCGTTCCGAGAGGTCGAAGACCATGCGCTCAGCCTCATCGACTGCAGCTGTGACGTCGTCGGGGACGGAGTACCCGAGCTCTGCGAGCTCGCCCGCGACGCCGATCAACCGGCGGAGGAGCGCGTGCTCCTCCACGATGCGCGCATAGTGACCGGCGTTCGCAAGCGACGGGGTGTTCGCCTGGAGCGACACGAGCGCGGTGGGGTCGCCGATCTGATCAAGGACGCCGGCGCGGCGGAGCTCGTCGGCAACGGTGACCGCGTCGACCGGCTCACCGGCTTCGAAGAGCGACACGATGGCTGCGAAGATGTGCCCGTGCGCCGGCTTGTAGAAGTCCGCCGGGCCACAGGTCTCGATGGCAGCGACGACGGCGTCGCCAGAGAGCAACATCGCCCCGAGCAGGGACTCCTCGGCGTCCAGATCGTGCGGCGGTACCCGGGGACCACGTGCGCCGATCGAGGAGACGCCTTGTGGAGGGCCCCCTTCGCCATAGGAACCCGGGCCGCCACGGCTGGCATCGGGCCGAATCCGGCGGGGACGGTCGTCGTCGAGCACCTGCACCATGGCCTACCTACCTTGGGCGAAGTTGCCTGGGGATCGGTAGCCCCCAAAACGTGTGGATGACGGCCCTTTGATCCCTGGACAACCCTGTGAACACGGCTGTGGACAACCTCGGGGAGCTGTGGACAGAGAACGCAGTGCGCGCGGGCACCATGCCATCGTGCCAATTGGGTGTGACGCCCGGTCGCGTGCTCGATCGGGCCCAGGAAACCGGCCATGCCACGGGAGCCGGCCAGGCGACCTGGGTGCTAGGTCGCCGGGACGACCTCCACCATGACCGAGGTGGCGATGTCGCCGAACAGGTGCACGGGCACTTCGAAGGTGCCGACCTCTTTGATCGGCTCGGCGAGCTCGACGGCACGGCGGTCCAGGTCGACGCCCTTCTGCTCGCGTACGGCGTCAACGACCTCGGCTACCCCCACCGACCCGAACAGCCGGCCCGTCGCGCCGGCCCGGGCACTCACCCGCAGCGTCGCCCCAGCCAGCACGGTGGCCTTGGCCTGTGCGGCCTGGCGGTCGGTCGCCTCGCGTAGGTCCCTCGCGCGTCGCATCGACTGCGCCTGCGCTTCGATTCCCTTCGATGCAGCGATGCCGTGGCCGCCGGGAACGAGGAAATTCCGCGCGTAGCCGTCCGCCACCTCCACGATGTCGCCGCGCCGCCCGACACCGTGAACGTCGTGGCGCAGGAGAATCTTCATCGCTCCTCACCTCCGCCCGCTGGCGCAGCCTCCGTCGCATCGGACGCACCCGCTGCGAACGTTTCCGCTGCACTCTCGAGCTCGCCTGTACCAGGCACGGGCACATCGGGCTCCTGCTCTCGACCCGCGCCACCCGCGCCACCCGCGCCGCCCGCGCCACCCGCGCCGCCCGCGCCACCCGCGCCGCCCGCG
>JAJYPY010000112.1 GCA_021794995.1 Actinomycetes bacterium | reverse complement strand
GGACGGCGGCGCGGACGCCGGCCGCCCGGCGGACCCGGCGGGCGGCTCGTAGGGTACGGAGATGGCCTTCCTCCTTCGCAAGCTGCTCCGGGTGTTCTCGATGCGCAGGCAGCAGCGCCGCCGCTACGGCCGCTGACGAGCAAGCGCCACGAGGCGGGGCTCGCCGCGCGGCGCGCCGTTGCCGGGGGCCTCGGCGTCGGGGCCGCCGCGTCCGTGCCCGGGCCACCAGGCTCGGTGCCCGATCAATGCGGTGAGCGAAGGGGTCAGGAACATCGCCATCACGAAGGCCGCGACGGCGATCCCGAAGGCGATCGCAAAGCCCATCTGGCTGAGGGTGGTCCCGCCGGCGAGCATGAGCGACGCGAACGTGCCGGCAAGGATGAGACCGGCCGATGCCACGGTCGGCCCGGCGTGGCGCACCGCCATGGCGGCCGCAGCGCGCGGGTCGAGGCCGCTCCCCGCCTCCTCGCGCAGGCGTGACACCATCAAGATGTTGTAGTCGGTCCCGAGCGCGACGACGAAGAGGTACATCACGATCGGGAGGATGAAGGTGAGCCCGCTCTGGTGCTGGGCGTCTTGGAAGACGAGCACCGACGCGCCGAGCGTCCCCGAGAAGCCCAACCCGACGGCCACCATGAGGTACCACGGCGCGACCGCGCTCTTGAGCAGGAGCCCCAAGATGACGAGGATGAGGAGCGCCGCGACGGGGAAGACGATGGCGTAGTCGTGGTCCATGGCCGCCTGGAGGTCGACGTAGACCGAGGTGACCCCCCCGATGAGCGGCCTGGTGGCGGCGGGGGAGCGGTCGGCGGCGCGCTGCAGCGGCCCGCGCACGGTGTCCATCGCCGCGTTGGACTGCGGGCGGTGCGTGAGCACGATGCGGAAGTCCGCGAGGGTGCCGTGCCGGGCGAGCTTGGGTGCGGCGACCGATGCGACCCCCCGCACCGCCGCGAGGCGGCGGCCGTAGGCAGCGAGGCGCGACGCCGCGATGGGGGTGCCGTCCGTGGACACGAGGTACACGTCGGTCGGCTCTGCGGCCCCCGCGGGATAGCCGCGGAGTAGGACCTTGGAGTAGACGGCGGACTGGGTCGTCGTGTCCGACCCCGAGTTCAGTGTGAAGCTCGGGTGGAAGCTCAGGGCCGCGACCGACAGCAGCACGAGGATGCCCCCGCTGACCGCGGCGACGCGCCCGGGACGGCGCCCGAGCATGCCGCCGAGCGCGCCAAACCGCGCGGCCTGTGGTTCCGCCCGCCAGGACTTCGAGGGCCAGAAGACCCTCGTCCCCAAGAGCGACACGATCGCCGGGATGAGCGTCAAGCCGGCCAAGAGGGTCGTCGCGACGGCGAGCGCCAGGGCGGGGCCGAGCGAGCGGAAGAGCGTGAGGCTGGAGAGGGTGAGCGCGAGGAAGGCGATGATGACGGCCCCGGCCGCGGTCGCGATCGCCGGACCGACCCGGGTGATCGCCTCGACCATCGCGTCCTTCGTCCCGGCGCCGGCGCGCAGACGCTCCCGGTAGCGGAAGAGCAGGAACAAGATGTAGTCGGTCCCCACCCCGAACAGGACGACGATCAGCATGGTGGAGACCGTGCTGTCGATGTGGAGCCCGAAGGCGCTGCTCATCCACGCGATGAGCCCGTCGGCGAGACGCGAGACGACGCCGATCGTGAGGACGGGCAGCAACGCGATGATCGGGCTGCGGAAGATCAGGAGCAAGAGCGCAAGGATGAGGCCGATCGTTGCGATCGCCACCACCTTCGAGGCCGTGGCGCCGACCTGCTGCTGGTCGTAGGACTGCGCCGCGGCGCCCGTCACGCCGGCGCGCAGGTCCGTGCCGACCGCGAGCGACGCCACGACGCGGCGGATCGTGAGGACGGCGCGGGTCTGGGCGGTGGTCAGCTGCCCCTGGACGTCGGGCATCTTGACGCCCACGATGGCCACCAGGTGGTTCACCGACACCACCGCGGGGTCGATGCCGCTCGTCGCGGGGATGTGGTGCGCGGCGAGGACGTGGTCCACGTGCGCGACGATGGCCAGATCGGCGGCGTCCAGCCGGGCACCATCCCGGCGGGCGAACACGGCGAGCGCCTGGGGCGTCGCGCTGCGGGAGAACGCCGTCTTCTGGAGGTCCTGCGCCTGCACGGACTGGTAGTGGCTCGGGAGGAACGCGACCTCGCTCGATGTGGTGGTGAGCTTCGGCGCGAGGGAGGCGACCGCGATCACGGCGACGACCCACAGCGCGATCACCCGCCACGGGTGCGCGACCACCCCGCGTCCCAGCTTGGCGAACATGGCGCGCTCCTCGTGTGTCCCAGGGGGTGCAGCCCGGCAGGCGGTGCAGCCCGGCAGGCGGTGCCAGGGTAGGGGACCTACTTGTCGCCCGTCAAGTCGCCGAGTACCCTGTCGCAATGGTCACGACGGCAGACGTGCGCGAAGACGGCGCGGCGGGTGGGACACACGGCCTCTCGGCCCACACCGGGGACCAGACCCGAGCGCGGATCATGGAGGTCGCGCTCGAGCTCATCGCCGACCACGGGTACGCCGCGACGTCGACCCGGGAGATCTCCGAGCGCCTGGGCTTCACCAAGGCGGCGCTCTACTACCACTTCCGCACGAAGGACGACCTGCTCGCCGCGCTCGTCGCTCCCTCCCTCGGCGGGCTCACGACGCTCATCGAGCGTGGGAGGGAGCGCTCCTCCGCCGCGGGCCGCCGCGAGCTCGTGCAGGGCTACGTCGATCTCGTCGGCGCCCATGCCGATCTGATCCACCTGCTCTCGAACGACCCGTCGGTGAAGGAGAGCGCCGCCCTGAAGGCCGCCCTGCCCCTCTTCGAGGAGCTCGTCCGGCTGCTCACCGGCACGGCGGACCCCGACACCGCGCAACGCACCCGCGGGCGTGCCGCGATCGGCGCGGTCCACGCCGCGCTGCTGCATGCCCGCCCGGGGGACGACCCCGGCGTGGTCCGGAAGACCGCGGTCGAGGCCGCGTGCGGCGCCCTCGGTCTCAACGTTCCGGCCCGCCGGACCCGGCGCCCCGCGTGAGCACCGTGGCACGCACAACCGCTTCGCACGGCACGCTGACGATCGACGAGGACGCGGTCGCGGCACCGCCGGCGCACCTCGACCAGCGGAGGGTGCGCCTGATCATCGGTGCGCTGCTGCTGGGCATGCTCCTCGCGGCGCTCGATCAGACGATCGTGTCGACCGCCCTCCCGACGATCGTCGGTGACCTGGGGGGCGCCTCGCACATCGCGTGGATCGTCACCGCGTACCTGCTGACGTCGACGGTCTCGACGCCCCTGTGGGGGAAGCTCGGCGACCTCTACGGCCGCAAGTCGTTCTTCCAGGCCGCGATCGTGATCTTCGTTGCGGGCTCGGCGCTGTCGGGACTGAGCACGTCGCTCGGCATGCTGATTGTGTTCCGCGCCATCCAAGGTCTCGGGGCGGGCGGGCTCATGGTCGGCGCGCAGGCGATCATCGGCGACGTCGTGTCCCCGCGCCAACGCGGCCGCTACCAGGGGCTCTTCGGCGCCGTGTTCGCCATCGCCACGGTCATCGGACCGCTCCTCGGGGGATTCCTCACCCAGGACGCAAGCTGGCGGTGGGTCTTCTACATCAACGTGCCGCTCGCCGCGATCGCGCTCGTCGTGACCGCCGTCGTGCTCCCCGCCCACCTGCGCGGCGCGCGGCGCCCGGTGATCGACTACGTGGGCACGGCACTCCTCACGGCTGCCGTGACGGCCCTGGTGCTCGTGGCGAGCCTCGGCGGCACCACGTACGCGTGGGCATCGGCGCCGATCGCGATCCTGGGCGCCTGCGGCGTGGTCCTCCTGGCCGTGTGGGCGCTCGTGGAGCGCCGGGTCAAAGAGCCGGTGCTGCCCCTGCACCTGTTCGCCAACAGGGTGTTCTCGGCGAGCAGCGCCGTCGGGTTCGTGGTCGGGTTCGCGCTCTTCGGCGCCGTCACGTTCCTCCCGGCCTTCCTCCAGGTGGCCAAGGGCGCCGGCCCCACGGCCTCGGGCCTGCAGATCGTGCCGCTCATGGGCGGCATGCTCACCACCTCGATCGTGTCGGGGATGCTGATCAGCCGCTTCGGTCGCTACAAGGTCTTCCCCGTGGTGGGCTCGGCCGTCATGACCGTCGGGATGTACCTGCTCTCGACCGTGCACGCGACGACGCCGGACATCTTCATGTACGGCGACATGGTGGTGCTCGGCCTCGGGATGGGCGGCGTGATGCAGGTGCTCGTCATCGCGGTGCAGAACGCGGTGCCGTACGAGGATCTCGGGGTCGCGACCGCCGGCGCCACCTTCTTCCGATCGATCGGAGGGTCCTTCGGCTCGGCGGTCTTCGGCGCGATCTTCGCCAACCTGATCGGCGGCCGGCTGCTCACGGCGCTCCACGGGCTCCCCGTGCCCAAGGGCCTCGGCGAGAGCGTGAGCCCGAGCCTGCTCGACCATCTGAGCGCCGGCGTCCACCATGCGATCGTCCTGGCGTACTCGTCCACCGTCGACACGGTGTTCCTGGTCGCGGTGCCCATCACGGGCGCGGCGTTCGTCCTCTCCTGGTTCCTGCCCGAGGTCCGGCTGCGCACGCAGGTGGGCAACGACGTCGTCGCGCCCGGCCCCGCGGGTGACCCGATCCGAGGCGGGGTCGCAGCGGAGCACGATGCTGCGCCTGAGCCTGCGTCAACGGCTTCCGCCCTCGGCTCCTGACGTCGGCGCGGCGGACGGCGCCGCTGGCGCTGGTGGCGCGGAGGGCGGTACCGGCGCGGGAAGGGGGGACCGCGGTGTGCGCCCGATGCCGGCGGCGAGCATCACCGAATTGGGCACCTTCAGGTCGCCGTCGTCGGTGTGCAGGGTGACGTAGGTGAGGCTCATCTCGCGCACCCGGGCGTCGAAGATGCCGCCCAGCGCTCCGGAGCGGACCCGGATGCGGTCTCCCACCCTGAACGGCTTGGCGGTGATCAGGACCAGGCCGGCGAAGACGTTGCCGAGGCTCTGCTGCGCGGCGATGCCGAGGACGACGCCGGCCAGCCCGGCGCCGACGAGCAGTCGTTCGATGGAGACGCTCAGGATCGCCAGGACCGCGAAGAGCACGATCAGATAGCCGATCCCTGCCGAGAGGATGCGCACCGCGGCACCGGCAGCGGGCATCGTCTCGAACGTCACGAGCCGCCCCAGGATCCACGACACGCGCGTGCTCGCGAT
This sequence comes from Actinomycetes bacterium, assembly GCA_021794995.1. GTDB lineage: Bacteria > Actinomycetota > Acidimicrobiia > Acidimicrobiales > RAAP-2 > JAJYVT01. Next base: position 3,096 of record JAJYPY010000112.1, on the reverse strand, counting down.
CACCCCGAAGACGATCAGCGCGCCGGCGCTCACCCACGCGATCAGCCTCGGATCGATCTTCGCGGCGGACACGTTCCCGAACGCCGATCCTGCGACGAGCGCGGCGAGGGCAACCGCTCCGCACGCTCCACCCACGACCCAGTGGCGCGCGGGGACGCGTCGCGTCGCACCCGATGCGGGGGTCGGCTGGTCGTCGGCGCCTGCCATGGCCGTCGAGGGTAGTCGTCGGTGTCGCACGCAGGTCGGGGTGCGAGCGTCGTCCGAGCGTTGCGGGCGGCGTACGATGGGCGTGGGATCGAAAGAGGACGGGGCGCGGGATGGGGCACCGGAGAGAGCGCGGGTGGGGAAGACGGGCGCGTCCGTGGCGTCGCCGCCTGGGCGCAGCGTGCAGCATCGCCGCCGCGGCGACGGTGCCGATCGCGCTGGTGCTCGCGCAGCTGACGGTCGCGACCAGGTCCTCGGCTGCTGCACCGATCGCCGGCGCATCCATGACGGCCGCATCGTCGACTGCCGCACCCGGTGGTGGCACACCGTCGCAGTCTGCATTGATCGGCCACAGCTACAGCCTCCTCACATCGCACGGGGACCTCCTCGGCATGGGCGCGTCGCTCTCGGCGGTGGCATCGCCGCCGCCTGCCTCACCGGTCGTCGCGCTCGCGGCCACCCCGGACGGGCGTGGCGCCTGGGCCGCACTGGCGAACGGCGGCATCCTCACGTACGGCGACGCGGCCCCGCACGGCTCGATGGCGGGCCAGCCGTTGTTCCGCCCGGTGGTCGGCATGGCGGCGACCCCCACAGGCGGGGGGTACTGGGAGGTCGCGTCCGACGGCGGAATTTTCACGTTCGGGAACGCCGCCTTCTACGGCTCGATGGGGGGCACGCCGCTCGCGCAGCCGGTGGTCGGCATGGCGGCGACCCCCACAGGCGGGGGGTACTGGGAGGTCGCGTCCGACGGAGGAATCTTCACCTTCGGGAACGCCGCCTTCTACGGCTCGATGGGGGGCACGCCGCTCGCGCAACCGGTGGTCGGCATGGCGGCGACCCCCACAGGCGGGGGGTACTGGGAGGTCGCGTCCGACGGGGGGATTTTCACGTTCGGCGATGCGCCCTTCTACGGATCCGCAGCTGGGACGGGCCGTGCGGTCGTCGCCATGGCCGTGGAGGTCGGAGGCTACGAGAACCCGCTGCGTGCGATCCGCGATCTCACCCCGCAGCGCGTCGACCAGGGAGTCGACTACGCCGGCAGCGGGCCCATCTACGCCCTCGGTGACGGCGTGGTCATGAACACGACCAATGCCGGATGGCCCGGTGGCGCGTTCATCACGTACCAACTGAGCGACGGGCCCGCCAGTGGGGACATCGTCTACGTCGCAGAGAACATCGTGCCGGACGTGCAGGTCGGCCAGCTCGTCACGCCGTCGACCGTCATCGGCACACTCGTCGACGCGTCCCCGAACATGGAGACCGGGTGGGCCGAGCCCCCGGGCAACGGCGAGTCGGCGGCATACGCCGCCGGGCAGTGGAGCACAGCGGCCGACGCCCAGTCGCTCCCCACCGCCTTCGGGCTGAACTTCTCGCAGCTGCTGACAGCGCTCGGCTGCCCGGGCGGAGTCAGCGGGGGACCCGTCCAAGGGTCGCTCCCGCCCGCGTGGCCGAGCTGGTAGGCGCGCGTGCCCGCGAGGGGCCGGGGCGCGCGCCGGCGCTGGCGTAGCGTGACGCCGTGGAGGGAGCACTCGAGCTGATCGGGCTCAGACGGCGCTTCGGGGATGTCGTCGCGCTCGACGATCTCACGTTCAGCGTCCCCGCCGGCCGTGTGATCGGGTTCCTCGGCCCGAACGGCGCAGGCAAGACCACCACGATGCGGGCCATCTTCGGCCTCACGGATCTCGACGCGGGTGCGGCGCACTGGCGCGGCCGCCCGATCGGGATGCAGGAGCGGCGGACGTTCGGCTACATGCCCGAGGAGCGCGGGCTGTACCCCAACATGGAAGTGGGGGAGCACGTCGAGTACCTGGGGCGGTTGCACGGCCTGCCGCCCGACGCCGCGGCGGCGGCGACGGCACGCTGGCTCGACCGTCTCGACGTCGGCGGACGGGCGTCCAGCAAGGTCGGCGCCCTTTCCCACGGCAACCAGCAACGCGTCCAGCTCGCGGCGGCGCTCGTGCACGACCCGGAGCTCCTCGTCCTCGACGAGCCGCTGGCCGGGCTCGACCCGACAGGCGTCGACGCCATCGGCGCCGTGCTCGTCGAGCGCGCGCGTGCGGGGTGCTGCGTCTTGTTCTCCAGTCATCAGCTCGACCTGGTCGAGGATCTCTGCGAGGCCGTCGTCATCATCGACCACGGGCGGCTCGTGGCCGCAGGTGCGGTCGAGGACCTCGCGACCATGGGATCGCGTCGACTCGCGGTCAGGGTCGAGGGAGACCGAGACGGGGCTTGGGCCGCGCACCTTTGCGGCGCGGCGGTCTCCGAGGTGCGAGGCGGTGAAGTGCGCCTCGCGCTCGACGACGACGCGGACAGCGACGCCGTGCTCGAGGCCGCCCGGTCGGCCGGACGGGTCACCGAGTTCGTGTTCGAGCGCCGCAGGCTCTCCGAAGTGTTCCGCGAGGCGCTCGAGCCGTGAGAGCCGGCCCGTTCGTGGTCGCTGCAGCCGTCGTGATGCTGCTCGCGCTGCGCATCCGCAGAACGCGGCGATCCGGCGCCGCAACCGATCGCGGCGCGCGACGGATCGCACGGCGCGTCCCGCTCGGCGACATGGGACTGGTCGCCTTCCGCGAGGTCCGCGAGCGGGTCCGGGGCCGCTTCTTCAGGGTGATCACGCTCGTCCTCCTTGCGGTCGTCGCCGCAGCCATCGTGATCCCCACGCTGCGCGGGGGCAGCGCTGCGTCCCTGCGGGTCGGCGTCGTCGGGCCACTGCCCTCCGCACTCCGCCACGACGCGCTGCGGGCGGCGGCGCGCACCGGCGTGTCGGTGAGGCTGGTCGACGAGGCCGACCTCCGCGCGGCGCGCGCGGCGCTGTCGGCGAACCGGGTCGCCGCCGTGATCGACGCCCAGCACCGCCTGATCGTGAGGACACCGGTGTCGGCGACGGCGCGCACA
>JAJYPY010000111.1 GCA_021794995.1 Actinomycetes bacterium | reverse complement strand
CTGTCGTCACCTCCCAGACGACCCCGAGGGCGTCGTCGGGGGCGCAGGTGGCCGTGGCGCCCAGCGCCTCGGCGAGCGCGCGCTTCTCGGGCGACCGGCCGATGCCGACGACGGCACGCGCGCCACGCGCACGAAGGAGCTGGACGTGCAGCAGGCCGGACACGCCGAGGCCCACCACCACGGCGCGGTCGGTCGGGAACAACGGCGCCTGTCGCTGCGCGTGGACACAGGTACCGAGCACCTGGAGAAGCGCCGCGTCATCCAGGCCCATGGACGCGGGGAGCCGATGCAGGCGCTCCGCCTCGACGGCCACCAGCTCAGCCAGGCCCCCGTCGACGTCGCGCCCCATGAGGCCTCCGCTGGGGCACAGATGGCGCATTCCGCGCCGGCACGTCCGGCATGCGCCGCAGGACAAGCTCGGATCGATGAGCACGCGGTCCCCCGGCGCCAGTGCGCCCGGTGCAGGTGCGCCCGGTGCGGGTGCGCCCGGCAACCCTCCACCGCTCACCACCCGACCGACCAGTTCATGACCGATGATCCTGGGCAACGACACCGGGATCGCGCCGTCCACGACATTTCGGTCCGTGCCGCACACCCCGACCTGCTCGACGCGAACCGTCACCAGTCCGTCTCCGCCTGGTTCATCTACCGCGCGGGCAACCAGACGGCCGGGTGCCTCCAGGACAACGGCGAGCATGCGGACGCGATCAGCGTGCCGCGGCCGGGTCGGGCGCGACGGCCCCGAAGAGCTCGGCAGCATTGGCGTCCGCAATCACACGGATCGTCTCCGGGTCCAAGGTGGACTCGAGGACGTCCATCGGCCGGTCTTCGGACATGTCGAAGGGCATGTCGGTCCCGAGCACGACCCGATCGACCCCGACACGCTCCACGAGGTAGCGCAGCGCCGCGGGGTCGTGGGTGATGGTGTCGAAGTAGAGCTGACCGAAGGCGTCCCACACGCGCGCGGCGTCGATGTCGATCTCCGGCCGCACCCCGCAGGCGTGCGCGAGCCGTCCCGCCTGGTACGGCACGTACCCGCCACCGTGCATCAGGATGAGCCTGACGCGGGGATGCCGGGCGAGCACTCCCGAGCAGATGAGACGTTCCACCATCACGGTGGTCTCCAGGAGGTTTCCGATGACGTTCTGGAGGTAGTACGGCGCGAGGCCCGCATGCGGCTCGTTGAAGGCGGGATGCACGAGCACGGGGAGACCGAGCTCGTCGGCAGCGGCCCAGAACGGCTGGAAGCTCTCCTCGTCGAGCCGGCTCCCCACGACCGACGTGCCGATGGCTGCTCCGACGGCACCGGATCTGACGGCTGCGCGGTACGTCGCGGCAGCACGCTCCGGATCCTGCATCGGCAGGTTTGCCAACCATCGCAAGCGATCCGGAGCGTGCGCGCAGAACTTCGCCATACCCTCGTTCGACGCGTCGCACAGGCGGACCCCGTCTCCAGGAGAGACGTCGTAGAAATACAGCGGTGGCGGGGGTGACACGACGGCCGCACCGACCCGCCGGGCGTCCATGTAGGCCAGCTTCGCGACGGGATCGTAGAACGAGGGATCGATCGTGAAGCCGGCGTGGTGCACACCGCTCCACCTGCCGTCGGCGATCGTGATGCCGTACCCGGGATCCGACCTCAGCAGGTCCAGTGCCTCGCTCGGCATCACGTGATTGTGCACGTCCACGCTCATCGTTCGCACTCCTCTCGGGCCGGCACACCAGCCTCGTCGTCACCAGTCGCCGCGATGGCCCCCGTCGCCGCCGGCATCGGGGCCGGTGCCGTAGGGCGAGCCATGGCGCGTGCCGCAGTGAGCACGGGCGCAGTGAGCACGGGCGCAGTGAGCACGGGCGTCACCCACAATGCTAATTGAATCGCAATCACCTTGCACGACCGCGCCGGATGAGGCGGAGCCGGCATCGCGATCAGGCGAGCAGACGGATGGCGGCGACGAGCCCCACCGTGACGACCACCCCTCGCAGCACCGCCGGAGAGAGCCGCTTTCCGATGCGAGCACCGAGCGTGCCTCCCAGGATGGACCCCGCAGCGATCGCCGCGGCGACCGGCCAGGACACCGGTGCGACGACTGCGAACACGACACCTGCAGCGGCATTGGCCATGAGGGTCAGGACGTTTTTCACCGCGTTCAGGCGCTGGAGGGTGTCGCGAAGGGCGAGCCCCAGGACCGAGATGAGGATGACGCCCTGCGCCGCGCCGAAGTACCCGCCGTAGACCGCCACCGCCAGCGATCCCGCCCGCAGCACCCAGCGGCTGAGCGGACCGCTCTCCCGATCCCGGTATGGCAGCACCTTGCGGAGCACGGGCTGGACCAGGACCAGGGCACAGGCAGCGAGGATCAGCGCCGGGACCGCGTGCCGGAAGTCCGAGACCGGAAGCTCGAGGAGGAGGGCGGCGCCGATCAGGCCGCCGATCAGCGCGAAGACCGACAGGACCAGGACCCGCCGCGCCTGTCCCCGCAGCTCGCTGCGGTATCCGATCACCCCGCTCACGCCGCCGGGGACGAGGCCGATGGAGTTCGACACGTTCGCCACGAGCGGTCCATACCCGAGGCCGAGAAGCACAGGGAACGTGATAAGCGTCCCGGACCCCACGACGGTGTTGATGGTCCCCGCCGCGATGCCCGCCCCGAAGGCAGCCGCGGCATCAGCCGGGGTCACTGCGGCGCGCGGCACGTCAGGCGGAGACGCCCCCTCACGTCGGCTGCCGGCGCCGGCGGACCACGGCGTGGACGCTCGCCGCATCCGCCTCGCCGAAGCCCGCCTCGAGTGCCTCTTGGTGGAGCCGGCCGGCCGCGTCGAACACGGGCACGGTGCACCCCACCTCCTCGGCAAACGCAGTGATAATCCCGACGTCCTTCATGAAGAGCCGGACCTTCATCGTGGCGGGCTCGTACTCCTCTGCCACCATCATCGGGCCCCGAACCTCGAGCATGCGGGAGGTTCCCGCCCCGGCAACGAGCGCGGGAAGCGCATCGGAAGGCTCGATGCCTCCTGCTCGAGCGAGTGCGAGCGCCTCGGCGGCAGACGCATTGTGGATGGTCACCAAGAGGTTCGCGATCAGCTTGAGACGGGTGCCGTTCCCGAGCGCTCCTAGTCTGAACACGCCCCTCCCGCAGGCTTGCAGCACGGGTTCGACCACATCGATGGCGCGCTCGTCGCCGCTGGCGTAGTAGACGACGTCGCGCACCGCCATCTGGGCACCGGTGCCGCTGATCGGACAGTCGAGGAGCTCGAGCCCGTGCGCCGACAGCTCCCCGTGGGCCGCCTGCTTCAGCTCGCGGGGCAGCGTGCTCGTCTCGACGACGATCCGGCAGCGCGGCGCGTTCGTCGCGGTCAACCCCTGCGGACCGTAGACGACGTCCTCGAAGGCGGCGACGGAGGGAAGGGACAGGATCACCACGTCGACCGCGCCAGCCACCTCCGCTGCGCTCTTCGCCACGGTCCCACCCGCCGCGAACCGCTGCTCCGACGCGGGATCCACGTCGTGGCCGACCACCTCGTAGCCGGCCGCGAGCACGTGTTGCGCCATCGCTCCGCCCATCGTGCCCAGCCCGACCACCCCGACGATCGGCCGGGACGTCGCGCCGCCCGCCTCCTGCTCACCCGACGTCGTCACTGTTCGACTGCTCCTTCTCTTTGGCGACACTTCAACGGTTCGATGCTCACTGCACGTACGCACGGACGCACGGTCCGCCGCACTGGAAATCGGCCGCCCTGGAAATCGGCCGCCCCACGCCGGGAGGTGGACGTCCGAAGACGCCCACCTCCCAGCCGAGCGGGTCCCGACGTCCCGCAGTGGAGCTCGCTCTCAAAGAGCGCTACATCTTCCCCTTGCCATGCTGGTACGCCACCATCTCTGGCGCGGTGATTGTCTCGATGACCGACACCGTACCTGTCGGCTTCCCCGTGGCTTGCACCACGCTCCACGGACCGGTGACGTTGTGGTACTTGTTGAAGTCCATCGGCCCACTCACGCCTGTGTAGTTGATCTTCTTTCCGCGCTTGATGTCGGCCAAGCCGGCGGCGTAGGTGGTCACCTTGATGCCCGGCGGGTTCGACACCTCGGGGATCGCGCGGATCACCTTCTGGCTTGTGAAGCTCTTCGCCTTGTCCATCGCCAGCGCGAAGTCGACGGTGCAGTCGTACGCGAAGTTCGCACCGGACTCGACTGTGTGCCCGTTGACCTTCTTGTACGTCGCCTTGAACAGCTTCCCCGCGCCGGAGATCGCTGTGCTGCCCTGGACCTCCACCATGTGGGCCTTCGAGAACGCCGGGCCGATCGCCTGGATCACTGTCGAGCCAGCCATGAATGTCGTGCCGACGAACGGAATGTTGAGCGCCCCGAGCGACTCGAGGTTCTTGAAGAACGCGGCCGCCGTCGGGGGTGTCATCTGCGTGAAGACGACCTGTGGGTGCTTGCTGATCAGCGCGCTCGCCTCCGAGCTGTATGTCGAGAGACCAGCCGAGATCGACTCGGTCGCCACGATCTTTCCACCGAGCTTCTTGTAGGCCGAAGCGATGATGGGCTCGAAGCTCTGCGAGGCGGCAGACGTCGTGAAGAGCATCGCGGCGGTCCTGTACTTCTTCTGGGCCGCATAGCCGGCGATCGCGAGGGTCTGCTGTGTGTCCGAAGGGTTGCACCGCCAGAGGTACTTGTTCGTGTTGTGGACGAACGCCGGTGTGCCACCGTTCCACCCGTCGAGGATCTTGAACCTGGTGAAGATCGGTTCGACACCGTGGATCTCCAGGGTGATCGGGCCGATCAGCGCCTTCGGGTGGTTGATCGCGATCTCCTGCTGCAGGGCCGTCGCCGCGTCAGCGGGGTCGCCCTTGGTGTCCACAGGATCGACGACCAGCTTCTTTCCGAGGATGCCACCTGCCTTGTTGATCAGGTAGGCCGCGGTCTTCGTCCCTTCGACGATCGGGATGCCGAGCGCAGAGTAGGCCCCGGTGAGCGGGCCGATGGCGGTGAAGTGGACGGTGCCGTGGAAGTGCACCTTCCCCTTCTTGGGGGAGGCGCCTGCGATGGCGCCGCTTGCCAAGGTGCCGACCAGCATGAGCATGGCCATTGCCGCAACACCTCCCCCCACCAAATACCGCTTCCGTCTAGGCGTCTGATGCATTGTGACCTCCATACGTGTGTGATGATCCATGAATTGCCTGGTGACTGCTTCTTCTACTTCTGCTTCGTCGTGGTGCGACGCTCCCGGTGCGCGTGGTCAGCCGGTCAACCTCCGATGTAGAGACGGACGAGATCCTTGTCAGCGAGTAGCTCCGGCCCGGGCCCTTCGAGGTTGTTCTTGCCGTTCGTGAGCACGTAGCCCCAGTCGGCGTCACGCAGAGACCGCCGGGTGTTCTGCTCGACGACCAAGACCGCCGGCCCAGACGCCCTGATCGCGAGCACGTGCTCCCACACGAGATCCACGACCATCGGAGCGAGCCCTGCCGTCGGCTCGTCGAGGAGGAGGACCTTGGGGTGGACCATCAGCCCTCGAGCGAGCGCCAGCATCATCCGCTGGCCGCCGCTCAGGGTCCGCGCCGGGCGGTGTACGGAGCTCTTCAGGTCTGGGAACATTGTGCAGAGCTCGTCGATGCGCTCTTTGATGTGCGTCCGCACGATGTACGCGCCCATCTCGAGGTTCTCTCGAACCGTCAGCGAAGGGAACACGTTGGACACCTGCGGGACGTAGGAGATGCCGAGACGGATGAGCCGCTCCGAGGAGAGGTTGGTCACGTCGTCACTGCCCAGAAGCGTCCTGCCGCTCGAGCAGCGCAAGACGCCCGCGATGCCCTTCAGGAGCGTCGACTTCCCCGCACCGTTGGGTCCCACGATCGCCGTGAGCTGCCCAGGGCGCGCGCGGATGGTGACGTCCTGCACCACCGGCGCCCCGCCATAGCCGACCGTCAGCCCTTCGGCGCGCAACGTGGGGCCCTCGGCGTCCGGGCCCGTCGAAGGCGGCGACGCGTCGCTCACGAGGGGTCCCCGCACGGCAGGCGTCGGACCACCGTCGTCTCCAGCTTCACGCGACACTCGTCCCCCCTAGATACGCGTCCTGCACAATCGTGTTCTCGCGCAGCTCGGCCATCGAGCCCACCGCTGCGACGCGCCCCGCCACCATGACGATCACTCGGTCGCAGAGGCGCTCGACGAACCCGAGGTTGTGCTCGACCAGCAAGACGGTCGTCCCGCCCGCGAGCAGGTTGCGAATGCCGGCCTCGATCTGGGTCTGCAGGACGGGGTTGACGCCGGCCATCGGCTCGTCCAGCAGGGCCAGTTTCGGACGCGCCAGCGCGATCCTCGCAAACTCCAAGAGGCGCTTCTGGCCACCGCTCAAGGTATAGGCGTAGTCGTTGCGCAGGGGGTAGAGGCGGTACTGCTCCGCCACCTCGAGCGCACGTTCCCGGGCTGCCTTCTCGGCGGCGCGCGATTGCCGCGGCGAGGTGAAGGCGTGCAGGATCGTGTCCTTCCCGTCGGGCGGGATAGCAATGAGGAGGTTCTCCAGGACCGAGAGGAGCGGCCACTCCTTGGCCAGCTGGAAACAGCGGGCAAGGCCTGAGGCGAAGATCTTGTGAGGCGCGAGTCCCTGGATCTCGTGCCCGTCGAAGACGATCGTGCCCGCGTCCGGCTTGACCAGACCGCTCAAGAGCTCGATCACGGTGGACTTCCCTGCGCCGTTCGGGCCGATCAGACCGATCAGCTCGCCGTGGGCAACGCTGAAGTCACACCCGTCGACTGCCTTCACGCCTCCGAAGTGCTTGCGGAGCCCGCGCACCTCGAGCAGCGGCAGCGTCTGCGGCTCAGCCATCGGTGCTCTCCGCCATTGTCAGCGTCGCAGCGCCGGCAGGAAGGCTGACGGCCGGACCGCGATCGGTGGTCCTGCGTTCTCGCAGGATGCCGCCGGGACGGAACCGCAACATGATGATGATGCCTCCCGCGCCGAGGATGGAGGCCACCGAGGGCCCGATCGACGTGTTCGACGTGAGCAATGGGAAGAGGCGGCTCACCTCGGGGAGGATCGACTCGATGATGACCGAGCCAATGATCACGCCTCTCGAGTTGGCCCGACCGCCGACCACGACACCGGCGATCAAGAGGGTCACCTCCAACAGGCTCCACGACGCCGGGTTCCACGCCTCGAGGTAGTTGGCGAACAGGGCGCCGCCGAACGCGCCCACAGCGCCGCCGAGCGCGTACGCCCGCAGCCGGAGCGAGAACAGGTTCCGGCCGAAGGCCGCCGCCGCGAGGTCGTTCTCGCGCACTGCGCGGAGGGACCGGCCGAAGGGGCTGCGGTAGATGCGCTCGAGCACCAGGTAGACGACCAGCAGTGCGAACAGGCACAGGCCGAGATAGAAGTACGAATAGCCTGTGGGGCCGAGCTTGAGCACCGAGTTCAGCGGCTCGGTCAGCCCGTACATCCCGATGTAGCCGCCGACCAGCTTGTTGTCCTGGCTGAGCACCGCCGTCAGCATGAGCGCGGCGCACGCCGTGATGATGGCGATGTAGTCGCCTCGCAATCGGCGCAGCGCGATGGTCCCGACGATCAACGCCGCCACACCTCCCATCGCCGTCGCGCCGATCAGCGACGGGATGAACGGCCAGTGCAGGCCGAGGAGGTAGCTGTTGGTTGTCGTGGCGGTGGGATGCGCCTTCGGCAGCTCCAGGGCCAGCGCCCCGTAGGCACCGATTGCCACGTAGGCGTAGTACGCGAGGTCGATCTGTCCGACCCAGCCCCACGAGATGTTCACCCCGAGGCACAGGATCGCGGTGATGGCGCCGACGGTGGCTACCGTGACGAAGTAGGCCATTGTCGGACTTACCCTTCCGAGAGAGCGGACACGATCCCCTGAGGTCGGAACAGGAGGACCACGACAAGGATGAGGAACGCCATCGTCTCTTTATAGGAGGGGTTGATGTACAGGGCACTCACCTCCATCACGATACCGATAATGAGGGATCCAATCATCGCGCCGTACATCCGGCCGATGCCTCCGACGATGGCGGCGGAGAAGATCACCAGCAGATACCCGAACCCCAAGATCGGTGTGAAGGTGCCCACCTGGAGCGCGAGGAACATCCCTGCGAGTCCGGCGATCGCCCCGTCGAGCACCCAGGTGAGGCTGATGATCCGCTCGGCGCCGATCCCGGTGGTCCTGGCGAGGAGCAGGTCGTCCGCGACGGCCCGCTGCGCCTTCCCGAAGCGGGTGCGGCGGATCATGAAGTGCAGCGCCAGCAAGATGACGACCGCCACGAGCATCGTCTCGATGTCGAGCGTCGTCCACAGGAACGGCCCGACATGGTGCGGGGGGCTCACCGAGGTCCGGTAGTTGACGTACGTGCCGCCGAAGCCGAGTTCGAGCAGGTTCTGCACGATGAGCGAGGCGGCAATCGACAGCACGAAGATCACCAACTTG
>JAJYPY010000110.1 GCA_021794995.1 Actinomycetes bacterium | reverse complement strand
CCTGCCGCCCGCCCCGTCAGCCGCCCGCGCCGTCAGCCGCCCGATGCGTCCTCGACGCGCTCGCGCCCCGCGGCGACGAATGGCATCATCGCCCGGAGGTCGGCGCCCACCTGCTCGATCGGGTGCTGCTTGCCGTCCTCGCGCAGCTTGGTGAACTGCGGACGACCGGCGCGGTTCTCCTCGATCCATTCCTGGGCGAACGACCCGTCGCGGATGTCCGAGAGGATCTGGCGCATCTCGGCGCGCACGTGCTCGTCGATCACGCGCGGACCGCGGGTGAGGTCCCCGTACTCGGCGGTGTCCGAGATCGAGTAGCGCATGCCTGCGATCCCCTGCTCGTACATGAGGTCGACGATGAGCTTCATCTCGTGCAGGCATTCGAAGTAGGCGGACTCGGGCTGGTAGCCGGCCTCCACGAGGGTTTCATAGCCCGCCATCACGAGCGCGGTCATCCCCCCGCACAGCACCGCTTGCTCGCCGAAGAGGTCGGTCTCGGTCTCTTCTGCAAAGGTCGTGTCGAGCACCCCGGCGCGCGTCGCCCCGATGGCGTGCGCGTACGACAGGGCGAGGGCGTGGGCGGAGCCCGTGGCGTCCTGGTGCACCGCAACGAGGCTGGGCACGCCGGCACCCTCGGCGTAGGTGCGACGGACGAGGTGTCCGGGACCCTTGGGCGCCACCATCGCGACGTCGACGTCGGGCGGCGGCACGATCTGCCCGAAGCGGATGTTGAACCCGTGGGCGAACATGAGGCAGTCGCCCGCGGAGAGGTGCGGTGCGATCTGGGTGTCGTACACCGACTGCTGCTCGGTGTCTGGAAGGAGGAGGACGATGACGTCGGACTCCTTCACCGCGTCGGCCACGGTGGTGACGCGCAGCCCCGCCTCCTCGGCCTTGCGCCGGCTCGACGAGCCTGTGCGCAGCCCGACGCGTACGTCGACGCCCGATTCGGTCAAGTTCCGAGCGTGGGCATGCCCCTGCGATCCGTACCCCAGCACGGCGACCTTGCGGGCGTGGATGAGGGTCGGATCGGCGTCGTTCTCGTAGTACAAGGTGGCCATTGCGCGTCGGGTTCCTTTCGGGTCGGTCTGTGCAGTCTTGCCTGTGTCGGTGGGAGCTGTCGGATCGCTCGGGACGTCAGCCTGCCGTGGGCGCCGGCACCTGCACCGGCGCCGACGCGACCGCAGACAGCCGCCGCCTCGGGGGCGGTTCCCGATCGATCTTGGGGAGTGCGACGAGCCCGGTCCGCTGCAGGTCGACGACCTCGTAGGTCTCGAGGAGGCCCTCGAAGCCGTCCAGCTTGTCAGGCGGCCCGGCGAGCATCACGGTGAGCCTGGTCGCGCCCACGTCGAGCACCTCGCCGCCGAAGACCCCGACGAGCTGGATGACCTGGGACCGTGCCGCCGGCTCCGCCTCGACGGTCGCCAGCAGCAACTCGCGCTGGACCGCGTCGGAGGGGGCGAGCTCGGAGATCGTCACGACGTTCACGAGCTTGTCGAGCTGCTGGACGATCTGCTCGAGGGGGGCGGACTCGACGTCGACCACGATGGTGAGGCGGCTGAAGCGGTCGTCGTCGGTCGGCGCGACTGCCAGCGAGAAGATGTTGTACCCGCGTCGCGAGAACAGCCCTGCGACGCGGGCGAGCACGCCGGCCTTGTTCTCGACGAGGACCGTGAGGATGTGGTGGCGCACCGCGGGAACGCCCGCCACGCGTCCGCCTCCCCCGCCGCTGCCCCTGGCGTCGGTCATCGCACGCGCCCGTCGTGGGCAGGGTGCAGCACGATGTCGTCGTTGGACGCGCCCGCGGGCACCATGGGGTACACCTTTTCGAACGCGTCCGTGCGGAAGTCGACGACCACCGGGCGGTCGTCGATCGCGTTCGCCTTTTCGATCGCGGGCGCGACCTCGTCGGGCGACTCCGCCCGGATCCCCACCGCACCCATCGCCTCGGCCCACTTCACGTAGTCGGGAAGGTCAGGAGACAGGTACACCTCGGAGTAGCGCTCGCCGTAGAACATCTCCTGCCACTGGCGCACCATGCCGAGATACGCGTTGTTCAAGATCGCGACCTTGATCGGGATCCGCTCCGCCGCCGCGGTGACGAGCTCCTGTGCGGTCATCTGGAAGCAGCCGTCGCCATCGATCGCCCACACGGTCCGGTCGGGGCGTCCGACCTTGGCGCCGATCGCGGCAGGCACCGCGAACCCCATCGTGCCCGCCCCGCCGGAGTTCACCCAGGTATAGGGGTGATCGAACCGCCAGTACTGCGACGCCCACATCTGGTGCTGGCCGACGCCCGAGGCGACGATCGTGTCCTCGGGGGACAGGTCGCGCAGCGTCTCGACCACCATCTGCGGCTTGACCGGCGGTCCGTCGGCAGGCTCGTAGTGGAGCGGGAACTCTCGCTGGGTGCGCCGAAGCTCCTCCCACCACGCCGACGCGAGGACCGAGTCTGCGCGCCGCAGGGCCGGCGCGGCGGCGCGCATGAGCGCGTCGATGACCACCTTGCAGTCGCCGGCGATCGCGACGTCGGCGTGGCGCACCTTGTGCAGCTCGGCGCGGTCGATGTCGACATGGAGGATCTTCGCGTCGGGTGCGAAGGCGTCGACGCGCCCGGTCACCCGGTCGTCGAAGCGGGCGCCGAGGGCGATCAGGAGGTCGGCGCGCTGCATGGCGGTGACCGCCGTGTAGTTGCCGTGCATGCCCGGCATCCCGAGGCATTGCGGGTGGGAGTCGGGGAAGACGCCCCGTGCCATGAGCGTCGTCACCACGGGGAACCCCGTCCGCTCCGCGAACGCGCGCAACACCTCGGCAGCCCGCGCTTTCAGGAGCCCGCCCCCGGCGTAGATGACGGGGCGCTCGGCCGCCGCGATCAGCGCCAGCGCGGCATCGATCTCACCGCGCCCGGGTGGGCCCGGCACCCGGTAGCCAGGAAGGTCCAACGTGTCGGGCCAGTACCACTCCATCGGCGCGAACGAGACGTCTTTGGGGACGTCGATCAGGACCGGTCCGGGCCTCCCGGTCGTCGCGATGTGGAACGCGGACGCCACGACGTCGGGGATGTCCTGCGCGGACTGGACCAGCCAGTTGTGCTTGGTGATCCCCATCGTGACGCCCGTGATGTCGCACTCCTGGAAGGCGTCGGTGCCGATCGCCGCGGTCGGCACCTGGCCGGTGACCACGACGAGCGGCGTCGAGTCCATGTACGCGTTCGACAACGCGGTGACGATGTTCGTCGCCCCCGGCCCGCTCGTGACGATGGCGACCCCCGGCCGTCCCGTGGCGAGTGCGTACCCCTCGGCCATGTGGCCCGCCCCCTGCTCGTGACGGACGAGGACGTGGCGGATCGACGAGTCGAGGATCGGGTCGTAGACGGGCAGGATCGCGCCTCCGGGGAGGCCGAACATGACCTCCACGCCTTGCATCTCGAGGCTCTTGATGAGGGCTTGCGCTCCGGTGAGCTGCATCTCGTATCTCCGAACGGTTCGTGCAGGTGCCAGGAAATTGCAACGACCTCCCCGAAGGGAGGTCGGTCGGCGCACGGCTGTGGGCAGCCGCGCGCCTAGAGGATCAGTACCAGTGCTGCGAAAGCTGCGCGGGTGGCAGTGACGGACATGGTCCGAGCAGTATGGCATGGAACCGCGCCCGGTGCCACCGCACCGGCGCGGCGGCCCCCGCCGGGCGGGCGACGGCTCGCCCGGCTATGGCTCGGTGACCGCGCCGCGCTCTGCGCCCGTGACGAGGCGCGCGTACTTGGCGAGCACGCCCGTGGTGTACCGGGGCGCGAACGGCTTGAGCTCCGCACGCCGGCGCGCCAGCTCGGCGTCGGACACGACGAGGTCGACGCGGTGTGCGTCGACGTCGATGCGGATCAGGTCCCCGTCGGCGACGAGCGCGATCGGCCCGCCGTCGACGGCCTCGGGCGCCACGTGGCCGATGCACAGGCCGTGGGTTCCCCCGGAGAAGCGCCCGTCGGTCACGAGCGCACAGTCGCTCCCGCGCCCGGCCCCCTTCATCGCCCCCGTCACGGCGAGCATCTCACGCATCCCGGGACCGCCCTTGGGCCCCTCGTAGCGGATGACCACGACCGACCCCGGTGCGATCGTCCCGGCCAGGATCGCGTCGAGTGCCCCCTGCTCGCCGTCGAAGACGCGGGCGGTCCCCTCGAAGCGCGCCTCGTCGATACCGGCGACCTTCACGACCGATCCGTTGGGCGCGAGCGACCCCTTCAGGATCGCGATGCCACCTTGGGCATGCAACGGATCGGTGAGCGGCCGCACGACGACGCCGTCGGGGGGCGGGGGTGCGATCGAGGCCAGGTTCTCGGCGACCGTGCGCCCGGTGACGGTGAGGCAGTCCCCGTCGAGGAGCCCGGCCCAGAGCAGCTCTTGCATCACCACCGGCACGCCGCCGACGCGGTCCACGTCGACCATGTGGAACCGGCCGTGGGGCTTCGTGTCGGCGAGGTGCGGCACCCGTGCGGCCACCCGGTTGAAGTCGTCGAGCGAGAGGTCCACGCGCGCCTCGTGGGCGATCGCCATGAGGTGGAGCACCGCGTTCGTCGATCCGCCGAGCGCCATGACGACCGCGATGGCGTTCTCGAACGCCGGCCTGGTCATGATCTGTCGCGGGCGGATACCGGCCTCGAGCAAGGCGACGACTGCCCGGCCCGAGTCGTAGGCGAGCGCGTCGCGGCGCGGGTCGACCGCCGGCGCCGAGGCGCTGCCGGGGAGCGACATGCCGAGTGCCTCGGCGACCGAGGACATCGTGTTGGCGGTGAACATGCCCGCGCACGATCCCTCCGTCGGGCACGCGTGGCGCTCGATCAGCGCGAGCTCGTCGTCGCTCAGGGCGTCCACGGCGTGGGCGCCGACGGCTTCGAAGACGCTCACGACGTCGAGGGCACGGTCGTCGAGGTGGTCGGGGAGGTGACCGGGGAGGATCGTGCCCCCGTACAAGAACACGCTCGGAAGGTTCACCCGGGCAGCCGCCATCAGCATGCCCGGGAGCGACTTGTCGCAGCCGGCGAACGTGACGAGGGCGTCGAAGCGCTCGGCGTGCATCATCGTCTCGATGGAGTCGCAGATGACCTCGCGGCTCACGAGCGACGCGCGCATGCCTTCGTGGCCCATCGAGATGCCGTCGGAGACGGCGATCGTGACGAATTCGAACGGAAACCCTCCCGCCGCCCGCACGCCGTCCTTCGCCCGCTTGGCGAGCCGGTCGAGCGGGAGGTTGCAGGGGGTGACCTCGTTCCAGCTCGAGGCGACACCCACCTGCGGCTTGTCCCAGTCGGCGTCGGTCATCCCGACGGCGCGCAGCATGGCGCGGGCCGGGGCCCGCTGCGGGCCTTCGGTGACTTCGTAGCTCCGGGGCTTCATACCTGGCCGCTCGGCAGCCTCGCTCGGGTTGGTCATGGCCGAGACTGTAGGGCCGGCTCCGCGCCGGGCGCCGCACGGGCGGCCCGGGCGCTCACGGCCCGCCCGCTCAGGCCCTCCCGCTCACGGCCCTCCCGCTCACGGCCCACCCGATCACGGTGAAGGGCGCAGCCGCCTGAGCTCGGCGGCGACGGCCTTCCCATCGGCCTTCCCCCCGGTCGCCCGCATGACATGGCCGGTGAAGAACCCGGCGAGCTTCTCCTCGCCGGCCACGAAGCGCGCCCACTCGTCGGGATGCGCCTCGACCACCTCGCGCACGGCTCCACTCAACGAGTCCTCCGACAGGGCCTCGAAGCCCTTTGCCGCCGCGATCGCCGCAGGGTCGCCCCCAGCAGCGAGCATCTCGGCGAGGACCGCCTTGGACTGCGTGGGGGTGAGCGCACCCTCGGATTCCATCGTCACCAGCGAGGCGAACGCGCCCGCCTCGATCCGCAACGCCGCGTCGAGGTTGGCCGCGAGCTCGTTCGCCGCCCGGACGAGCGCGAGCTCCGCGGGGGCACCGGCACGGGCGGCCGCGACCACGAGCTCGTCGAGCCCCTGGGCGACGACGACGTGCACCTGGTCGGTCTGCTGGGGGGTCGGCGCGGCCGACGCGGCGACCAGCTCGACGAGGCGCGCCCGTCGTGCGGCGGGCAGCAGCCCGACGTCGCCTGCCGCACGCGCCTGCCAGTCGGCGTCGGGCACAAGTGGGACGAGGTCGGGCTCGGGGAAGTAGCGGTAGTCGAACGCCTCCTCCTTCGAGCGGAGCGGCACGGTGCGGCCGGCCTCCTCGTCCCAGTGCCGCGTCTCCTGGACGACGGTGCCGGCAGCCTCGAGGAGGGCGATCTGGCGTGCCGCCTCGTGCTCGATCGCCCGGCCGAGGGAGCGCAGCGAGTTCAGGTTCTTGATCTCGCAGCGGGTGCCGTACGCCGTCGCGCCCCGGGGGCGGACCGAGACGTTGGCGTCGACACGCAGCGACCCTTCTTCCATGCGGCCGTCGGAGGCGCCGGTCGCGACGAGGACCGCACGCAGCTCTGTCACGTAGGCGCGCGCCTGTGTCGCAGAGCGGATGTCTGGCTCGCTCACGATCTCCACCAGCGGCACGCCGGCGCGGTTGTAGTCGACCAGCGCGTAGTCGGCCCCGTGGATGCGACCCGACTCGCCCTGGTGGACGGTCTTTCCGGTGTCCTCTTCGATGTGCGCGCGCACGATGCCCACGCGGCTGCCGTCTGGGAGGTCGAGGCCGCCGCCCACGTTGATCGGCTCGTCGTACTGGCTGATCTGGTAGTCCTTGGGCATGTCGGGATAGAAGTAGTTCTTCCGGTGGAACGACGATCGGCGCACCTCGCAGCCGAGCGCGGTGCCGATCCGCATGGCGAGCTCGACCGCAAAGGCGTTCAGCACCGGGAGCGAGCCGGGGAGCCCGAGGCAGACCGGGCAGACGTTGGTGTTCGGTTCGTCGCCGAACGCGTTCTTGCAGGCGCAGAAGAGCTTCGTCTCGGTCCTGAGCTCACAGTGGACTTCCAGGCCCACCACGGTCTCCCACGCGCGATCCACCCTGCCCGGGCCCGACCCCGTCATCGTCCACCTCGAAGTGCGCGCGGCGCGGCCGCGCGCTCGAGGGCGGCCGCGACCTGGAACATCCGCACCTCTTCGAGCGCGGGGGCGAGGATCTGCACGCCGACAGGGAGGCCGTCGTCGCCGGTCCCGAACGGCACGCTGATCGCGGGGTCGCCGGTGAGGTTGGACGGGATCGTGCACACGTCGGACATGTACATGGTCAGCGGGTCCGCCACGCGTTCACCGAGCGCGAACGCCGTCGTCGGCGCCGTCGCGCCAATGAGCACGTCCACCCGCTCGTACGCGCGGCGGAACGCCTCGATCATGAGGGTGCGCACCCGCTGCGCCTTGCCGTAGTACGCGTCGTAGTAGCCCGCCGAGAGCGCGTAGGTCCCGAGCATGATCCGGCGCTTCACTTCGGGCCCGAACCCCGCCGTGCGCGTCGCGGTGTTCATCGCCGCGACGTCCGGCGCGTCGACCCGCAGGCCGTAGCGCACACCGTCGTAGCGAGCGAGGTTGGACGACGCTTCGGCAGGAGCGATCAGGTAGTACGCGGTGAGCCCGAAGCGGATCTCGGGCACCGACACCTCCTCGACGAGCGCCCCGGCCCGGGCGAGGTCCTCGGCCGCCTCGCGGACCCGACCCGCGACGTCAGGGGCGGTCCCCTCGACGAGCTCGTTGCAGACCCCCACGCGCAGTCCAAAGACGCCCTCTGTCAAGAACTCCGAGACCCGGGGCGCCGGGAGGTCGAGCGACGTGCTGTCCATCGGGTCGTGCCCCGCGATCACTTCGAGGAGCAACGCGGCGTCGGCGACCGAGCGAGCAAGAGGACCGATCTGGTCGAGCGAGCTGGCAAAGGCGACCAGCCCGTAGCGCGAAACCACACCGTACGTCGGCTTCATGCCCACGGTCCCGCAGAGCGCGGCAGGCTGACGGACCGATCCGCCGGTGTCCGACCCGAGCGCAAGCGGCACGAACCCTGCCCCGACCGCCGCGGCCGAGCCGCCCGACGAGCCACCGGGCACGCGGGTGGGGTCCATGGGGTGCCGGGTCGGGCCTGCGGACGAATTCTCGGTCGACGACCCCATGGCGAACTCGTCGAGGTTGGTCTTTCCGATCACGACCGCGCCGGCATCGCGCAGGCGGCTGACGACGGTGGCGTCGTAGGGAGGGCGCCACCCTTGGAGGATCTTGGACGCGCACGTGGTCGGGATGCCGCGGGTGCACAGGTTGTCCTTCAGCGCGACGGGCACCCCGGCGAGCGGTCCGGGGTCCCGCCCGGCGCGCACCGACTCGTCGATGGCGTCGGCAGCTGCACGTGCCTCGTCGGCGGCGACGTACAAGAAGGCGTGCAGCTCGGGGTCGCGCGCCGAGATGTCGGCGAGGGCGGCGTCGGCGACCGACCGCGCGGAGCGCGCCCCGCTTCGGACCGCGGCGGCAAGCTCGCGCACGCCGTGCGGGC
>JAJYPY010000109.1 GCA_021794995.1 Actinomycetes bacterium | reverse complement strand
CGACATCGTGCTGATCAGTGCAGTGCGTACGCATGCCCTATGCGTGCACACGCAAGAGTGCTTCGGGCGACGACATCGACGTGCCGGCCGGCCCGAAGTCGCAGCTCACCAGCCACATCTCGTCGCGCACACCCTGCACACGCATGCGTACGCAGCGTTGATAAGGCCCCGAGAAAAACACCCGAGAAACGCGCATCTCCGACGAGCGCCGGAA
Organism: Actinomycetes bacterium; assembly: GCA_021794995.1. Taxonomy (GTDB): domain Bacteria; phylum Actinomycetota; class Acidimicrobiia; order Acidimicrobiales; family RAAP-2; genus JAJYVT01. Next base: position 8,249 of record JAJYPY010000109.1, on the reverse strand, counting down.
CAAGAAACCGCTGGTCAGGCGCCTGCACCCCTGCACGAGGTGCGCGCCTGACCAGCGGTCGTGGTGGCGGGGGCGGGATTTGAACCCGCGACCTTCGGGTTATGAGCCCGACGAGCTACCAGACTGCTCCACCCCGCGGTGAAGCATCAACTGTAGCAGTCAGGGGTGCGGTGCGCCACGGGCCCGTCGCGTTCGACAATTCGTGGCACGTGAGGTGTGCCAGCGTCCGATGGCGGCCGCCGCGCCGAGGCGGGCCATCCCGGTCCGCGGCCCGGCCCTAGGTCGAACGTCAGTCGTCGGCGCCGTCGGTGTCCACTTCCGGGCCGAGATCGATAGGACCGTGTTCGGCTTCGTGCGCGCGCAACGATTCGATCAAGCGCTCCCTGTCCGCTGCCGCCGTCGCCGCCGGGCGACCGGATCTCTCTCCGTAGACGACTGCGCCGAGGTCGCGTAGCAGCGCGTCCGCCGCCCGCTTTGCCTGGAGCGCGTCGAGCTTCGCCTGCCCCTTTTGTGCAGCCTCTTTCGCCATCGCCGTCGCCGACGCCGTCGCCGTCGCGGCCTGCGTCTTCACCTTGTCCAAGAGCCCCACGTGGATCGCCTCCACTTCTTCATGTCTTGGCCCGATGCCTTGGCCCTACCCGATCATCGCGCCGAATCCCGACCCGCGTCGGGCGGATGGACGCCCCCGGACTTGGGACAATCGCCCTCAAGGTGCGAGCTCAGGCCTCATTCGGCTGCGTCGTGGACGACGTGGTATGCGTACTCGAGCTCTTCTTCGCGTTCGCGCGGGTCGATCCCGACGCGGTCTGGGAAGATTGCCCACTTCCCGTCAAACTGCTGGTGGTCGTGGTGGTCGATCCACTGGGCGCGCCCGTCCCGCCGCTTGTGGAGCCCGCCGACGGCGAGGCGCGTGCACTGGTCGCTGATCCCGAAGATGTGACGGTGCCGCCGCTGAGCAGTTGGTCCGCCTTTGCCGTCGCCGCCTGGGCTGCTGCGACTTCGCTCTGATACCCCCCTAGGTTGCCGGCCTTCAAGTCCGCCTGCGCCTGGGAGAAATCGGCCGCAGCTTGGGCGAGGAGCGCCCTCGCCTGGGCCACCTGCTTCGACGACGACTTGCCCGACGCGGGGGGCGGGCTGGTGGTCGGCGCGTTGGGTGTTGTAGTCAGCACGCCGCCTGTGCTCTTGAGGGTCGTCCCGAGCAAGGCGTTCAACGTGGCCCCGAGTGTCGCTTCCATGCGCACCTGTTGGCCGAGCACGGCGATCACGTACTTGAGCTGGGGCTGCGGAACGGTCTTCGACACGGTGTAGAGCGGGCGGACGTAGATGACCGAATGACCGACGAGGACCGGAAGGATATTGCCCAGGAGCACGCGGGATCCTTCTTTGTTCAGCAGCGTGATCTTGCTCGACACTGTGGTTGTCTGTTCAATCTCGGTGTCGGCCTGGATCGGGCCAACCTTGCTCGCGCCCGGCGGCGTCTCGTACACGTGCAGCTGCCCGAAGTGCCCTTGGTTGGAGTTGCCGACGAGAAGCCCGCGCAGGAGCTGGCTGTTCGTGCCTCCCCCACCGGCCGGAACGTAAGCGTCGGTGATCGTGAACGACTGTGTCGTCTGTCCCGGCTCGGCCATCACCTGGTAGACGGGTGTCATCGGTCGGTAGGAACCACTGACCACCTGTCCCTGCGAGTTGACGACATATGTCACCTGCAGTTGCGCCTGGCTCGGAGAACCCACCCCGGTAGTAGGAGAGACGATCCACGCGTCTCCCGCGCTGTAGAACTGCGCTGGTGACGTGATGTGATACCGGCCGAAGAGTGCGGCCTGCACACTGAAGATGTCACTGCCGTAGCGCAGGTGCGCGCGGATCGCGGGAGGCATCTGCGACGCGGGGGTGAACATCTGTGGGAACGCCGACTCGTACGCCCGAAGGATCGGATCGTGGTCCATCGCGTAGAAGGTCATCTTCCCCGTGTAGGCGTTGACGACCACAACCACCGAATTGCGCACGTAGTTGTAGCTCGACGGGAGGGACGAGCTCGGAGGAACCTGCTGCGTGTCTGCGTTCTGCGAGTAGGGGTAGTTCGCCGTCGTCGTATAGCCGTTCAGGATCCAGTCGATGTGCCCATTCACGAGCGCGGGGTACGGCTGGGAATCGAACGTCAGGAACGGCGCGGCCTTCTGGGCCATTGTGCGCACGTCCCTGACGAACATGATCTTCGAATGCGACGTGATCAGGTTTGAGATGAGCAGGTTCAGGTCCCCGAGCCGGACGGCGAACGCAGCGCGAGTGAGGAACGAGCCCATCTTCACGCCGCCAGGCCCGCTGTAGTGCCCTTCCACGTCGGTTCCTGTCGGCCGCTGGCTGTCGAGCTCGGGCTGCCGCGTGTCGGCCACCACGTAGCCGGGTTGCCGGACGCCGAAGTAGACGGCGGGTTGGCGCACCTTGGGAAATCCAGGAGCAGACTTGGGCGGGACGTCACTAATCGCGAAGACGGGGTTCCCCTTTGCCGTCGCGCTGTTCGCCTCGGCGAGCACGATGCCCTCGCCGTGCGTGTATTGCAGGTGCTGGTTCACCCAGCTCGCCGACGGAAGGTTTGTGGGGTCGATCTGACGGGCGCCCACGATGGCGGGGCGGAGGGTCCCCGATGTTGTGTATCGATCGACCTGGACGGTCTGGAACGTGTAATAGGCGCTGATGGCCTGCTTGGTCCGGAAGTCCGCGAGCGAGATTGTAGAGCTCGGATCCCACAGGCGGATGTTGGTCAGCGTTGTGATGCTCGCGTTCACTGTGCGCGCAGGGATCACTGTGGAGTCGGCGTAGCGAGAGACCGCGATGTGGTCGAGGCCGTAGGCGGCGCGCGTCGCCGCGATGTTGCGCGCGATGTAGGGCCGCTCGAGCGTGCTCTGGGCCGGATTGACCTTCAGAGCCTGCAGCATGGTCGGGTAGATCACGCCGATCACGAGAGCAACGAATGCCCACACTCCCACGGCGAGGACGGGCAACGTCCACCCCTGCCGGCGAATGTTGTAGAGCAAGATCGCTGCGCAAAACAGCGAGACGAAAAACAGCACCTGGAGAGCAGGGAGCCTCGCGTGCACGTCCGCGTAGCCCGCGCCCTCCACGTAGCCGTTGGTCGACAGATCGAGCGCATAACGGGACAGGACGTATCCCGCCGCCTTTCCCAGCGCCACGAGCGCAAGCAACACCGACAGGTGGACTTTCACGACAGGGCGCACTCGAGGCGCCGCGCGCATGTGGATCCCCCCGTTCAGATAGTGGAACAGCGCCGTGAGCAAGAGCACCACCACCAACGACGCAAGGGTCCAGTCCACGAGAAACTGCAGGAAGGGGAGGCGGAAGACGTAGAAGCCGTCGTTCAGGCCGAATTGTGGATCCTTGTGCGGGAATGAGGTGGCGTGCGTGAAGAGGAGCCAGTTGTTCCACTGCCCAATCGTCGTCGCGGCCGCGATCAGCGCGACGGCCAGCGAGAGAACGGCGTAGACACGGCCCGCGTACGGCCGGATCGCACGCTGGTAGCGGCGGACGAGCTCGTCATCGGTGTCGGGCGGGGGTGCATGCGCCGCGAGCCGATCACAGATGACCAGATTGACCCACAGCGCGACGAAGAACGCTGCGCCAAAGCTGGCGAACAGTCCCAGCTTGACAGCGATGAGCGTCGACCACACACGGTGGAAGCCGACGGAGGAGAACCACAGACTGTCCGTGTAGAGGCCGGCAAGCGACTTCAGCGAGGCGAGAAGGACGACGAGGACCGCAATGGCGCCGACGATCCACCAGCGTGCACGGCTCCCTCGCGGCTTGGCCGCGCGCGACGGGACGTCTTGTGGCGTTCGCACCCGGTGCAGCCTACGGCTCGCACGGGCGCGGGTGCGGTCACGAAGTTGACCGCTGACTCGCAGTGCGCCAGCTCAGGAAGGAGCAGGGAGCACGAGACACCGGCACCCCGCGTGCGCGGGCGGGTGCAGATGCCCAGTTGGGAAGGGCTCGCCCGGTCCGACCGCGCCTGCCAACGCGTTGTCCTCGCAGTCCGCACACCCTGGTCCCACGTCGCTGCGCACCCAGCGGACCCCGCTCCGCCGCCCAGCTCCCGCGAGGACGCCACGGGAGAACGCTTCGACCACGCCGTCTTCGGCCAGGCGCTCGATGCGCTCTCCTCTCCACTCCCGGTAGGCCGCCCCGATCCGCTCGGCAGCATCGGGGATCTCACCACCCTCGAGCCTGCGGCGAAGCAAGGAGACAATCGTGGACGCGAGTTCGCTGCTCACCGCGTCGACGGCTCTGGGATCAGCCGCAGGCGTCTTTCCCTGACGCCCACCGACCGCCGCGCGCGCGAAGGCGATCCCGGCCGTCATGGCGTCGCGTGCCGCGCCGCTCGCCGCCTTCGTGTACAAGGCTTTCTGCGACTCCTCATCGACGAGGAGGTCGTCGCTCCATTGGCCGGTCCCCTGCCGCAGCAGGTCCAGCAGGCGATTCTGGTCGTCTTGCAGCGCACGCTTCAAACGTCGCGCCACGGCGGTGACGATCGGGTCCAATGCGGCCGAGCGATGCGCGAACGCGGCCTCATCGGCGGAGGGCTCGGCGTCTTCGTCGGCGCCGTGCGCGCCGTCGGGTCGGATCGCCGATGTGCCGTATCGGGCAGGGGCTGAAGCGGGCGCCCCATCTGCCCCATCTGCCGTATCTGCCCCATCTGCCGTATCTGCCGTATCTGCCGTATCTGCCGCATTCGTCGTCTCTCCCCCACGATGCAGCACATCACGTGATTCCGCACCCCCCTCCGCCTCGATGACCGTCACCGCAGCTACGGACACGTCGTCTGCGACCTGGCGTGCCCGTAGTCGGGCAAACAGTCCGTCGACGTCGGAGGTGCCGTGCGCGGGGTCGCCCGAAGACGGCCCGATCGCACCGACTTGCTCGGACGCGTCGTCGACCAGCGGATCTCTGATCAGCGACGGCTCATTCTCCCAGTCGTGCACCGCGACAGCCGCCGAGACGTCGGGTGCCGGCGCCGCCTCTTCTCCGGAGCTACCCGCCCAGGGGTGCACATCGACGACTTCGCTGCCCGGCGGGACGACCGTGGCGATGTCGTCGAACCGCAGCGTCGTCTTGGGCGCCTCTGATGGCGGCTCGGCATGTGCGGGATTGGGGCCTTCCTCCGCATCCCAGAAGCCCTCCGCATGCTCGAAGCTTCCGGGGCGCTCGCTGCGGTGCGGGGCCGCCGGGGCCGCCGGAGCCGCCGGGGCCGCCTCGACCGCATCTGCCGCCTCTGCCAGCGCGGCGGCAGCGCGCTCTCCCTCTTCGACCAGCACCGACTCGGGGACCTCGGCCGCATGTGGGCGCGCTGCGCTCACCGCTGCAGCGCGCGCCGCGTCGTCGGCCCGTGAGAGGTCTTCCACGATCCGGTCTAGCGATCGCCGGACTCCGACCACCGATCCCGCGATCTCGTCGCGGGCGGCGCGGAATTGCTCGATTTGCTCGGTGACGAGACGCCTGCGCTGCGCCATGTCGGCCAGCACGCGTCGACGCGCCTCCTGAGCCTGGTCGAGCATGGACCTGCCATGGTCGCGTGCCCGCTCGACGAGCGTCTCTCCCTCCTGGCGCGCCGCTTCGAGGACGGCGACCGCTTCGTCGCGCGCCTGCTGACGCACCGCGTTCGCCTCGAGCTCGGCCTCGGCGATGCGCTCCGCCGCCGACGACTCGGCGTTGACCTGGGTCTCGGTGGCCATGTGCTGCGCCTCCCGGGTCATGGTGGCGGCGGTCTCCTCCGCCTGGGAGAGGACCCGAGCAGCCTCTTCGTGCGCGCCGCGCAGCACCGCGGCACTGTGTTGGCCGAGCGCCGACGTGAGAACGCTCTCGTCGATGACAGGGTGACGTGCCCGCTCCTCAGCGGCGCTGAGCTCGTGCAGAAGTTCCTGCTCACGGTGCTCTGCTGCTTCGAGCTCCTTGGCAACGAGCTCGAGAAACGCGCGCACTTCGTCTGGATCGAAACCTCTGCGCACCGTGGCGAAGGACCGCCGGGGGATGTCGCTCGCGGGGACGCGAGACGTCGAGATAATGGGGTGATCGTCAGACACTGCGCAAAGACTACGACCCGTGCGAGGTCGGGGGGGGCGGGACCACACCACCCAGGCGGCGCAGGTCCGAGAGCACCTGGCCCAACGAGTGCACGCCGTACACCTCGAGGGAGGGCGTCGCCTTCGACCGCGCTGTCGCGACCTGTGTGGCAGGCACGAAGAAGACGGTCGCACCGGCCCGCTCGACGGCCACCGTCTTCTCGGGGACACCGCCCACCGCGCCGACGGCGCCTGTCGGGGCGATGGTCCCGGTCGCGGCGATCGTGTGACCGCCCGTGAGATCGGAGCCCGACAAGGTGTCGAGGATACCCAGGGTCATCGCCAAGCCTGCCGAGGGGCCGCCGATCGATGTGGTCCGCAGCGTGATCGCGAACGGAAAATGGAAGTCCACCTGCGTCTCGGCCTGCACGCCCAAGAACCCCTGTGTGTGCCACCCGGTCCCTGGGCATGCCGATGTCGCGACGGGGTGCGGTACCGACGTCGGCCACCGGCCGAGGCGCACCCGCTCGTGCACGATCGGGCCGGGGACCATCACCGCGCGCGAGTTCACGCTGGATCGCTCCACGGACAGGTCCACCTGCTGGCCGGGGTGACGAAGCGCCAGCGCTTGGGCGAACGCGCACGCGTCGGGGGTGGCTCGCCCGTCGACGGACGTGACGATCTGCCCGATGGCGAGGACGTTGGCGGCTGGCGTGCCGGGCACGACCGAGAAGACCACCGTGCCCGAGTTGTGGGCCTTCACGTCGTAGCCGAGTCGGGTCAGCGCGGCGGCCTTGGCCGCCTCCTGCGACTGCTCCATCTCGAGATAACCCTGGGATAGCAGCTGGGACGGCGGCGTCGCTGGCCCGAGCACTGTGGTGACGGGCAGCATCTGGGAGTTCCCCCGCAAGACGTCAAAGACGTAGCTGAGCGCGGTGACCTGTGTGATGAAGACGTCGGTCAGCAGCACCTGGCCGTGCACCCGGTGCCCCCGGCCAGGGGGGACCTTCACGAGGGGCGCCACGGGCTGGGCGACCCCGGGCGTGAGCTCGTAGTAGGCGAGGTCGACGTGGTCGGCCACGACGCACGCAACCAACACGAGGACGGCGAGGGCAACGACGACGACCCAGCGTCGCCGCACGCGCCACACGCCCGGTGGGCGACCCGTGGTTCGCGCGCCGCGACGTGTCGCTCGGGGCTCCCCGAGGGGGGCACCGATGGTGGCAGGCAGTGCCGTGCGGGGAGGATCGTGCTCGGACATACTCGGCTGGTGGGGGACGATCCTGCCATGGACCGCCCGGTTCGCCTTGTCGACGTGGTGCTCGCCGGTCACCGCGGGGACTCGGAGACCGCCCGCAGGGGCGTGACCTCGCCAGATGCCCGGGTGCGCGATGTCGCCCTCGGCGCGCTCGCGCGGGCAGGTGCCCTCGACGACACCACCTTGGAGCGCGCACTCGGGGACCCGGATCCCGCAGTCCGGCGGCGAGCGTGCGACCTCGCGTCGTCACGACCGCCTCGCGCGTCGATCGGCGTGGCGCTTCGCCGCGCGCTCGGCGACGCGGACCCCCTCGTGGTCGAAGCTGCCTGCTGGGCCCTGGGCGAGCTCGCCACAGCCGGTGCCATCGCCGACCTGTCGCGCACCGTACGCGAGCACGGTGACACCCGCGCACGAGAAGCCGCCGTGGCGGCGCTCGGCAGCATCGGCGACCGGGCAGGGCTCGCCGCGGTCCTCCACGCGCTCGGTGACCGCCCCACGGTGCGCCGCCGCGCGGTGGTCGCGCTCGCGGCGTTCGACGGTGAGGTGGTGGCCGACGCGCTTCGGCGCAGCGCGCGCGACCGCGACTGGCAGGTGCGCGAGGTCGCCGAGATCCTCTTGGACGTGGATCCCGACTCTGCCGCAGGCCCCGAACCTCTCGCCGGGCAGTAAGGCACACCCAGCCCCGGGTTCAGCGCTCGGCGGCGGCAAAGAGCGGCTGGAGCCTGTCGAACGCCTCGATGCAGCGCCCCGCGCCGAGCGCGACGCATTCGAGGGGCATCTCGACGAGATGCACCGGGACTGCCGTGGCGTCCGCTAGCCGTTGCGACATGCCGCGCAAGAGCGCTCCGCCACCGGTCAGGTGGATCCCCTGGAAGAAGATGTCCTGCGCGAGCTCGGGCGGCGCGTCCCCGAGACAGTTG